>NZ_CP127294.1:7457500-7775416 GCF_030285625.1 Amycolatopsis sp. 2-15
CGCGGAACGCGCACTGCGGGCCTCCTGGACCGGCTGTCCGCCGTTCGCGGTGGAGGAAGAACTGGTGCGCCGTGGCTACAGCTTCCAGTGAGGCTGCGCCGCACCTGGCGGCGGCACCGCTGAACGGTCAGGTGGCACTTGTGACTGGCGCCGGTGGCGGCGGGTGCGGTACTGCGATCGCGATCGCACTGGCTGATGCGGGGGCGCGAGTGGCAGTGAACGGCCTCGAGCATCACCGGCCGCAGTTGGAACGACTCGCCAGGTCCCGGCTCGATGACGCGCTGTACCCGTCGATCGCGGACGTCGCGGACGGCGAACAGGTGGACCGGATGGTCGGCGAAATCGTGCAGCAGCTCGGAACGCCGACGATCGTCGTGCACAATGCGGGTCCGTCGCTGCCGCCAAGACACGTGACGCAGCTGTCAGCGTCGCATTGGCGCGCCGAAACCGCAGTGATCCTCGACGGCGCTTACCATCTGGCCAGGGCGACTGCTGCCGGCATGACCGCGGGGGAACACGGTCGGCTCATCTTCATCTCGTCGAACACAGCTTTCCGCGGCGGTCGAGGGCGTAGTGCCTCTTACGCGGCGGCGAAGGCCGGACTGCACGGGCTGGCGGCTCAGCTCGCGATGGAGCTGGCACCGGCGGGTATTACGTGCAATGTAGTCGCGCCTAGCCAGATCGACACTCCCCGGGTTCGCCGGGGCGGACGACGCGACGAAGACAGCATGCGCCGCGCCGCGGCACAGATACCGCTCGGCCGGCTGGGCAGCGCCGACGACATCGCCGGTGTCGTGAGCTTCCTGGCCGGCCCGGCCGCCGCCTACATCACCGGGCAAGTGATCCGGGTCGACGGCGGCTCCGCGCTTGCTCCCATGGCCACCTCGCTCGTCAAGGAGGCGTCCGCATGACCGTGATGCGTTCCGCACGCGCGGAAGATGACGTGCTCGACCCACGAATGTTCGGCCGGACCGGACGCATGGTCAGCGCGATCGGATTGGGTACTTACCACCTCACCTCCGACCGCGGTGTAGCGCACAGCGAGGCTCTTGACGTCGTCCGGACTGCCTACGACTCGGGTGTCAACGTCTTCGACACCGCGCCCATGTACGGGATGGGCGAAGCAGAATTCATTCTTGCCGAAGCCTTGAGCAGCGAGGTGCTCGAACGGGTCGTCACTATCGACAAGATCGGCCGGTTCGAAAAGAGCATCCTCGCCCGCTCCGGCGATCGGTGCTACACCGAACCGTCGTTGATGACCGCGCAGCTCGAGCATTCGCTGCGCGTGCTCGGACTGCACCGGCTTCCGGCGCTGCTGCTGCACGAAACGGACTGGACCGAGTGGTGGCCAGACGGGGTGTCGGACACGGCCCCGGTCATGCGCTTTCTCGATGAAGCCAGGAAACGGCGTCTCGTCGACCACGTCGGTCTTTCCGTGCGGAAGGCAAGGGAGGCCGTGGCCCTCGCTGGAACGGGACTGTTCGATCTGGCGTTGTACGTCCATTACTTCAACATGGTCTGGGGCGACATCGGCGGACCGGCGATCCAGGCTTTCACCGAGCAGCGCATGGGCGTAGCCGTTGGCGCACCGTACCGGCAAGGCCTGCTCACCTCGCTCGACGAGGACTTGCCGCGGCGCTTGCGTGCCGAACGGCGCGGATCAGTTCCACCGGGGCTCGTCCGCAGGATCGCGGAAGCACAACGGATCGCGCGGGAGTCAGGGCTGTCGATGCCGGAGATGGGCCTGCGCTGGCTGCTCGGCGATCCGCGGGTGCACACCGTCGTCGTAGGCCCGCGGTCCGTGCGGGAACTCGAGGAGAACGTGGGGTGGGTCACGCAGGGCCCGTTGCCTCCCGACGTGACAACCGCGCTGAGGGCGCTGACTGACATCGAACCGGGGAGCTGGGAACGTGAGTGATTTCCTTCGCGTCGGAATCATCGGTCATGGCGGCCACGGCGACTACGGGCACCAGATCGACGCGGGTTTCGCCGCAGAGCCGCGGGTTCTTGTCGCCGCGGTGAGCGATCCGGACCCTCGCACCCGGGCGGCCGCTGCCGCTCGCACAGCGGCCCAGATGCAATACAAGTCATATTCGGAGATGCTGGATCGCGAAGACCTAGACATCGTTCTTGTCTGTCCAAGGTGGATCGTCCGGCACGAGGAGATGGTCGTCGCGGCGTTGGAGGCCGGAGCGCACGTATATTGCGAAAAGCCGCTGGGGCAAGACCTCATGCAGGTCGACCGGATGCTGGCGGCCGCCGAGAAAGCCGGACGGCTGCTGGCTACCGCGCTGCCCGCCGTGCACGAGCCACGGTTCCGGCGTTTTACGGACTTGCTGGCGGGCGGAGAGCTCGGCGAGCCCTTGCATTTGCGCGGTCTGTGCAAGTGGGACCATCGGGCAGGCGGGCAGGATCTCTTCGTACTCGGCGGGCATCTCGCTGACGCCATGAGGCGGATCGGCGGGGAGCCGCTGACGTGCAGCGGCTACGTCGGCACCGGAACGAAGCCGTTCGTTTTGCGGGAGGCGCGTCAGGGAACGGAAGAGGTCGGCCCTGTCGGCGGCGACCGGATCCATGCCACCTACACCTTCGAGCGCGGTCTGGTGGGCACGGTCGAATCGTGGCCGTGCGCCATCGAGGACCGTGCTGAGCAGCCATACCGGCTGGAGGTGCATTGCACCAGAGGCATCGCAGTCTGGCGAGCGCCCTATGCGGACGGTTCGGTTTGGTACACCCGTAAGCCCGTCATCTATGCGCGACACGATGACTGGCACCAGCTGGACACCGAGCCGCCAAGGGCCTACGCGGGCTATCACACCTACGCCGCGACCGATTTCGTGGACGCCATCCTGCAGGGACGAGATCCTGCTTGCTCCGGGCGAGACGGTGCGGCTGCGGCGCAGATGCTGCATGCGATCTATTGGTCGCATTTGGAGGGGCGGACTGTGCGGCTGCCGCTGACCGAGCGCCGGCATCCGCTGCGGGGCGCAGACGAGGATCAGGGCGGATGAGCCCGCGGCTGGGAGTGTCCTCCGCCTGCGCGAAAAATCTCAGCAGCGCGGACCTGGCGTCGCTGGTGATCGGCCTTGGGGGGCAAGCAGTCGACTTGCGGGCCGGCCGCAGCCACCGCTGGGAGTTGACTGGGCTGGACGACTTCCACGCCAGGGGGGTCGACGTGGGGCACGTCGGACTCAGCGTGGTGCTCGGGGATCCGGGTCATGAGCCCGAGGAGATCGCGGAGCAGGCAGACCGTCATGGTGCGGTTCCCGTCCGGGTGTTCGCCGCGGAGCAGCCCGGCCTGGCCGACAACCAGCTGATGAAGGCTCAGCTGGAAGCTCTGGCGGGCAGGACCAGACCACCGGGCGATGTTCTCGTCGACACCCACCAGGGATATGCATCGTTGCGGGAGATTGAACGACTCCACGACCGATTCGGCGTGAGAACGGTCGTCGATCTCGAAGGGCTGGCCTTCCTGGAACCCCGCATCGAAAAGGCCGGGGCGCGGCTGGCTTCGTTCACCCACACCGTGCACGTCAAGGGTTTCGCCCTTCGCCGGGGGAGCTTGAAGACCGAGCATCGGCCCTTCGGACGCGCCGATCGGGCCGTCCTGTCAAGAACGCGAGAGGCGTTCGCCGAGGTTCCCTACGTCTGCTTGCAGTCGGAAGCGGAGGCCGTGGCACAAGACTTCGCCGCTATGGCGGAGGTCTGGACATAGTCCGGACTGACAGCCCCTGCGCTGGGGTCGACTACTGCTGGAAGGAGGTGAGCACAATGGAGCACATCTTCACCGAGGACAACGAGACCATCATCGTGGTGGCGCAGCAGCAGAACTGAGTTAGCGCTGGCCAGGCGGGTGGGGCGCCGACGCCCCACCCGCCACTGAGCAGTACGCGGAACCTTCCCGACGGTGGATACGGAGTGAGGAATGGATACCAGTGACCCGCCCCGGATCGCCTGGACGTCCGGCACCTGGCGGAGCAGACATCCGGAACAGACCTGGTCGGCGCTGGAGCCGGTGGCCGAGGCCGCTGGTGTCACCAGGGTCGCGGATGTCACGGGGCTCGACGACATCGGCGTGCCGGTGCACATGGCAGTGCGGCCTCATGCCCGCGCCCTGTCGGTGTCCCAAGGCAAAGGAACGACCGGCATTTTGTCCAAGATCTCGGCCGTGATGGAAGCGATCGAGCTTTACTACGCGGAAAACCTGGCAGACGCCGATATCGCCGGCACGCCTGCCACCGAGCTCGGCAGCTTGCTCAGCTATCCCGTGGAAGCGCTCGACCTGCACCCAGGTGGGCTGTGGCATCGGCGATACCCGCTCGACTGGCTCGTCTGCAGCTCAATGATCACCGGACGATCCGCGGCCCTGCCGCGAGAACTGGTGGATCTGGACCGCACGGTGGTCAGCGACAGCTGGTGCCCTCCGCTGTTTTTGTCCACTAGTAACGGCTTGGCCAGTGGTAACTCCGACGAAGAGGCGATGCTGCACGCGCTGTGCGAGGTGGCCGAGCGGGACAGCATCGCGGCGGCGGGCGACGTGCTCGGCCGGCACTTGTTCGACCCGGCGGAGGTGGCGGATCCCGCCGTCGACGCACTATGCGAGCGGATCGCCGCCGCGAGCGCACGGCTGCGGGTGTTCGACCTGACCGGCCCGATGGGGCTGCCGTGCGTTGGCGCGTCAGTCGGCGGAGGCAGCCTGCCGCTGGTGTTCGGCGGCTTTGGCTGTCACCCTTCCACCGCCGTGGCGACGTGCCGGGCGATCACCGAAGCGGTGCAGCAACGCCTGACGGTCATCGCAGGCACTCGAGACGACCTTCCCGACGAAGTGTACGATCTGCTGCACCTAGGTTTCGTGCGCGAGACCACGCCTGCGCGCGACGAGATCGAATACGTGAGCCCTCCTGCGGACCTGCCGGTTGCCGGGCTCGGGCAAGCGATGACCTGCGTCGCGGAGAAGATTCACAAGTTCACCGGCTATGAGCCGTTGTGTCTTCGGCTGACCGAATCCGGGGCTCCGGTTTCCGTGGTCAAGGTCGTCGCACCAGGACTGAGACTGGCCGGGCACGGCAACTACACAGCAGCCGGAGGGTGACCGGGTGTCCACAGTGCACGTCTTTATCGGACCTACCGTCTCAGCGGACCAAGTGCGGAACATCGTGCCGCACGCCCGCATTCACGGCCCCATCGCGCACGGCGACCTGCTTCGGCTGGAGTTGGGCCCGGAGACGACCGTGCTGATCATCGATGGTGTCTACTACCAGCGACCGGCTGTCCGGCACAAGGAGATCCTGTATGCGCTCGAGCGTGGTACCGCGGTCGTCGGCGCGAGCAGCATGGGGGCGCTTCGTGCCTGTGAGTTGCGGTATGCGGGGATGGTCGGCATCGGCGAGGTCTACAACCAGTTCGCCGAGGGCCGGCTCGACAGCGACGACGAGGTCGCTGTGTCACATCTCGGAGCTGAGGATGACCACCTGCCTCGTACGGTCGCGCTCGTCAGTTTGCGTGCGGCCTGCCGCCGTCGCGTGTCCGAACGTCGGATCTCCCCGGAAGTCGCCGACGCCGCGGTTGCGGCTGTCCGAGAGCTCTATTTCACCGAGCGGACGCCGTTCGCGGTCCGCTCAGCCTTGCGGCAGGCCGGATTCCCGCCTGCCGAGGCGGGCGAACTGGTCTCCGATCTAGGCAGAAGCCACGGGGACGTCAAGTACGCCGACGCCGAACATGCTTTGCGCGTCGTGTCCGGAATCGGACGGAGGCAAGACGGTTCGGTCGTTCGGACCGCCCACCTCCACCGGTGGTTGCGCACCTATGGCCCGGCTGCCCGTGATGCCCAGGCCGCTACTGTGCTGCAGCTCGTGTGGCCGCGGATGCCTGAGTGCTACGAAGAGCTGGTTTCGCACGAGCTGGCCCGGCTGTGGAAAGTAGACCCGGTTCTTGCTGAACTTGGCGCCGAGTTCAGCCGAAGGACCGGTATTGATTCGGTCAGCACCGAATTGGCCGAATACTGGCTGGAGAACGCAGGCAGTTTATCCGATGGGTGCGAACTCGGCCGGCTCGCGGTGGCTACTCACCGATCCTGGCCCGGTGTGATCACAGTGCTGGACCAGCTGGCCCGGCATTCCGCGGTGCGCGACGTCTGGGAAGCGGCATGCGGGCTCTCCGACGATGTCTCCGAGTTCAACTGCACCTTGCTGGAGCGCGATCCCGGGTATTTGCCGGTGCGAATTCCGCACGCGACGGCGGCCGGCTGGCTGGCGCAACGCTGGCAGACCGGCTCCGTCCGGCGCGCGGCGTTGGCACGGGGGTTTCTCGGCGAGGAGGACGCGGTCCAGGCCGCTCGCCGGTTCATCCCGTTCGATCTCGAGTTCGGTCTGGCCCTCGGAGACGGTTGAATTCGGCCAATCATCTGCCTGCAGCAGTCGTGACGTAAGTCACGATCCTGGTCGATGTTGATTCAATCAATCTTGACAGCTCGCACGTCATGGCTGGCTAATAACGTGTGGAATTCCCGGGAATGGAGGCTGCCGGTGGAAAAGGATCAGAACAGATCGTCTGGTCGGCCCAGGGTTCTGATCGTGGGCTCGACGCCGAACATGTACGCTTTCATTGCGATTCTGCGGCCGCACGCTGAGTTCATCGCGGCGACGAACTGGCGGAATGTGCCGATGACGTGCGCGAAATCTCGGTGGTGCGACGAGTTCTGGCCGATCGCTGTTCCGGAACCCACTGAATGGGACGTGTCCTCGGGCGTGCCCGCCGACGGTGCCACGGCCGGATTCGTGAGTTACGTGCTGGAATTGACCGCGGATCTGCGGATCACGCACATAATACCCGCCAGTGACCAGATGATTTTCTGGCTCTCCGGGCACCGGGCGGCCTTCGGCGACGCCGGCGCCATCCTCTGCTGCCCGGATTTCGCTGCCACCTCGCTTGTGCAGGACAAGGTCCGGCTCAACGAGTTCGCGGAACAGCGAGGCGTGCCGGTACCGCGCAGGATCCCGGTGGGAGACGATGACGCCGCGCTGGTCGCGGTTCGGGAAGAGCTGGGCTTCCCGGTGGTGGTGAAGGGGCTGACTTCGGCAGGATCGAGCGGGGTGCGCTACGCCGAGGACGCTGGGCAATTGAGCTCAGCCGTACAGGAGCTCCGCAAGAACTCGCCCGCGGTGGCCCTCCACGAGTACATCCCGGGAACCACCGAACCGTCGGTCACGTTTCTGCTGGACAAGAAGGGGGTCCCGGTCGTCGAGACGTGGCTGCGCAAGGTCCGGTACGCCGACAGCGGGCGGTCTTGCTGCGTGATTTCGGTGTCACCGCCTCCGATCGCGCCCGCTGTCCGGGAAATGGCCCGGGAGCTGGGAATGATGGGCTGGTGCGCGTTCCAGTTCAAAGCAGACTCCCGGAGTGGTGAGCTCGTGCTCATCGAGGGAAATCCCCGAAGCGGCAACAACTTCAAGATCCTGGTGGAAATCTGGCGGAGCTTGGGCATCGACGTGGGCAAGCTGACACTCGCGGCATGGAATGGCCTGCCGTTGCCACGCCACGTCACCCCGCCAGGACTCGTAGGTGCGTCGGTGCTGGAAGAGCCGACGGCCTTTGTCGTGGCACTGAGGGGTCGGCTCAGGGGTTCGTCACGACCTGACAACAAACCGCCCGGCCTGCCGCGGTTCCTCCTGGCGACACTGGCCACCTACCTGCGCCGCCCAGTTGTCGACGTGGTCACGAAATCGCTGCTGCGCGATCCCTTGTTCTTCGCCGCGGCGGCGAAGCACTTGATTCGCCTCCGATTTCCGCAACCGCAATTCGTTCCGTGGGGGGACGCGACCTTGCCGCTGCGGCGAGCGAAAAATTGGGACCTCGGCGTGGGTGTGGAGGGCGGAGAATGACTCGCGGGCAGCCGGGTAGTCTGTGGAACAAAGCTACCTTCTCCTACCTGGCGGGAACCTTTCTGTCGCAGTCGGGAACGTTCGTGTCCGCGACCGCGCAAAGCTGGGTGATCCTGGCGGCCACGCACGATCCCCTCAAGCTCGGGTTGTTCACCGCGGCCCGCTTCCTGCCGTCGACCGTGCTGGCTCCAGTGATCGGCAACTTCGTCGACGGACGGCACGCGCGTTCGGTAGTGGTCGCGGGCAACCTGGTGCAGGCAGCCATGGCCTTGCTCTGCGTTGCGCTGGCGTTCTCGCCGAATTCACTGCTTTTCGTGCCGTTTCTGCTCGCCGGCGTGATCAGCCAGATCTTCTCGCTGCTGGAATTCTCCGGCAGACAGGCATTTCTCGGTGCGATCGTGCCTGACGAGCACCGTGCCCGGTTCACGGGAACGAGCAATTCGGCATCGACGCTCGGCAGGATCGTCGGGCCTGCGATCGCCGGGCTCGTCCTGTCGCTGGGCACCGCCGGTCTCGCGTTCGCACTGGACGCGATCAGCTTCGTTCTTGCGGTTGTGCTTTTGCCCCGGGGCCTGCACGAGTTGCCGGTGCCGAAGAAGAAGAGCTCGCTGCGCGAGGGTCTGCGTCTGGTCCTGGGCTTGCCGGAAATTCGGGACCTGCTGCTGATCTTCGCTCTGGTCAGCCTGATCTCGTTCAACGTCGCGACGATGATACCGCTCCTGGCCGGCTCGGATTACCTCAACAGCCCGGCGGCACTGGCCGCGTTCAACGCGGCGTTCGGCGTTGGTTCGTTCGCGGGGGGCCTGATGCGGACGTTCCTGAAATCGGCGCCGACCGTCTCGGCGCTGGTCGGGTTGCTGGTGTTCGGGGTGACGTTCGCGATCGTCGGCCTGGTCCACCCATTGTGGGCGGTCGTTGCGCTGATCGCCGTCAGCGGTGTTGGGAGGTTGATGTTCACCGCCTCCTCGACTGCTGTGCTCATGATTGGCGTCGGCCAGGAACGACGGGGTCTCGTCAGCGGTCTCTACTCTTTCGTCTTCAACGGCACGACGCCGGTCGGAGCGTTGGTCGTGACCTCGCTGTCGGAGAGCTTGGGTACTCGGACGACGTTCGTCATCTGCGGCTCAGTCGCTGTCGCCAGCAGCGTTCTGTACGCTGTTTCTCTGCGAGCCCGAAGGGAACACGCATTTGTTTCGGCGTGATCGGAGATCGGTTTTGGGATCCCTGGCAGCGACACTGATTCCGGCCCGCGTCGATTCTGCCGCCGATCCGGCTCTCGCAGTCGCGTTGCGCATTGCCCAGGCGGGCTGCGGTGCGGTCGCGGCAGACAAGGTGATGGAACGGGGAGCGCGCGAGATAGGGCTGGCGAATCATGCGGAGAGCGGAAGGCTCATCGTCATCGTGCTGGGCAAAGCCGCCAGAGGCGCGCTCAGCGGGCTGCAGCGTGCCCTGAAAGGGAAAATCCACAGTAGCTTCGCCGTTGGCGGTACCGGTTACCCCGTCCCCGGGCAGGCCAATGCTTACGCGCTGGGCGACCATCCTTTGCCGGCGGAGAACAGCACGCGCGCTGCCCGCTCGTTGCGGGAGTTCGTCTCAGCGCAGGCCTTGACCAGCCGAGACGTCGTAGCCGTGGCGGTGACCGGCGGTGCGACCGCGATGCTCTCGGAGACCATCGCCCCGCTGTGGCCCGGCGACCTGGCCGCGGTGAGCCGTCTGCTCCTCCGGTCGGGACTCGATGTCACCATCGTCAACGCCGTCCGGCGGACTTGCGCGCCTTTGCTTGCCGGAGGCTTGCTCGATCTTCTTGCTCCGGCGCAGTGCGTCGGCCTCGTGCTTACCGACAACGTGCAGGTCGGGCTCACCGGTGTGGGGTCAGGCCCGACGTTCGCGACCGAACTGGACTTGCCCTTCGTCAGGTATGTCGTTGCTAACGAAGTGCGCGATGACGGCGTCCGTGCCCGCGTGCTCGCTGCGGTTGACAGGGTATCGAGCCGACGCGGCTTCGGCGTGAAGCACAGCAATCATGAAGTGGGAGGACCGGGGCTGGCGTTGTCGGCGATGATCGGGGAGGGCCGGGCTCATGGGCTCGCGGTGGAGAGCCTCGGTGCCGCTGTGCAAGGAGATGTCGAACTGGTCGCCCGGACATTCGCGGACCGGCTGCTCACGTCGGGAACTAATCCTGGCCGACCCGTCGCGGTGCTGGGATGCGGAGAGGTGACTGTGACTGTGCGTGGTTCAGGACGTGGCGGCCGCTGTCAGGAGCTGGCGTTGCGCTTGGCGCAGGCGTATTCGGGCGGGAATGCATTCACGTTCGTCGCCGCCGCCACGGACGGTGCCGACTACCTGCCCGGTGTCTCCGGGGCCTGGGTGAGTCACGAAACGTCGAGTAAAGCAGCTTCGCGCTGCCTCGACATCCCGGCGTTGCTTCGTGCCAACGACTCATACCGGGCGCACGATGCGCTCGGTCAGGTGCTCACGGGTCCTTCTGGCGCCAGCAACACGTGTGACGTGTATGTGGGGATCAGTGGCCTGCCCTGATTTTGCTGGACCGGATTGTGCGGGTCGGGTGCTGTGCTTGGTGTTGGCCGAACAGCGGCACAAGTTCTTTTATTCGGCGCGGTGAACTAAACCTATGTGCCTGTGTGTGGCTGGCGCAGTAGCCCCGGTGGTCGCGTTGACGACGCATCCGGCCGGCGCAGTCAACCTGCGCCGGCCGGACCGGCTCGGCCGTTCCGCTCGGATGGTCGCGAGGGGAGCGACGCCGGAACAGCCAAGACTCAACGCCCGTCACCGGGCCGTAGTTGTGGTCTTCCCTCCCCGGTCACCGGGCGGCGGTCCTCCCGCCAGCCGTCACGGCCGTCACACGGCCTGTGACAGCGACAAACGCGGGTTGACCTGCGACAACGCCTGCGTGACGGCTGTGACAGCTCGACGGGAGTCCCGTCACAACCGTCACGAGCAGCCGCCTTCAGACGGTTTAGCGCATCGGGCCAGACCCGTCACAGCAAACCGGACGGGCGGAGCGCGCCGCGCAGTGACGAGTTCGGCGGCTGTGCTCGCGACAGACCGGAGCGCCGTCACGTGCTCGGTCAGCCGATCGAGTCCGAGCGGTGTCAAACGGAGCACCAGGCTATCTCTCTCGAACCGGGTCTCCAGGTATCCGGCGGCGCGCAGGGTCACCAGGTGCGGCGCGAGACTCCGCCCGCCCACACCCAGAGCGGTCCCGACCACTACAGCCCTGCGCCAGCGCATGTCCGCCAGCTGGCACAGTACGAACAGCCGGACCGGCAGGAGCAGCAGTGGATCCAGCTCGCGTTGAAACGCCGGCACGATCGGCGGGCTCGGCGTCATCGGTCGATCGCCGGCCGATCGGCGTCGCCCGGGGTCGGTGCGAGGCGGAGACAGGTCACGCACGGCATCCCGACCGGGCGTTCCAACAACTCAAGCTCGCCGCGGCCGAACGTCGCGCCGCAATACGCAGTCAGCCGTTCAGGCGCCAGGCCCTCTGCTGAGAGCGGGAAGACATGGACGACGCGGCGGGATTCGCCGACCGTGCCGGGCAGCGGACGCGCGATGTAGACGGTCATCGGGTCGGCCGCCGGCGATGGTGGTCGGCGGGAGCGGGCGCGCTCGGGGTACTGCCCGTTCCCGCCGACGTGGTGGTCCGGCTGTCCTGCTCGGGAATGAACCGCACGCGTTGAGGCGGGCGCGGCAGCAGGGCGGCCGGAGTCTGGAGACGGCCGAAGACCCAACGCCAGCACGACGGCTTGCGATGGGACGCGGGTTCCGGCGACGGCGTGGCCGTGCGGAGCCAGACCAGCGACTTGCAGGTAGTGCACGGCCGACCGGGAGGCATCAGGCAGGAGTGGAACAGCACATCGCGGCCGCAGAGCGTGCGGTAGCGGCCTTCGTGGCGCGCGATGCCATCGGCCACAGCGTCGTCAGTGACGGCGTGGTCCAGGTTGTCGGCCACGCAGCGGTGCCAGGTCACGTACAAGCGCGAGCCGTGTTCGCCGCTGGTCACATCCGCCCCCTGGTCTTTGGATCTGTTGAAATCATCCAAACCGGAGAGGCGGGCATGGCCCAGAGCGGAAACGTTGATGTTTCGTGGCGGGGATGTCGCAGTCAGGGCCATTACCTGCAATGACGGCTGCTACGCTGTGATCACGTCAACCGGGGTGAGGTGGTCGAGTGGTCAGCATTCGTCGACGCGAGGAGCTTGTTTCAGCGCGTAAGGTGGCCGGGCTGACTCAGGAGAACCTTGCCGAGGTGATGGGCGTCGACCGCTCGACAGTCATCCGGTGGGAAGCCGGCGACTACGCGCCCCTGCCGTACCAGTGGCCGAAGCTGGCCAAGGTTCTCGGCCGCACCGCGGATGAGCTGCGCGAGCTGATCGGCCTGCGGACGCTGGATGGGACGGCGGAGCTTGGCTCGGCGCTTGAGCCTGCGTTCGGCTGGCTGGATCGGCACGCTGGGTGGTCTCCCGGTACTGCACGCGGACGCGTGGCAACCGCCGCGCCGGTGAAGCCGCATTCCGACGCGCCGGCCGGTCGGAGTCGCGTTGCAGCCGCCTTGGCGAACTATTACCGCGACTCGGTTCCCGGGCATGTGCTGTATGCCGCGCGCTGCGGACAGGTTGACGTCGCGACCAGTGTCCTGACCCGGCCGGACTGGCTGGACCTTGCTTGCCCGTTGACGGCCGAGAACGACCGGATTGTGTTGTCTGCCAACGAGAATGCGGCACGTGAGCCGGTCGACGAAGTCGGGGCGGTTCGGCGGCTGGCCGAAGCCGCGGCCGACGACGTGCGCATCGCGGACGTGCCGCTGTATCGGCTCACGGACGTGCAGATCCGACCGGAAATGGTCGGCGGCGACGTCCAGGTGGTGCCGTTCGTCGAGTACGCCCTGAGCATGGATCTTCTCGAACGGGAGCTACACGATAGCCGCGCGGTACAACCGGGTCGGACGCCGCTCCGGGACCGGTACCTGCCGGATCTTCAGGCCGTGCTCGACCTTCCGGGACGGCTTTGCGCTGGTGGCGTGCTCGCGTTGACGGCGATCGCACGGCCCGCCGATCCGTTCCGCGGTGAAGCGGACTACCTCCTGCTGGTGCAGGAGCGCTCGCGGCACGTGGTGAACGCGGCTCGCAGGCTGGCCGTCATCCCGAAGAGCTTCCACGGGCCGCTCGCCGATCAACGCGCCGACGCGCGGATCGGCGCCACGCTACGTCGCGAGCTGGAAGAAGAGCTGTTCGGCAGGGGCGACGTCGACCGGACAACCGGCGTCCAGCGGGCCGCCGATCCCATGCACCCGGCCCGACTCTCGGCGCCGATGCGGTGGTTGACCGACCAGCCCGGCCGGTTGCGGATGGAGTGCACCGGGTTCGGGTTCAACCTGGTCAGCGGGAACTACGAGTTCGCCAGCCTGGTCGTGATCGAAGATGAGGAGTTCTGGCCGCGGTTCGGCGGTGACGTCGAAGCGAACTGGGAGGCCGCCGGGCTGCGGCAGTACTCGACGCTCGACGGAGACCTGATCACCGAACTGATCGGTGACGAAACCTGGAGTAATGAGGGATTGTTCGCATTTCTCCAGGGTCTGCGTCGACTCTCCGAGATCGGCGGTGAGCGGGTGAGGATTCCCGCAGCCGAATTAGGTCGCTGACGGCCAGCGGACCGTCAAGACGACCGAATCCGCCAACGCTTCCCAGGAATGGTCAATTCCAGGACCCCACATGAGGTAATCGCCCGGACGGTTCATAACTTTGCTACCGCCGGTGACTTCCACTCGAAACTCACCTGAGACGAGCATCACCAGCGTGGTTCGCTGGTCATCGGACGTCCACTCGGGACGCTTATCGCCCGCAGGATGGTTGGCCCACTTGACTTCCACGTCCTTCGACGCTCGAACACCCTGCGACGGATCGATGAAGTGGCCGACCAGCCAGCCGCGTGTGTCCGCCGCATCTTCGTTGGCGTTGCCGGCGGTCCAACCGTCAGTCACTGGCTGATCTCCCATTCGATCGCGGGTAGTTTCACGCGCTCGCCGCCGATTTCCGCAAGGCGCCTGAGCCCTTGCGACATCGCGAACAATCCTTCGTTGCTCCACGCTACATCACCCAGCAACTCGGTGACGAGCTCGTCGTCGGTAGTCGAATACTGACGAAGAGTTGCGGATTCCCAGTTTGCTTCGACCACTCCCCCGTAGCGTGCCCAAAACTCTTCGTCGTCGATGACGATCAGGCTGGCGAACTCGTAGTTTCCGCTGACGAGGTTCAGGCCGAACCCCGTGCACTCCATCCGCAGCCGGCCGGGTTGCGCCATGAGCCAGCTCATCGGCTCGGTGAGCTTGGTTGGGTGCAGTGGGTCGGCCGCGAGCATCTCGCCCAGGGTGTTGTCGATGTCGGGCCGGCCGAACAGCTCTTCTTCCATCTCACGGCGAAGTGTCATGCCCACCTGCGCGTCGCGGCGGACGTCGGTCAGCGGCTGGTGGAAGCCCTTCGGGATCACCGCGAGCCGACGCGCGGCGTTCAGCACGTTGCCGGACCGCTCTTGGACCAGTAGCAAGTAGTCGGCGTCTCCGCGGTACGGGTCGGCGGACCGGGCGATCGCCGTCAGCGCAAGGACGCCGCCCGCGCAGAGCCGCTCGCCGACGTCGAGCACCGAGCGGAGGTCCGGCAGGTAACGGTCCCTGAGCGGCATCGCCGTCGAGCCCGCGGCCACCGCGTCGACCAGTTCACCTTCGAGAAGGTCGGCCGTCAGCGCGTAGTGCACGAACTGGGACACTCCGAACGTGCCGCGAAGCTGGTGTTCACGGATGTCCGTGCTCGTGAGCCGGTAGATCGGGCTGTCCGTGAGCCGGGTGTTCATGGACAGGGTCTCGGCGAGTCGCTGAACGGCGCGGTCGAAGGCGTGGTCCGCCAGGTCGAGGTCGGCTTCCGGCTGCGCGCTCGGAACCCGGAACTGGTCGTACGGCGGACGCAGCTCGCAATTCAGGTCGAGCCAGTCTGCGCAGGTCAGGACGCTGGTGTTCATGGTGAGATCACCGCATTGCGCCGTGTACAGGCCGTGGTCGTCGAGCTGGCTGCCGTAGTAAGTGGTCAGCGCGGCGGCGACGTCACGTTGGCTGACCCAACCACGCTGAGTTCCGCGGTCGTGTAGCTCCTGGACGTCGATGCGCGCGAGGCGATCGGCGACGGCGCGCCGCGCGGTGCCCGGCGTCCAGTGCGCGTGACGGTCGAGCCACTCCAACGCGGCGCCGATGTGAGGGTCGGCGTCCAGGCGTTCATCAGCCTCGCTCGACGCACCGGCCGGCGAGGCGCTGGCTGGTGCGTCGCTGGTCAACGCGCCGAACCGGTCGCGCTCGGCGTCCGACGCCTGCGCCAACGCCGTGTCCAAGACCTGTTGCATGTCTGACTGCGGTCGAAGATCCGGTTTCTTGTGCCACGACCCCACCGTGCGCGCGCTGATTCCCAGGCGTTCGGCGAAGCGCTCTTGACTCAGCCGCAATGCCGACTGCAATGCCGTCGCCGTGCGTCCCGTCCATCCCCCGGCCGGATTCATTGCGCTCCCGAATGTCGGTGATCTGCGGTGGTTGTGCGGTGATGCTGCGGTGCTTGTGCATGGGTTGCGAGGCCGTTCCAGCCTTGAATTGAAGGCATGGAAAAGACCTCGCTAACGCTTCGGCCGGATGTGCTCGACCACGGTTGCCAGGCTCGTTTGAACATCTTCGAGCCGGTCTGTGATCTCGGCCAGCCGCTGTTCAAGCGCGTCCAATCGGGACGCGAGCTCGTTGCCGTCGTCGGCCGGCTCGTCCGGGTGCGGCGGCGTGCGGTTCTGCAGCACGGCCAGCAGATGCCGCGGGTGCCAGCCCAGCGTCGTCGACAGCGCTTCGAGCGTCCGGGCACTGCGGCGCCGCTCGACGACATGATGCTGAAGCTCGCGCACGGTCGCTTGCGACACGTGCGACCGCTCGGCCAGCTCGCGTTGCCGCCAGCCCAGTTCCCGCACGCGCATGTCGATCGCCTTCGCGACCGCCGCCCAGTCCTCCGTCACGTATTCCTCCGCGCTCCGCCTCAGCGCCGAGATTAGCGGCTTTTCAACCGTTCATCAGCGCCGCGGGTGCGTGTTGCCGCGGCGCGCGGACAAACACGTCCGCATAACAGCTGAAATAAACAACATAGTCTTGAAATCAACAGAATGGTTCTCTCATGAACACCAAAACGACCTTTCACACCATTCCCGAGTCCGCGTGGATTCTCGGTGTCTCCCGCAACACGGTCAGCCGGGCGATCCGGACCGGCGCCCTGCGCGCCACCCGATGCCGGACCGGCCTGCGGGTCTCCTCCGCCGAGCTGGCCAAGGCGCTTCAGGACGGAGGTGCGGCATGGACGACCTCCAGCTGATCGGCATCGCGTGGCGGCTGGATCGCTTGCGGTGGGTGCCCACCGATGTCCTGACCACCATCGTGACCAGCGATGGAGCCTGCATGACCCCGGCGGCGGGCGGGCCGCCAGACGCTCGTGACGATCGGGAGTTCGCCACGCGCTTGTGCGGTGGCTGCCCGGTCCAGGACGAGTGTCTTGAACTGGAGCTTCGGACAGCCGGCGCCGAGACGGTCGGCGTCTGGGGCGCGATGACCGACGACGACCGGCGCGCGCTGCACCCGCACTGGCTGCGGCGCGGCGAGCGGATCGATCGGGGTGAGCGATGAACGGACTGACCGTGACACCCACGCAGATCCTCGCCGGAGCCGGCGTGCTGCTCGTGCTGTTCTGGGTCTGGCGGGCCGGTTCCCGCCGGGCGAAGGCTGCCGCAGAAGCCGCACGGAGCGGGGCACGGCTCGTGTCGCTGGTCGGGCGGGTGCTATTCAACGCCAGCTTGATCGTCGCCGTCCAGTGGGTGGTGATCGCGCACCCGGGCAGCCCGTGGCTGCTCGTCGCCGTGCTCGCCCTGCCAGCGCTGTTCGCGTCGTACGCACTGACTCGCGCCATGACCGTGACCACCGTCGACACCCGGAAGCGAGGTGGTCGGCGATGAATCGTGCTCAACGGCTCGCGCAGGACGCGGCCGAAGCCGCGGAGGTGCGCGCCTACCAGACTGATCCGGACGTCGTCGCGCTGCGGATCGAGCGGGTCCGGCGGCAGGTCGATTGGATGTGCTGGATCGGGATCGTGCTCGGACTGGCGTTCACGATGACCAACGTCCAGGGCTTCGCGTCCGCCCGAACACGGCCGGGCTCGCTGTCGTGGCTGGCCGCGTGGGTGCTGGACCCGACGGTTTCATTGGTCCTACTCGCGATCCTGCGCGCGGAGCAAGTGACCGCGCGGTACCAGGTCCGAACGGGTCCGTGGGTGCGGCGGGCGAAGTGGTTCACCCTCGCGGCCACGTATGCCATGAACACTTGGACGTCGTTCGCGGCCGGCGAGCCCGCAGCGATCGTCCTGCACTCAGTGCCGCCGCTGGTCGTGTTCGTCGCAGTCGAGGCGATCACTGATCTGCGGGACAAGCTCACGGACGCCGTGCTCGTGGCTGCTGAACGGCGTCCTGTTCACGAGGAACCCGTGAACGCCGGTAGGCGCGTCCTGTTCGGCGACTACCTCGCGATCGCTCGGGAGAGCTGGACGCCGGACGTCGAGATCTCGCCAGCGTGGGTGCGGCGGGCGACCGGCTGTTCGCGCGGGCTGTCACCGCGGCTTGCGCGGGCTCTGCGCGCGGAGGTGGCCAATGGCTGACTCATTGCCGGTCAAGGCCGATCCCGTGCTCGACGGCGAGCTGGTCGACGACACGTTGCCTCAGCCGCGTCGGCGTGAGCGACGTCGGAACCGATTCGCGTTGTGGTGGTTGCACTCGCCGCGGGTGCCGTTGTGGCTCAAGAGCAGGCCGCAGGCGGTGCAGGCGCTCAAGGATGCGGTGGCGTGGCTGGTGCTGTCGCCGTTGCGGTTCCTCGGTGCGGTTGTACGCGGTGTCGTCGTCGGTGCGCGGTGGTGGCGTGGGTGGGTAACCGTCCGGGATTACCGGACGGCCGCTGAGGAGTCGGAAAAGCTGGCGGACAAGTTCATCGAAATCCGGGCGCTGACGTTGTTCCGGTGGAAGGTCAGCGGCGCCATCACGGTCGTTGTCGCCATTGCTGTGGCCGTTGTCGATCTGGTGTATGGGGACGATCCACTGTGGATCGCCGGGGCGGCTGCGTCGGTAGCGCTCGCGGTTCTCGGACGCAGGAAGGACGGCAGTCCCGGGCGTAAGCCGGCGCTCGCCGGGCCACGGACGCTGACGTGGACGATGGACCCGCAGGTTCTGGTGGACGCGTTCCGGGACGCGAAGCTGATCGGCAAGGATGAGACGTTGCGGCTCGTCGAGCGAGCGACACGCGTCGGTGACGGCTGGGCGGTCACCGTCGACCTCCCTGCCACGCGCAAAGCGGCCGACGTCGTGAAGAACCGGGACGCACTCGCGTCGGCGCTCGCGGTCGATGAAGTCCAGCTGATCGTCGAGCGGGTGCGCGGCAACGGCGGGCACGCCGGCCGGGTAGCGATGTGGGTGGCCGATGAAGACCCATACGCATCGCCGCCCTTGCGGACGCCGCTGCTCGGCGTGACGCAGTGGGACGCGTGGCGGCCGATTCCATTCGGACGGGACGCGCGGGATCGGCGGATCGACCTTCCGCTGGTGTGGACGTCACTGCTCGTCGGCGCGATTCCGCGGCAGGGCAAGACGTTTTCCGCCCGGCTCGCCGCAGCGGGACTCATCCTGGACGCGTGGGTCCGGCTGTACGTGGCGGACTTCAAAGCCGGGAAGGACTGGGACGCGGCCGGTTTGGTGGCGCACCGGTTCATGTCCGGCGACGAACCCGAACACGTGCTGGCCTTGGTGGATTGGCTGATCGAGCTCGTCGGTGAGGTTCAGACGCGGTTCCGGCGGATGCGCGACCTGGACGACCTCACCTGCCCGGAGTCGAAGGTCACGCCGGAGATGTCGCGTGACAAGGCGTTGAACATGCCGATCACAGCGATCTTCATCGATGAGGTTCAGGTTCCGTTGGAGGACCGCACACCCGTTGATGTGCAAGGAAAGAAGCTTCCCGCGGGTGAGTATGTCGGTGAGCTGCTGACATGGCTGGCGAAGAAGGGGCCGGCCGCGGGGATCGTGCTCGTGCTCGCGACGCAGCGGCCGGACTCGAAGACGATCCCGTCCGGGCTGCGCGCGGTGCTCGGCTCGCGGTTCGCCTTGCGGGTGATGGATTGGCGCGACTCGAACATCGTGCTCGGCGAGCAGATGAACACGCGAGGATTCGACTCGTCGCGGCTACTGCCCTCGCACAAGGGCGTCGGCATCCTGCGGCCGGACGGCGACACCGCGGCCGGCGCCGACGTCCTGGCCATGACGGTCCGGACCTACTACATGCCGAACGAGGACTGGCGGACCATCTGCGAGCAAGGCCGCGCGCTGCGCGAAGCGGCCGGGACGTTGACCGGGCATGCGGCCGGGCAGGACACCATGCCGCTGCTCGACCACGCCGCGGCAATGATGGCAATCAGCGCAGGCCAGCCCGTCGACGCGGTTGAGCTGCCCGCGCTGCTCGCGTCGATCGTCGACTACCTGGGCGACGATCTCAGCGAGGACGGCCGGGACTTCGTACCGACGGCCGAACTGCTCGACGCGCTGGAGATGGACCGGCGGACGTTCGCCCAGGAAATGACCGACCTCGGATGTCGGCCGACCCGGGACCGGGTGACCGGCGACGACGGCGAGGTTAGGCAGGTGCGCGGATACCTGACGGCTGAAATCAGGAGTGCGATCAGCCGCGCGACCAGCGGCGACGGGCCGGACGTCGAAGAAGATCAGCCATGAGTACCGATCACTCCGAGGATCGACCGATCCGAGTTATCCTACCTGCGGGATTGCCAAACCTGACGCCTGCTGTCGCGCGCGGCTTGCTGGCCATCCTGATCGAGGTTACCGAGGTGCCGGTACTGGACGGACCGGCGGAGGAGGTGGACCGTGACGGCTGAAATCAGCAGTGACCCGTGGTCGACGCTGGACGACATCTTGGGTCTCGAAGTTGACGACCCGGTCGACGACGGGATCGGAGAGCTGGCCGTCTACGGCCGGTGCTCTACCGAGGACAACCAGGACCCCGAGACTTCCCGCGGCTGGCAGTTCGGGAACGCTCGGAAGTTCGTCGAACCGCTCGGTGGCCGGGTCGTGGCCGAGTTCTTCGACATCGGGCAGTCACGTTCAGTGCCTTGGGACCGGCGTACCGAAGCCGCGCGGCTGCTGGCCGAGCTGAAGAACCCACGGCGGACGTGGAATGCCGTTGTGGTCGGCGAGGGCACGCGGTGTTGGTTCGGCAATCAGTTCTCGCTCATCGCGCCTCGATTCGCGGCCTACGGCGTAGATCTATGGGTGCCGGAACTGGGCGGGAAGTACGACGCGCGGAACCCATCGCACAAGATGCTCATGAGTGTGCTTGGCGGGATGAGTGAATCGGAGCGTCAGCACGTCCAGGCGCGTGTTCGCGCAGCGATGGATGCGCAGGTTGTGAACGAAGGACGACACCAGGGCGGCCGGGCGCCGTACGGATACGTCGTGGTCGACGGCGGTCCGCACCCGAACCCGCGGAAGGCGGCCGAGGGGTTCCGGCTACGCGTGTTGGCGATCGACGATGAGGCGGCCGGCGTCGTCCGGCGGATCTTTGCCGAGTACCTGAAAGGTGTGGGCGACCGCGCGATCGCGAAGGGCTTGAATGAGGACGGGGTGCCCTGCCCTTCGGAACGTCGACGCGACCAGAACCGCCACCGGCTCGCCGATGGCTGGCAAGGAAGCACCGTTCGATCCATTCTGGAGAATCCGCGCTATACCGGGTACGCGATCTTCGGCCGTTGGACCAAGCACGAAACCTTGCTGAACCCGGATGATGTGAGCGCGGGGCACGTCGTGCGATTCCGCCGCGTGGAGCCGGAACGCGTTGTTCGATCGCGCCGGCCCGCCCACCCGGAGATTGTCTCGGTGGAGACGTTCACGCAGGCACAGCTGGTGCGACGGTCCCGTGCGGCTGGCGGGATGCGCGGGATTGCGAAGCTTGACCGGGACCGGAGCGCCGCCAAGCACACCTATCTGCTGAAAGGGTTGGTGCGCTGCGAGATCTGTACGCGGAAGATGCAGGGCGCGGCGATTCGGAAAGGCGTGTACTACCGGTGCATCGCGCGGACACTGGCGCCGGGCTCGGCTGCCCTGGCCGACCACCCGAAGACGGTGAATCTGCGCGAGGACGTCGTGACTCCGCCGATCAACGATTGGCTGTGTCGGGTCTTCGACCCGGCCAACCGGGACGAGACGGTGGCCGCGCTGGTCGGAGCGCAGGGCGGCCAGCCAGGCACGGGCCGAGACGCCGTGGAGAAACGACTTAAGGACGCGGAAGGACGGCTGCGCAGGCACCAGGCGGCGATCGAAGCAGGGGTTGACCCGGCGGCCCTGGTCGACGCGATGAACATCGCTCAGGCCGAGCGACAAGCCGCGAAGGAAGAGCTTCAGCACCTGCCAGAAGCGCAGACGCTCAACGTGGCTGAGGTGTACGCCATGCTCGACCAGCTCGGAGACGTCGCACGGCACCTCAACTCACGGAACCCCGACCGGATCATGCAGGTCTACCGAGACCTGGGCCTACAAGTCGTCTACAACAACAAAAAAGAGGCGGTCGTTGTGACCGCCTCTCCCCGTGTGGTTAACGTGTGTGTCCGAGGGGGGACTTGAACCCCCACGCCCGTTAAGGGCACTAGCACCTCAAGCTAGCGCGTCTGCCATTCCGCCACTCGGACTTGCTGATGAAGAGAGTATACGACCCCTGGAGGGCTGTTTTCAGGGGGGTGTCACCTGATGTTCAAGGGGCGAATGGGAGGATCATGTGTTTTGCCCATGACAGAGGACTCTGAGTGTATTGCCAGGTCAGCGCACCTTTCGGCGGGCTGCGGGCAGTGTCGCCGGCGTGGGGCGTAGGTGTTGAAGACGATCTACTCGGCTCGAGAGTCCTGCTCGGGGCAGGGTCGGTTCGAGACTGCAGGGGCGCGCCGGCGCCGGGTAAGGCCGCTGTGCCACGCGGAGCCAATCGAACCCGGGTGCGGGCGCCGGGTTTCAGTGACCGTGAGTAGCTGTCGCTGCCCGAACAGTTCCTCTTCCAGCTCGCGCCGCAGCGTGGCGCCGATCCGCGCGTCCGCCCGGTGATCCGCCAACGGGCGGTGGAACGCCTTCGGGATCACCGCGAGGCGGCCGGCGCCGTTGACCACTCGGCTCGATCGCTCCTGCACGAGCAGCACGTAGTCCCGGCCGCCGCGGAACGGATCGGCGGGCCTCGCTATCGCCGTCAACGCCAGCACACCACCGGCGCAGAACCTCCGGTCGGCGCCGAGCACACGCGACAGATCCGGTAGGTAGGTGCCCCGGATCGGCATCGCGCCACCGGCACGGCTCTCACTCAGCTCACCTTCGAGCAGATCGAGACGCAGGTTTGCGTGTGCATCGCGGCAAGTACCCGGCGCCGGGCCCGTAGGACACGCGTCGTAATTGTGATCCCAGCAGCATCATGAGCGCTTGATGCACCGGGCTGTCGACGTCCACCGGCCCGCTGGTCTCGGGTAACCACAGCTGTACCCCGTGCTTGCTCAACGTCGCCAGTACAGCGGTGAACTGGGCGCCGTAGAACGCTCGCTCGTACTCGCCGACGACGACCGCGTCGAACTCGGGTTCAGGGTGTTGGGCGGCGGCCAGTAGCCGCGCCGCGCCGCAGCGGGCCGATCCTGCCACTGCGGCCGACGCGAACAGCCCGCGTCGAAGAACTCCGCCACGATGAGCCCTTCCCGCGGATCGTTTCCTCGGCCGCTTCGCGCTGCCAGCCCGACGACGTATTGCGGTCTGGGAAGTCGAGTCCGTGGCAGACTCTGCGCCTGACCAGGCAATACCAGTGGGCGTGATCGGCTCGGCTGAAACCGGCATACCGCTTAACGCGGAAACTAATACGCTCACGTCCGAACTGTTTCCAAGGGTTCTCCCGGGCTGGCCCGAAACCGCTCGCGTTCTCGAATGCAGGACGACATCCCGGCGCTGCGATCGTCATTCCCGAGCAGGGAGAGGCGCCATGGCAAGTTCATGCGAGCAGGTCACGTGGCTGCGCACCCAGCGCGTTCCGTTATACCCAGACCACCCGCAGCCGGCCTGCGCGGCCTCCCAGCCTTCGGGATGACCCA
The DNA here is from genome assembly GCF_030285625.1 of Amycolatopsis sp. 2-15. Classification (NCBI taxonomy): domain Bacteria; kingdom Bacillati; phylum Actinomycetota; class Actinomycetes; order Pseudonocardiales; family Pseudonocardiaceae; genus Amycolatopsis; species Amycolatopsis carbonis. Next base: position 7,480,616 of record NZ_CP127294.1, read on the forward strand.
ATCGACGAGCCGACTCGCGCCGGCTTGACGAACCACGAAGCTACCCGGCCAGAGCGGCGGGACCCTGCCCGGACCAGACCCCACAGGGGCACCTGGGCAAAGGCACGCGGACACCCAGCAAGTCCTTGCAGATGATCTTGTGTCCGATCAAGTGCGCGGAGAACGCACCGGGCCCCGTGTGAGCAATGTCTGGGGATCGCGACGATCACATACGCACGTACTGCTCGATGTCTTCTCGGAACTCGGTGATGGCCGGGTCGGTGAGTGTGGGTCGAGTGTCGGCGATGGCGGCGAGGTAGTCCTCGGTGCTGGCGGGGGCATCGTGGCCGTGGACGACTTCGCGTTCGAACGCGGCCTGAGCGCCCTTGCGGGCGGCGAACTCGATGTCGGCAGGCGTGAACATCTCGCTCGCCACCACCAACCGGCGCAGCTCGACACTTTCGGCCGTGGGACCCAGGTAGCGCCGCCATATCGCCGCCCTCGCCGCCGGGTCTGGGGGTCCGACCGGAATGACGTAGTCGAACCGGCCCGGGCGCAAGAACGCCGGATCGAGAGAGCGGACCGAGTTGGTGGCGCAGATCAGCAAACGGTTGTCGTGGTCGCGGAAGCCGGGGATCAGTTTGAGCAGCTCATTGGTGACTCCGTGGCCAGGATCAACGGCCAGCCCGGACCGGACGCCGGCGATCTCCTCGACTTCGTCGATGAACAGCACAACGCTCTCGAGCCCCGCCAGATCGGCGAACACGTCCCGCAGTGAATTGGCCAGACCCCCTGCTCCCACCGACGCGAGCCTGGAAGGGAACAGCTCCACGAACGGCCACTCCAGCCGGGAGGCAACAGCTTTGGCGAAACTCGTCTTGCCGGTGCCCGGCGGACCGAAGAGAATGACTGCCTTCGGTGGTGTGACGCCATGCCGGTCTGCCACGGTGGGCTCGGCCAGCGGCAGCACTATCCTCCGCTCGATGGTTTCCTTCTCCTGCTCCATCCCGGCGAGATCGGTCCAGAGGCCTCGCGGGAGAACCCGCCCACCGAGCTCCGCTAGCAGCCCGGCGTCGCTGGCACCGAGATGCTCGACCTTCTCGTAAAACACCAACCCGGTGCGAGCGAGATAGCCGGAGTTTTCCAGGGCCGCGGCTCCCGTCGCGCCGGGAGGCAGCAGCGCACTGATCCGGCGTATCCCCTGCGCCCGCAGTCGCCGCTCGAGCTCGCCGACCAGGGAGCTGCCGATCCCGCGGTTACGCCACAACCGGGCGAGCGCCACCCCCACGATCCATGCCCGCTCCCCCTGGGCCTGCGCGACTGCCATACCCACCACGTCATCGCCGACTGCCGCGACCACGACGAGTTCGCCGGTCCGGGTCGCGGCGATGACCTCCGAAATCGGAAACACCGGAGGCGAATCGTCCGCCTGCCGGTCCTGATCCCAAAGCTGGATGACGCGGTCCAGATCGTCGTCGTGGAAGTCCCGCAATCGCCACGTCGGCACCACCACTACCTTACCGGCAACTCACCATCGCGCCCACAACTTCGGGACGCAGCTGATCGCCGTACGCCCGTACGAGCCACGGTGCGCTCACCGGACCGCGAGGCCGGTCTGCGTGCGGCAGTGCGCCACGGCGATACCTACGACACTGGCGTGAAGATCGTCGTCGTCGCCTCGCCCATCCCGGTCGCCCAGCGCGACGACCCCGAGGAGCTGATCGCTCCTTCCCGAGGTCGCTACACCGCGGATCCACGAGTCATCGTCCGCGCGATAAAGCGGTAAAAGGGCCCCTTTCCGGATCGCCACACCATGCACCATTCGTGCGCAGATCTGGCACCGCACCAGACGTTTCAACACGTGCTGGTCATTCGTCCCCGTCGGCCCGACGGCCATGGCGGCACGACAAGCTGCCCACCCGGCCGCCGGCCGCGATATTCAGGTGCCACGCAGAGATAAGAGAGTACGGCAGAGTCACCTGCGGCACTGATTCCGACAACCCCGGCTGACTCGCGCTCTGGTGCCTCGGCGAGCAGCCAGGAGTTCTCGTCGGTGGGCTGTACATCATGACGAACAAAACTGTCGGCCGGACGGAGCAAGGCTCGACTCCGACGGCTTCCCGCGGCGCCTGCTCCAGCCGGTTTCGATAGGTCGTCCACCTCACCTGATCGTCTGGCGCCATGTTGCAGGGTTACCTCACTCCGGTCATCCGGCCAGTGCGGCACACGGCCGGTCGCGTCCAGCGCCAGTGTGGTGATCGTCGTGTGCGAGTGCGCCCACGCCCGGCGGTACAGCTCGGCGATGTCGTCGCGTGACTCGTCGGCGGTCGCCCACACGTCCGCGTTCAGTTCCTCGTCATCGCCGAACCAAGGCAGCGGCTCGCCAAACGGCCGTCCGAAGGTGTCTCCGAAGTACCTCAGCTCGCAGCCGGCCACGTGTTTGATCAGTCCCCACAAGTTGGTCCCCCGGTCGGTGTCAGCGGCCGACAGATGTCGCACTCCGAGAGCCTGTGAAGCATCCACAGCAAGGCGCCGCGGGCGGCCTGCGCATACCTGCGAAGATCCGCCTTCGGTTCCGACCCAGTCATGCCTGGCAGGCTCTCGCCCAACACTGACAGTCTGGGAGCTACGGTCTGCGGTTTCGTCGAGTTCGGCGGCGAGTCGCCTTTTGTCAGGGCTGAGTGCCTGGAGGAGTGCGAGCGCGTGGCCGCCGCGGCCATCGAAGACATCGCGACGGATGTGCATCATCAGCTTGTAGGCGAGCTGGCGAACGGCTCGTCGATGGAGCGGATGAGGGTGCGGTCCTGGTAGAGCACCGGTGTTACGGCCCTGCTCAGGTGAGTCGGACCGTGCCCATGATCGCGTGACCGGGGATGCCGGCGGTCGCGGACTTGCCGGCACGCGGCACCCCGGCGATCCACAGTTGCCCGGTCGTCGCCGTCGCGAGGCCGAACGCGACGGTCACGTTCCGCATTCGGAAGCGGACCGTGCCGCCGTCGGGCAGGATGGCCCGGCCGTGGAGGCGGACGAGACCACGGCCGTTGATCGAGACCGTCCGGTCGAGCACCACGGCCAGCTCGGTCCAGGTGTCGGCCGCGAGTGGAGCGCGCAGCCGAAACACGCGGACCACCAAAATCAGCGCCAGAACACCGACGAACGCCGCGATGAACACTGCCCCGCTTCTGGCCGTCTGAAGGGCCCGCTCGTCCGGCAGGTCCGCCGACGCCCAGCCCGCGAGGACGCCGTATACCGCCGCCGGGTACCAACACAGGCGTGCGACGTAGCGCCGATAGGCCGTGAGCACCGGATCGAGCCGCGGCGAGGTCGGCTCCCGGGAGCCGACCGGCAGTACTCGCGCACCGGGCAGCGGGCCGTCAGTGATCCGCGCCGCCCCGAGAACGCCGGACCCCGGCAAGTGACCATCGCCCGCTCACCCACCCGCAGCAGCCACAGCCGGCGCTCGCCGCCCAGCTGCACCCGCAGCGGTGCAGGCATCCTGGTGCGCAGCCACCGTCCGTCGGGCAGGTGAACGCCGACCTCGCGACCCGCGAGGACCACCCCGTCGGGCGCGCAGTCGACTCGTTCGAACCGGGCCCCGAGGAACGGCACCGCCCGGCGGAGTGTGGTGAGAATGGCGATGGCCGCGACCAGGGCGACGCCGAAGAACACGACGAGGAAGAGTGGCGCAGCGACACCCTTACCGGCGAAGAACAGGGCTATCCCGCCGATCACGAACGGCAGTGGGAAAAACAGGCTCGCAGCCGCACGGCGGCGCGCGCTCGCGTGGAGCTCGCCGAACACCGGTAGTGCACCGGCCGGCACGGCGGGGTCGGGCTCCCAGAGCCGGACGCGATCGGATTCCGGACGAGCGGTCATTTCTCTCCCAACGGGCGCACAAGGTCACCCGATCTTCGGTACCCAGACGAGCGGCGTTACATCACACCACGTCCCCAGCGCACGGAAGTCAGGTCAGGCAGCTCGAGCGACAGCTCGGCGACGCTCGGCACGACCTCGAACTTCGTCGGCACGATCATGGCGCTGACCTCGATCACGGTCACGACCGGCACGGTGGTCGCCGGTCGCGCACTGGCGCGCAACGGCCAGGTGTCCCTGGACGACAACACGTTCACCACACCCGACTGCGACACCACCACACCCACCACCGACACCACACCCACCACCAGCGACACCGACACGACCAGCCCGACGACCACTACGGCGACCACGGACTCATCGAGCGGCGCCACGGAAACGACGACCAGCTCGGGCGGTCTCGGGGCGAGCTGGACCGACAGCGGCTCGAACGGCAGCGGCCCAGGGCCGGCGGATTTCCCCACCGGGCCCTCGCACCTCGCCAGTACCGGCGCCAGCCCACTTCTCGGCCCCGCGCTCGGCCTCGGATTCCTTCTTGTCGTGCTCGGTGGTTCGCTTCTCTTCGTCCTGCGCGCCCGCAAGTTCCGGCGTCGATCCGAATGAGCGGGACAACACTCCACGAAGAAGGCGATGACACGATCGATTTCCTTCGGCCGGCACTGTGTATCACCGGAGCAGACCAGCTCGAACTCGGCCCCTCATTGTCCGCATCTCGTACACGAAGTAGGCGAGCTTCGAGCACAAGGACAGTTTCCGGAGCGGGCAACGGTGTGCGTCGACGTCGGTTCGGATCTGCGCGAGCTCGACGTTCGGATCGAAGGTCTGTCGCCTGAACGCGATCCCGACCTGGACGAGACCATGGCCGCGATTCGCTACGTCTTCGAGCTCGCGAGCCACGCCAACGTCATCGACGTCACCGGTGCCGTCGCGCCGCTGTTCACCGTTCGCATTCTCGCGGTCGACCAGGAAGGGGTGCCCTACGCCGGGCTCATCGGTGCGGGCATGGGCGACATCCATCCCACAGTCACACATCACACACTCCGGTGAGCAAGGCAATTCCGAGCGTCTGGCAGCGCTGATGGTCTCCGTCGCGCGCAGGCGCGTTGCAGCGCACTCGATCTTCGCCGTCTCCACCGCCCGCCGCCCGAGCCCGCCGCGGTGGCCATCTCCATGGCACGCAGCGACAGCGGCGACGACCGCAGCTGTGGTGCCGCCCACGCACCTGGCGAGAGCCCAGCCGGGCAGCGACCGTCTCAAGTGCGCAGGCCACTCGATCTTGAACGTCACGGTGGTGCAGCGGCGAAAGACACTGATTGACGTCGTGGACGGTGACGTGGACCAGCACACCGCGCCCACGATGAGCGAAGCACTGGAGACGGCATTGGCCCGACGACCCCGTCGCCTCGTGGTGGATCTGTCCGAGGTCCGATTCCTGAACTCCACCGGGCTCGAAGTCCTGCTGCGCGCCGGAAAGCAGCTCCGCGCGCCGACCTGCGCCTGGTCGCCACGAGCCGCGCGACCTGGCGCCCGCTGCAAATCACCCAGCTGGCCGAACAGCCGGTCATCCATGCTTCACGGGCCTCCGCCATCGCCGCCCCAGCACGAGACGACTGCCACCCGTCCGGCAGTCTGTCCTGCACGTCGGCTCGACGCTGGACCAGCGATGCGGTACAGGCGGCGAACTGTTGGGGCCCTTGGAATGGTGAGCTCGACCGGCGTACGAGGTGGCGCCCGTGCCCAATTCCGACGACCTTGCGTCGGAGAGCCTGACCAGCGTGCTTGGCACGATCGCTCGCGCGCTGCAGGGCGAGCCGGGCGTCGAGACGACCCTCGCGGCGATCGTGAAGGCCGCGGTGGACCACGTGGCCGGCGCCGAGTACGCCGGGATCTCCCTGGTTGAGAACGGCCAGGTCCGTACCGTCGCCCCGACCGGCGAGGTCGTGACCGCCGTTGACGAGATCCAGTACCGTACCAGCCAGGGGCCATGCCTCGATGCGATCGCCGACCACGAGGTCTACCGCACCGGCAACCTGCTTGACGAGGGTCGCTGGCCGGCCTTCGCGCCCGAAGCCGCTGAAACCGGCATCCGCTCGATACTGTCCTACCGGCTCTTCATCACCCACACCACCCTCGGTGCCCTCAACCTCTACTCCACCCAGGTCGACGCGTTCAGTGACCAGACCGGGCAGGAGGGGCAGGTGTTCGCGACCCACGCCGCGATCGCACTCGTCGGCGCCCAACCGAAGCCCAGCTGCACAGCGCCATCGAATCGCGCGACGTCATCGGCATGGCCAAGGGCATCCTCATGGAACGCCACGACCTCGACGGCATTCAGGCGTTCCGGATGCTCGGCGAGTCGTCCCAGACCACCAACATGAAACTGCACCAGGTCGCCGTCTGGCTCGTCGACCACCGCCGAGGTCTGTAACTGGTCCGTCACAGGTGCCACGGCACTCGTCAGCGGGCACTAGCGATCCAGGTGGGGTCGGTTGAGCAGCGAGCCGACCGCCGCCGTGGGTCAGTCTGGCGGAGCTTGTGACCCCGGCGGATTTCAGAAGACGCTGCGGAGCGCGGGACACGGGCGTAACCGGCGGGGCGGGGCGTGCCACGGGGTCCCGCAGCACCCCTGACCCGGCAGGTTATTCGGCGGAGCGGAGTTCGGTGTTCTGTCGCTGGGATTCGTGCAGCTGGTCTTCGAGGGAGACGATGCGGCAGGCGGCGTCCACGGCGGTGCCCTCGTCGACTAGTTCCCGTACGCGTGCGGCGATGCGCAGCTGGTGCCGCGAGTAGCGACGATGTCCGCCGGCAGAGCGCTGCGGCTCGATCAGACCGGCTTCATCCAGGCTGCGCAGGAAGTTCTGGGTGGTGCCGAGCATGTCCGCGGCCCGGCCCATCGTGGTAGGCGGGGTACTGGTCGTCGTCGAACTTGTCAGCCCCGCCCGAACCGGGAGCGGGGGTATCGCGTTGGTCAGGAGTCATTCCACCTCCACGTCACAAGGGACCCCGGATGCCGTGCACGGCATCCGGGGTCCCAGGGGTTTGGGTTTCATCATTGCCAACCGGCCGTGCGGCCGGCTTCCTGTATCCGCGGTGTCCGTCCGAGAGCCGGACGGTGCGGAGATCGCTTATTCGTAACCGAGAACCACCTTCCAATCCGATGGGACTGCGGTACCCGCGCGGCGCTACTGCCCAGCCGCTGCGGGCGATCCAATGATGTGCCCCTTCCCTTCTCTCCTGTGTTTTCCTCTTGCCGTGCACCACTTCGTGTACTGCGACTGCTGCGGTCGTCACCGGGCTGGGACCCTTCCACTGATCAGCCCCAGCACGCGCCACGCCGCTGGTCACTGCCCGGAGCCCCGTATGAAATCGGCTCCGGCCACCTGACCGTTCTTGCACTACCTGACTTGCCACTGCGTTTCCCGCAACTGCACTACTTCGCCGGGATCGGCCTTGCTGCTTGCGTCTTCACTGCCCGATCCCGGGGTACTTCACCGGTCACCAGCCGAAACCTGTTCCCTGATTGGCTTCGTCCTGCCTGACCGTTCTGTCTCACTTCGCGGGTAGTTCGTCATCTCCCGCGCCTGTTTGACGTTGTCTCTCTCGGTATGAGCAGAAGATTACACACAGCTGAAGTTGAATGTCTACCCCAGCCGCCATAGATTTCCTGGTTCCCTGGCGGGCCGACCGCCGGACGCCGAAGAGCCGCAGGTCAGCGCGCAGCGCATGCGGACAACGACACTCGGAAGGATGACGCGAGATGACTGACTCGGTCGCGCGGCAGGACCCGTACGGCCTCACCGGTGTGCGCGACCTCCAGGACTACGCCCGCGTCCTCAGGCGGATGGTCGAGCAGGGACGCCGCGAGCGGTGTGTCGCGCTGTTGTCGGAAACTGAGGCGCACGCCGTAGCGGAGTTCTGGGCCAGTACGCCCAGCTCGACCCGACCGCGCACCTCAACCAACTCGCCGCCACCCTCGCCGGACGCCTCTACAGCCGACTCGGCGCGTGAACGCACCCCCTCGACGCGGCCGGCACGTCGACGGTTGGGGTGGTGGACGGGGTCGGCGTGGCCGTGGGTGTGCGCCGCTGATGCCGGGGCGCGGTAGCGTGCCCGGGGCCGGTGACGGCCCTCTGCCTGAAGAGTTTGCGCTACCCGGGCGGAGGGGTCGGTTTCGGGCGAGCACCAGGCTGTTCCCTGAGGATACCGCCGGTGACGACGAGTGCCGGCAGCGTGTGAGCAGCAGCGGCCAGGTGATGATCTTGGGCCCGGCACTGACGTCGAGCAGCACGACCAGGAGCACGATGCCCGCGAAGACGGCCACGAACCCGAGTCTGACGACCCGCCGCGGCGAGGCGTCGGGCCGCAGCTTCGGGATGCCTACCGCGAACAGCAGCAGCATCAGCGACAGGGGCAGCAGCCGGATTCCGGTCTCCACCGCCGACAGCCCGAGCGCGACGGACAGGAACAGCGGGATGGTGAAGAAGACGCCGGCCTGCACGAGGAACATGAACAGGAACGAGCCGACACCGCTGCGCAGCCGGCGCACACACCCCGAGAGCGAACTCACTGCGGCCTTCAGCAGTTCGCCATCTGCGCGCGCGCACCTGCTGAATCGCAAAACCGCCGCACCACTGATGGCTCTACAAGGAAGTGACGGCTACCGGGCTGCCGGTGTTCTTCGCTCATTTGCACTCGCCTTGGGAACGTGACAGCAGCGAAAACCTGAACCACCGGCGGAATCCGCCGGCGACCGCGACAAGCGCCGCGCCTTCGGTGGCGCTGTGCGGGCGAAGTCCGCACAATGAGGACCGTGAGCGTGCCCGGCGAAGGTACTTGTCGTCGAGGACGACCCGGAGGTCAGGTTCGTCATCGAGTCGGCGCTCAAGAACGCTCGCGTGGAGGTGCGTGGGGTGGGCGACGGTGATCGGGCGCTGACGACGGCCCGGGATTGGGGGCCCGACGTAGTGCTGCTCGGCTTGGGCATCCCCGGAGCCGACGGGGTTGAGGTCTGCCGGAGGCTGCGGCGGTTTCCAACGCCTACGTGCTCATGCTGACCGGTCGCGGAGAGGAGGCGGACAAGCTGATCGGGCTCTCGGCCGGCGCAGATGACTACTTGGCCAAGCCGTTCTCACCGCGTGAACTGGTCGCACGGGTGCAGGCGATGCTGCGTCGCCCTCGTGATCTGGCCACAGCTCAGGTCCAGCCGCCGGCGGGGCTGGTGGACATCGATCGGGACACCCGTGAAGTGTGGGTGGGCGGTAAGCCAGTGGGCTTGACGAAGATCGAGTTCGACCTGTTGGGCGCGTTGATCGACAACGTGTGGCAGGTGCACACAAGGGACCAGTTGCGGGAACGGGTCTGGGGCGGCGCAGGGCTGGCCGATGACCACGCTGTCGACGTGCACATGTCAAACCTCCGGCACAAGCTCGATGCGGCCGGCTACGGCGGGATGATCGCCACGGTGCGTGGTATCGGCTAACCGTTCATACCCCGAGATGGGGCGTGAGAGTCCGTCGGAGACAACACGAATACGGTCACTCCTTGCGGCGAGGTTTGCTTTGCGTCACGGGGATGTGCAGGCAGCCACCACGGGCCTGGGGCGTTGGAGAAATGCCTGCCATCAAGGGCATCTGAGTTGTGGGTGGGTCGGCACACCGCGCACCTGCCGGTGACCTTGGTGACCGTGTCGGCGGAACCAGTGCATGTCGCGCCGATCTGCAGCCGGGCGCCACGACTGTGTCGCCGAGCCGTTCGAGCCGTTGCACGTCGGCGAGCAGATCGCCCGTTGCGTAGTTGCACGCGGTCACCACCATGCCCGGTCGATACGCGGACCTGCGGTGGGTAACGAGACCGTGAAGGTACAGCCACCTCCTATCGCGGGCTGCGCCCCCATTTGCCCCCCATGTGCCTCGACGATCCCGCGGGCGATGGCGAGGCCGAGCCCGGCGCCACCGGTCCGGCGCTGATCCGCGACGTCGAATTGGACGAAGGGCTCGAAAATCTGGTCGAGCTGCCCCTGGGGGACACCGGGTCCGTGGTCGCGCACCTCGAGCTGCGCACACGCCCTGTCCATCCCGCACCTGATGGTGACTGTTTCCTTGCAAACGTGAGCAGCAATTCCTCGGGAAGCTCAACTGAAATTGCGGATCTTTTCTGGCCGATCCTGCCGACCAACAGGCGCAACCGATCGTTTCGACTGGCCGTGCGCTCGAACTTCGCGAGAACGCGATCACCGGATCAGGTGTTCAACTCGATCATCCCGGCCGGTCAGTATCGTTGACCCGTGACCGACCGAGCAGCTGAGCGCGGCCCCAGGACGACGGGCCTCGACCTGCACCTGGGCCGGCTCGACGGGAACGTGCGGGCCTGCCTCATGGACGCGGTCCGCGACGCGATCCGCGCCGGCCGGCTCGCGCCAGGGACCCGGCTGCCGTCGAGCCGCGCCCTGGCCGCCGACCTCCAGGTGGCTCGCAACACCGTGGTCCGGGTCTACTCCGAGCTCATCAGCGAGGGCTGGCTCACCGGGTTTCAGGGTTCCGGCACCGTAGTTTCGGAGCGGGTAGCCGAATTCTTCGGCGAACGAGCTCGGCCGCGGCCGGCCGACACCCGCTCGCGGCCGGGGCACGATCTGCGGCCCGGCCATCCGGACCTGTCGTCGTTCCCGCGCGACGAGTGGATTCGCGCAGTGAAGAAGACGGTCGGCACCGCGCCGTTCGAGGCGTTCGGCTACGCGGATCCCCGCGGCCGAGGCGAACTCCGCGACACTCTCGCCCGGTACCTCGCGCGGGCCCGCGGCCTGCGCGCGCACGCCGGCAACGTCGTCGTGTGCAGTGGCGCCGCGGAGGGGTTGCGGCTGGTCGCGGCCGCGCTTGCGGCGACCGGGGTGACGCGCGTGGCCGTGGAAGAGTTCGGCCTACCGACCCAGCGCCGCACGTTGGCCGACGCCGGGCTCGAAACCGTTCCCCTCGACGTCGACGCGGACGGCGTCGACCCCTCGGTACTCGAAGGGTCATCGGGGATCGGCGCCGTTCTGCTTACCCCCTCGCACCAGTTCCCCCTGGGTGTCGCGCTGCGGTACGACCGGCGCGCTGCGATCGTCGAGTGGGCCCGCCGACACGGCGCGCTGGTCATCGAAGACGACTACGACGGTGAGTTCCGCTACGACCGGTCCCCCGTCGGCGCGCTGCAGGGACTCGACCGCGATCACGTGCTTTACCTGGGCACCGCGAGCAAATCGCTCGCGCCGGGCCTGCGCCTCGGCTGGCTCGTGGTGCCGGACCGCCTCGTCGACGCGATCACCGCCCAGAAGGGGGACACCGAGGAAACCGTCGGGTTCGTGAACCAGCTGGCGATGACCGAGTTCGTGGAATCGGGCGCCTACGACCGGCACATCCGGGCGATGCGCGCGCAGTACCGCCGCCGGCGCCGGCACCTCGTCGAGACGCTCGCCCAGCACGCGCCGGAAGTGCGCGTGGCGGGAATGGCCGCGGGATTGCACGTTCTGCTCGAACAACCCGGGCGCACGGGCCGCGAACTCGTGCAGCGGATCGCCGACGAGCAGCTGACGGTAGAACCCCTGAGTTTCTTCCGGCATCCCGACGCCGCCTCGGACCGCGACGGCGTGGTGATCGGTTTCGCCGCACCTTCGCCGAGCGGGTGGTCGGGGGTTCTCGACGCGCTGGTCCGCGCGCTCGCGTGACCAGAGTGGTCCCCGCTCGCGCGTCCCAAGTGGACCCAGGTGCCGCGCCGAACCGGAGCTAGCCTCGCGGACAGGCCGGCGAACACCCGCGGCCACCCCGTTGCCCGCTCACCACGAGGACTCAGCATGAAAGCCATCATCGTCAAGGACCCCGCCGCCGGGGTCGAAGGGTTGACCCTGACCGACCGTCCGGCGCCGCACGCCGCGGAGAACGACGTCATCGTGCGCGTGCACGCGGCCGGCTTCACCTCCGGCGAGCTGGAGTGGCCGGGCACCTGGACCGACCGGGCGGGCCGTGACCGGACACCCAGCGTGCCCGGTCACGAGCTGTCAGGTGTCGTCACCGAGCTCGGCTACGGCACCACCGGGCTCACCGTCGGGCAGCGCGTCTTCGGGCTCGCCGACTGGACCCGCGACGGGTCGCTCGCCGAGTTCACAGCCGTCGAAGCCCGCAACCTCGCGCCGCTGCCGGCCGACGTCGACCACGCCGTCGGTGCCGCGTTGCCGGTCTCCGGGCTGACCGCGTGGCAGGCGTTGTTCGACCACGGCCGGCTCGAGGCGGGGCAGACCGTGCTGATCCACGGCGCCGCCGGGGGGGTCGGCTCGCTCGCGGTGCAGCTGGCGAAGCGAGCGGGCGCGACCGTGATCGGCACGGGCCGAGCCGGCAATCGTCAGGTCGCCCTCGACCTGGGTGCCGACGCGTTCGTCGACCTGGAGAACGAGCGGCTGGAAGACGTCGGCGAGGTCGATGTGGTTCTCGACGTGTTCGGCGAGGAGATCGGCGTGCAATCCGCCGGCCTGGTGCGGGCGGGTGGCACGCTCGTTACCATCGCCGCCCCGCCGGAGGTCGAGCCGCGTTACGGGCGGTCGGTCTTCTTCGTCGTGGAAGCCGACCGGGCCCGCCTGGCCGAGCTGGTCGCACTCGTGCGCGAAGGCAGCCTTCGCGTGCCAATCGGGTCGCGCCATTCGCTGGCCGAGGCACCGAACGCTTTCGCCTCCGGACGGCAAGGCGGCGGGAAGCCGATCGTCGTGGTCCACGAGGCTTAGGCGTCGCAGTTACGGAAACGGCCGGCCGGGTCACCGCACATCGCAACCCGGTCGTCCGGTCTCGACGCTGCGGCAGGTCGCTCGGCAGATCGCGGACACCTCGGCCAGTAGTTCGGAATTGCCCGATCCTCGATTCCTGAGTGACTCAAGCCACATCGACTATGCTGCCCCAGATCGTCACCGGGAACAGGCATCAGTTGCTGCCCGATCCTGCGCGTCGGCCACAACGCACACACGAGCCGACCGAGCAATCTGCTGTAGCTGAAGCCAGGCGGTCACCTCCGATCCTGCGCCTGGTCGGCATCCAGTTGCTGCGATCGCCACCCAACGAGACGGATGGCGTGGCGACTTCTCGGCGACGGCGACCCGCGACGACCGGGCCCACCCGCCTCTCCGGGGAGCAACCCGCGCCCGCGACCTGCGATAGCGAGCATTTTGCCTGGTCGAACGGTGTGTCACGCTTCCCTGGCACGGAAGAGGTCACCGGTTCAATCCCAGCATCGTGCACCAGCCAAACCGCAGGTCAGAAGCCCTGCCCTGGCCGGAGGGCCGCGACTTCAGTCGTCAGATGGCGACGGAATGGAGATAGCCCCTCGAGCCGAAGCCCGCGCCGGGACCGAAGGTGCGGGAACCATGACACCAGCGCCGCCCGCTCCCCCATATACAGGGAAGCCCCCGATCCTCCAGCACATCGAGGTTCGGGTTCACCACAACCGGGGTCACGTGGTCGTAGACGCGGGCGACGCCCTTCGTCTTCGGTCTGAGACGCACGAGTCTCGGACAACCTCCGGTGCCCCGTCCCCGGTCAGCCATGTGCCGTGCGAGGCCGCCCTCGTGAAACGGCGAGCGCCGGCAGAATCGGCAGGCTCCGCTCCCCCGCTCCGGACTCGTCGAGATCGACGCCGCCCCGCGCCGGCCGCCAGAACCGGATCCGGAAGTTCGACCGCCGCCACAGATGCTCCTCCGGCGTGGGCAAAACCAATGGATCCCGACGGCTGTTGCGAGTGACCGACCGGGACCCAGCGCGCTCGATCGCGGCCGGCCAACTTGACCATTAATCGAGCTGCAGGTCAGTGGTGAATTTCAACGTGGGGTTATGGGGCCAGGTCCGTCCTCGGACACACACGTTACCCACACGGGGAGAGGCGGTCACCACGACCGCCTCTTTTTGTTGTGGTACATGACTTGCAGGCCGAGGTCCCGGTAGACCTGCATGATCCGGCCCGGACTCCGCGAGTTCAGGTGCCGCTCGACGTCGCCGAGCTGGTCGAGCATCGCGTAGATCTCCGTCACGTCGACAGCCGAAAAGCCCTGCAGCCGGAGAAATCGCTCCATTCCGAACTCGAAAGGCTCGGTCGGCGTGGTCTGCAGGTCACCGTCACCGACCACGGCACCGCCAGCACCATGACCTGGCAGCTCACCCGCGACGGCTGAGCGGTAGCGCACGCGGAGACTGGTCTCAGGGCAGCGCAGTGACAAGTTCTGCTGACGGAGTGCGGAGTTGGGTGTCCTTGCTAGGCGGTGTGCCGAACATGCGGCGGTATCCGCGGCTGAACTGGGAGGGGCTGTCGTAGCCGACGCTGAGGCCCACGCCGGTGATGTCTGAGGGGCGGCTGGCGAGCAGGAGCCGGGCTTCTTGCAGGCGGATGCGTTTTTGGAACTGGATGGGGCTCATCCCGGTGACGGTGTGAAAGCTGCGGTGGAATGCGGAAACGCTCATGCCGGCGATCTCCGCCAGGTCTTCCACACGAAAGGCGGTGGCGTAGTTCTCCCGGATCTGACGTACGGCGCGGTTGATGTGGGCCAGCCCGCTATCGGCGAGGCCGAGCTGGCGGATGGCGGCTCCCTGCTCGCCACGCACGAGATACCAGAGGATTTCCCGCTTGACCATGGGAGCGAGGATCTTGCGGTCCGCAGGCTGCTCCAGCAGCCGCAGCAGGCGCACGATGGCGTCCAGCAGCAAAGGCGAAGCCGTGGAGACGGCAATGCCGGGTGATGCGGTGCGTGGGGTGGTCGGCAGGTCTCGGGGGTCGGCTTCCAGGAGAAGTTCGGCAAGGGCTGAGGGAGTGAGAGTCATGCCGAAGCCGAGGGTGGGCTGCCCGGTGTCGAGGACATGGCCGGTGACGGGGAGGTCGGCAGAGGCGATCAGGTACTCGCCGGGCCCGTAGTCGTAGAGGCGCTCGCCCAGGGCGAGGCGTTTGCCGCCCTGGGCGATGACTGCGAGCACGGTCCCGGACATCCCGGCCGCCGAAGCGTTGGGATGGGTGAATCTGCATAGCTGGATGCCTTCGATCGCCGTGCTCATGTCGGGCCGTGCATGCCGGTCAACAAGCTCGCGCATTTCGTCCAGGGCAGGCATGAATCCAGTCATGCACGAACCTCCACACGGGGCCGCTGACTCGGCAGGATTGGGCACGCTTTCTGAATCCGCAGGTGTCCCCACCGGGCAGGACGGCCGCTGGGCGGCTGTCTCGGCCCCTCGCGCGGTGAGCCGTGGCCGACGCGAGTGGACGGAAGGGCCTTGGCGTGGGCTCACAGCTCACCTCAGGAGCAGTTCAGAGGTTCTGACCTCCGGAGACTTCGATGTCCTGGGCGGTGATCCACCGGCCTTCCTCGCAGACCAGCATGGCGATGACCATGCCGACGTCGTCGGGCTCGCCGACGCGGCCGAGCGTGAAGGTCTTCGCCAGTTCCGGGATGATCTCAGGGTTCTTGCTGAACGCGTCGTCGGCGAAGCGGGTGACGGTGGCTCCCGGTGCGACCGAGTTCACGCGGACGCCGCGGGGGCCGAACTCCTTGGCCATGTAGCGGGTGAGCACCGCCACGGCGCCTTTGAGGGCCGCGTAGACCGAGTATCCCGGCGCGGTCACCTGGGGCAGCATGGAGTTGCTGGTCAGGTTCACGATGGCGCCGCCGTCGGCGAGGAGCGGCAGCAACGCCTGGGTAAGGAAGAAGGGCCCCTTGAACAGGCCGTCCGTGAGCCGGTCAAAGTCCTCCTCGCGGGTGTCCTCGATCATCGCCATGCCGGCGAATCCGGCGTTGTTGACCAGGTGGTCGAAGGAGTGCCGCTGGAACGTCTCGCGCAGCACCTCGGCAACGGCCTCCCGGAAGATGGTGAATCCCGCCGTGTCGCCGAGCTCCAGATGCAGCGCCACGGCCGTGCCGCCCTGCTGCTCGATCCGCGCGACGGTGTCCTTGGCGCCCTGTTCGTTGGAGCTGTAGGTCAGGATGACGCCGGTACCGCGCCGGGCGATCTGCAGGGCGGCGCTCTGGCCGATGCCGGAGCTCGCACCGGTGACGACGGCTACCTTCATGGTGTGCCTCCTGGGGCCTGAGGATTCGTCGGAATCCGTGGGGAGTGTGTCCCTTCCAGGAGACCGCTGTGCCGGGCCCGCGAAAAGAATGATCCTCTACGCCTCTTGCCTAATCCTCTTGGGTGGACGTCGCAGGACCGTGTCAGCTGTGCCCAGCCGCTGCCCGCGGTGCGGGAGTGCGTTGGCCTTTGCGTGGCTGCCCGCCCTCCGACCGCCGGCGGATTCGTCGCCGTGGTGGCTGTGCCCGGGCAGGATCGTGCAAGTATCCGTCAGGATATCCCTAGCAGCCGTACCGGCGTGCCGGTTGACTTGCCCCTAAGCCATTTCCACCAGGCACGAGTGAGGCAGCCGACCATGACCGACATCGCGGGAAGAAGCTACGACGTGGGCGCGGTCAGGCGCGCTCTGGCCATCGGCCCGGGCTCGCCGCGCGAGGCACGCACCGTCGACATCACCACTCTCGGTCGGCGCACCGGCCGCCCGAGGCGCGTCGAGATCTGGTTCCACCATGTCGACGGGCGCTGGTACCTCAGCGGGATGCCGGTGCCCCGAAGCTGGCACGCCAACCTATCAGTGCAACCGCACTTCACCTTCCACCTCAAGAACGGCGTCCGGGTGGACCTGCCGGCCACGGCGGTTCCGGTGGAGGATCCCGCGGTGCGCCATCGCGTGCTGTCTGCTGTGGTCGCGCTGCAGGACGAGCCCGGTTTGCAGATGCGAGTCACCCAGCGTCAGCGCTTGGAGGACTGGCTCGAGCACAGCCCGCTGATCGAGATCGTTTTCGACGACGAACGGCTGCGCCCGCCGCTGAGCTGACCGCCCCGCGCGACCGCGGGATGTCCCTATCTGGTTGTCAAGCTGCCGCAGGAGCAGGCTCCGGTTCGGAGTGGGCGGTAGTAGGTGCCGTTGCGCAGCATCGCGTAGAGGAGCTCCCCGGCGGGGAGGTCGACCTGCGCGACCGCTTCCGATCGGCGAACTGAGCATCTCCCCCTAACCGGTCGCCCGCCTCCTTGCCCACCCGGCACAGCATCACCGTGCCGCACTCGGCCGTCGGATTGGTCGACACGATCATCCGCCGCGGCGAACTGGCCCACTACGACTACGCGCCCCGACCGCCGCGGTTCGCCGTCTGCGACGAGGTGGCGACGCTGACCCTGCCAGGGGATGGCGGCACAGGGGTGAGCCGCGACGGCACAGAAGTGGCGTCTTTGCGCGACGACCCGAAAGTACATCAATCCATGTTGATGTGCCCAGGGTTCGCGATGAAGCGCGGCGTTGACGGCACCGGTTCGTTCGTGGCGCGGCGATGGGAATGTCCGGGTGAAGAAACGTCCACAGAAGACGTGACAGCCTCGTCGTGACGGCGCGCGACCCGTTGCGAGCTATGACAGTCGCGATCGGACAGCGCGCGCGACCAGGAGGACGACACCCACCGCGGTGATCGTGCCCGCCGTGCGCGGGACCCAATCGCCCCACCGCACGTACGGAGTAATCTCCTCGTACACCGGCACATCGACCACGAAGATCCCGTGCGAGTCCGGCGGCAGCCACGCCAACTGCCTGCCCCGTGCGTCGAACGCCGCGGACGTTCCGTTCAGCTCCACCAGGACGGCAGACCGACCGGACTCCACCGCCCGCACCGCCTCGGCACTCGCCTGTTGCGGTTGCGCCCAGGTGCCGTGGAACGACGTGAGCGAGCCCTGCACCACCGTGACGTCGGCGTGCAGCCGAACGAGTTCCCGGCGCAGGTCGGGAAAGATCGACTCGTACGAGATCAGTGGCCCCACCCGTGTCCCGCCGACTCGCAGCAGCGCAGGCTCTCGGCCCGGGGCCCGATCCTCCTCGGCGATCGCGGTGCCCTGAAGCACCTTTCCGAGCAGCGGCCGCATTGGCACATACTCGCCGAACGGGACCAGCCGCCGCTTCTCATATGTACCGACCAGACCGCCGGGTCCGTACTGCTGAGTCGTCTTCCTGATCCGGCCGTCCGCTGCTCGCGCGTCGACGTTGACCAGCACATCACTTCCCGCGGTCGCCGCGGCCTGTCGCAGCCGGGCCACCACATCAGGGCGGCGCGCCGGGTCGAACGGCATGCTGCTCTGCCCCCAGACCACCACATCCTGCCCCAGACCTGCGGCCCTGTGCGTCAGTCCCAGATGCGCCGCGAAACGCTCGGGGCCGCCGTACACGACGCCGGGCTGCACCCCCACTACGCGGAAACTGCCGGTCACCACCGGTTCCGGCCTGAGCAGCCCATAACCGACCGCGAGAGCGGCGAAAACTACGGCGAGCCCTCCCCCGAGCAGCCGCGCTGCCCGGCCGGCGCCGGGAAGGAACGGGGCAGCAAGCCCGACGTTGACGGCCACCACCACGAAGCTGAGCAACCACACGCCGCCCAGCGACGCCACGGCCAGCACCGGCCGCACCTGCCATTGCGTCAGGCCGACAAGACCCCAGGGCCCGCCCAGCCCTTCCCACGACCGCAGCGCCTCGACGGTGACCCAGACCGACGGCAGCACCACCACCGCCAGCGCCACCCGGGCCACGGACGGGTCTCGCAGCAGCCGGTACGTCGCCAGCCCGAACGGCACCCAGAGAGCACCGGCGACAACGCCCACCACAAGCGCCAGGAATCCCACGTTGGGCAGTAGCCATTGCAATACGGTGAGGAAGTACCCCACCGCGGCAAGTGAACTCCGCCAGGCGGCCTCACCGTACGAGCCTGCGCGAGCGAGCAACAGCACCAGCGGGACGAGCCCGATCCACCCCAGCCACCACGCGTCGGCGGCCGGGTGGGCCAGCGCCACCAGGCAACCGATCAGCAGAGCCACCCCGCGCACCGCCCACCGACGAACCCGTGCGGCAACAGGCATACGAGCACGCTACTCCCCCCTCGATCGCGGGTTGGGCCAGTTCGGCTCTTCCAAGCCCGGGCCCACATTCACTCACGCGTTCCGGCTTGTCTCAGCCATCCTGGCGCCCGCATCCACATCCTGCGGGCTCGGCGGAGGTGTGGGGCGGCGCAACGGAGCGAGCACCGTGATAAGAGCCGCGGTCGCGACAACCCCCGCCGAGGCGATGCCGGTAGTCGTCCAGCCGAGTCGATCGACTGCGGTGGCGCCGAAATCCGTGCCGTGGCTTCCTCCGGCGAAGTAGACGGCCATGGAGGCGCTTGCACCGGCTGCGGGGCGGCAAATTTCCGGCTTCTGTTCCACCGAATTCGCCGTCACCGAAACCCGCAATACCACCTGCCTGCCTCGCGTAACGGCACTCGCCGCTCACCAGGCCGGCAGGTACCGGTTCATCAGGCGCACCGAAGACGTCCTCGAAATGCCGTAAACTCATTCTCCAGCGCATGTGCGCCCGGCGGTGGGGCTCGCCGGACCCAACCGCGGTTTCGGCCGCCAACAGTCCCTACCTGGTCCACGATCCCAGCGATCACAGGTCGGGGTGCGAGCCCGTGACAACTCTGGCACTGCTGCTCAGCGGCAAACTCGGAACGGCCCGCCGCGCCGGCTTCGACCGCGCTCCCTGAGATCGCCGCAATCCGTCCTCGATACCCGCGAAGGAGACAGGAGAAATGTTCACCAACGCCGACGAGATCCTCCGCTTCGCCGCCGACGAGGACGTCCAGTTCATCGACGTCCAGTTCTGCGACCTGCCCGGCATCATGCAGCACTTCACCGTCCCGGCGGCCTCTTTCGACGCGGACTCCTTCACCGACGGGCTCGCCTTCGACGGCTCGTCGGTCCGCGGGTTCCAGTCCATTCACGAGTCGGACATGTTGCTGCTTCCCGACCCGGTCACCGCCCGCGTCGACCCGTTCCGCGCCCAGAAGACCCTCGCGATGAACTTCTTCGTGCACGACCCGTTCACTCGCGAGGCGTACAGCCGCGACCCGCGCAACATCGCCCGCAAGGCCGAGCAGTACATCACCGAATCCAGCATCGCGGACCGTGCGTTCTTCGGGCCGGAGGCCGAGTTCTACATCTTCGACTCCGTCCGGTTCGACTCCGCGGAGAACGGCGCCTTCCACGAGGTCGACTCGATCGAGGGCTGGTGGAACACCGGCGCCGACGAAGCCGGCGGGAACCAGGGCTACAAAACCCCGTACAAGGGCGGCTACTTCCCCGTCCCACCACGTGATCACTTCGCCGACCTGCGTGACGAAATCGTGCGCAACCTGGCCGGCGTCGGGATCGATGTCGAGAAGGCCCACCACGAGGTCGGCAGCGGCGGCCAGGCCGAGGTCAACTACAAGTTCAACACTCTCCTGCACGCCGCGGACGACCTGCAGCTGTTCAAGTTCATCGTGAAGAACACCGCCTGGGCGGCCGGCAAGACCGTCACTTTCATGCCCAAACCGCTCTTCGGCGACAACGGCTCCGGCATGCACTGCCACCAATCCCTGTGGGACGAGAACGGTCCCCTGTTCTACGACGAAACCGGTTACGGCGGCCTGTCCGACATCGGGCGCCACTACGTCGGCGGCATTCTGCACCACGCGCCGAGCCTGCTGGCCTTCACCAACCCGACGATGAACTCCTACCACCGCCTCGTCCCCGGTTACGAAGCACCGATCAACCTCGTGTACTCCCAGCGCAACCGCTCCGCCTGCGTCCGCATCCCGATCACCGGCAGCAGCCCCAAAGCCAAGCGCATCGAGTTCCGCTGCCCCGACTCCTCCGGCAACCCCTACCTCGCGTTCGCCGCGATGGTGATGGCCGGGCTCGACGGGATCCGCAACAAGATCGAGCCCGCGGCACCGATCGACAAGGACCTCTACGAACTCCCACCCGAGGAAGCGCGCGATGTCGCCCAAGTTCCAGGATCACTCGAGGCCGTGATCGACCGGTTGGAAACCGACCACGAGTTCCTCCTCAAAGGTGACGTGTTCACCCCGGACGTGATCGAGACCTGGGTCGACTTCAAGCGAGAGCACGAGATCGACCCACTGCGGCTGCGCCCGCACCCGTACGAGTTCGCGTTGTACTACGACGTGTGAGAGCTGACGAAGCTGAACAACCTGGCTCGGGATCGGTTCACGGCCGATGAAGGACCGTTGGCCCGCGAGGACGCGGCTGCATCCAGGTGTATTTGGCCATCAGATTGGCGGCAGTCGGCTGGTGGGTGGGTGTCCGCCGAGTGCGCTGTGGCGGCGTCGAGTGTTGTAGTGCTGGCGCCAGGGTGCAAGGGCAGTGGCGCGTTGGGTGTTGCTGCTGACGGGTTGTCGGTAGGCCCATTCGGTTTGCACGTGCGGTAGTGCGCGCTTTTCATGGTCAAGCCACGTGTCGCACTTCCCTGACACGGAATATGTCACTGGTTCAACGCCAGTATCCCGCACCAGCTGAAATCGCAGATCAGAAACCCTGTCTCTCCCCGGAGGGCAGGGCTTCAGTTGTCAGATGGCGACGAAATGGCGATGCCTTCGAACCGGGGTTGTCCCACCGCCGGAATCCCACAGCCGGGTGCCGAAGCTAAGTGCCGTGTTCTCCGGCGAGTGCCCGATACACCGGCCGGAGCAGCTCGGCGACGTCTTCGCCGCCCGCCGTGATCGCGAATGGCGGGGCGTGGTCCAGCAGCGCGTCGAACGTCGTTCGCGGCACCGGTAACGGCGCCGCGGCGCCCAGGCCCGGGGCCTGACCGCAGTCGAAGAAGGTGTCCATGACTTCGGTCAGGGCCGGAGACCTGTCGTCAGGATCGAGCGGCTCGGCGGAGATGAGGCGGTTCTTCAGCTCCTCGAGCAGCGTTTCGCGGTTCCGGCCGCGCAAAGCCAGGATGGTGAACGGATCGTCGCCGACCCGCGCCACGAGCGCGGAGAACACGGCGTTCAGGTGGCCGCACGGCACCTCGACGTCCGGGCACGTGCAGTCCAGTGACACCTCCCGCGCCGACGACGGGAACAAGGGCAGCCGGACCGCTTTGAAGATCTGTTCGACGTCACGGGGCAGTTCGCCGCTGAGCAGCAGGACCGTGGACGACGCTTTCGCGGCGAGGGCATGGGTGATCGCCGCCCAGTCTGATTTCCCGAACGCCGTCATTCCGATTCTCACCTGGTAAAGCCGGCCGTCCTGCACCTCGGCGTCGACGCGCCCGGCGCCGACCTCCAAGGACACGACGCTCCCCCGGCCTTTCGCGGGGAGGAGGACGCCGATCGCCGTCAACGCTCGGATGAACCGGGTCGACCACCACGGGAGTGGCTCAGTCATCGATCGCGTCCTCCCCCAGGGTGAGCACCCCGCGCAGCGCGTCCGTGGACAGTTCGGTGAGCCAGCTTTCGCCCTCGCCGACGACCATTCCCGCGAGCGCGCGTTTCTTGGTGATCAGGGTGTCGATGCGCTCCTCGATGGTGCCCGGGCAGACGAACTTCCGGACCTGGACGTTGCGTCCCTGCCCGATCCGGAACGCCCGGTCGGTGGCCTGGTTCTCCACGGCCGGGTTCCACCACCGGTCCAGGTGCAGGACCTGGCTGGCGGCGGTCAGCGTGAGCCCGGAGCCGCCTGCCTTGAGCGAGAGCAAGAGGATCCGCGGCCCGTCGTCGGCCTGGAAGCGTTCCACGATCGCGTCTCGCGACCCCGTTGCCAGGCCGCCGTGCAAAAACGCGACTTCGGCGCCGAGCCGGTCCGACAAATGGGGCACGAGCATATGGCCGAATTCGGTGTACTGCGTGAAGCACAGCACCCGATCGCCCGACGCCAGGATTTCCGCCAGGATCTCTTCGAGGCGGATGACCTTGCCGGAGCGGTGCCCGATCGGGGAGCCGTCGTGCAGCAGGTGCGCGGGGTGGTTGCAGACCTGCTTGAGTTTCGTGATCGCGGCGAGGATGTTGCCGCGGCGCTTGATTCCCTGACTGTTTTCGATCTTCTTCATCATCTCGTCGACGATCGCGCGGTACAGCGTGCCCTGTTCGCGGGTGAGCCGGTATTCCTGCGTGATTTCGATCTTTTCCGGGAGCTCGGGGACGATCGCGGGGTCCGTCTTCACCCGGCGCAGCAGGTACGGCTGCGTGAGCCGGCGCAGAGCGGCGGCCGTGGCGGTGTCGCCGCTGCGCTCGATCGGGGCCGCGAACCGTTGCCGGAACTCGAACCTGCTGCCGAGCAGCCCGGGGTTGAGCAGGTCGAGCACCGACCACAGGTCCGCGAGCCGGTTTTCCACCGGGGTGCCGGTCAGCGCGAGCCGGTGCCCGGCCGTGAACCGCCGCACCGCCTTGGCCGTCGCGGTGTCGGCGTTCTTGATGGCGTGCGCTTCGTCGAGCACCAGGCGTCGCCAGGCGAACGTCTCGAGTTCGCCGGCGTCACGGGTGGCGGTGGTGTAGGTCGTGACAACGAGGTCGGCCGCGGCGACCTGCTCGGCGAGCGCGTCTCCGTGCGCGCGGGCGCTGCCGTGGTGGGCGTGGACCCGGAGGTCGGGGGCGAAGTTCGCCGACTCCCGCTGCCACATGCCGACCAGCGACATCGGGCACAGCACCAACGTCGGCCGGCGATCGCCCTCTGCCCGCTCGACGGCCTCCAGCGCCAGCGTCTGGACGGTTTTGCCGAGGCCCATGTCATCGGCCAGGCACGCACCGAGCCCCAGCGCCGACATGAAAGCCAGCCAGGCGACACCCCGCTGCTGGTAGGGGCGCAGCGTGGCACGGAACGACGGCGGCAACTCGACCGGCCGCAGTACCTGGTGGACCCGCTCGGCCAGGACGTCCCCGACCCAGCCGTCAGCGCTGACGTCGGTGACCGGGAGCGGCACCTCCTTCGCGAGGTGGACGAGCTCCAGCAGCTCGGCCGCGGTAGGGCGCTGGGTCTGCCGGTGCGGGTCGCGGCGCAGGAACTCGAGGCCGGCGCGGAGCCGGTCGGCGTCGACGCTGATCCACCTGCCCCGCAGCCGCACCAGCGGTGTCTTCGCCGCGACGAGCCTGGCCAGCTCGTCCTCGCCGATTTCGTCGTCGCCCACCGCGATCGACCAGCGGAACCCGGCCAGCTCGTCGCGGCCCACCCGGCTGCGGGCGACGACCTGCTCCGACGGCGTGCTGCGGACGGAGAGCCGGAGCCCGAGCCGGCGCCTGCCGTCCCAGGTGGCCGGAAGCTGCACCTCGAACCCGGCCTCGGCCAGCCGGGTCGCGCCCGAGGTGAGGAACTGTTCGGCTTCCTCGACGGTCAGGTCGTACTCGGACGGCTGGGTCCTGCGCAATGCCGGAGCCAGCATGGGTTCCACCAGCGCGGCCCGGCCCAGCTCGGCGACTAACAGCCCCTTCGGGTCCCTGACCAGCCCGTTCGCCTGACCCGACCAGATCTGCCCCGCCGATAGCAGCAAGCTCGGATCGGCCGTCGCACGCAGGAGGAACTGCAGCTGCCACTTGGTGCCGTCGCCGGTCTGGTCGTCGGGATCGTCCTCGGCAGGCTGATGCAGGGTGCCGACTTCGGCCAGCCGGAAACACGCCCGGCCGTCGACGACGTCGGTGTCGGCGACCTCGTCCCACTTCGCGACGGCGTCGGCCAGGACACCGAGCTCACCCAGCGGCAGCTCGACGCGGGCAACGCCGCCCTGCAAAGCGGACAGCCACACCCCGGCCGGGCCCCGGCCTCCGCGCAGGTCGACGGGCGGATCCGCCCGCGCCAGCCGGTCCCGGACCGCCGCGTCGACCAGGGTGTGGAGGGCATCGGTGACGAGCGCACGCGGTGAGGCCCCGGTGTGCGGCGCGATCTGCTCGGCCCGCCCGACCGGCGGCATGGCCGCGACCAGTGCGTCGAACGCGACGAAATCCACGCCCTGGAGCACCGGGCGCCACCGGGCCTCCGCCGCATCGCCCTGGCGGACCAGCGTCGGCAGAACCCGCCCCCGCCGCACCAGATCCGCGGCCAGGCGGGCCACCGCCCGCAGGTAGGTGACCGAAGCGCCGTACGACGCCGAGTCGTCGAGGTCGTCCAGCTCGGTCGCGTCCACGATCAACGCCGGCACCGACCACGGCCGCAACGACGGCGCCGGGCCACGCCGCTTACCGCCCGCCGCCGGCTCGGAGGAGGCGAGCGGCCGGTTCGCCCGCGACGGGAGCAGCAGCGTCGCCGACGTGGGCTTGCCGGGGTGCAGAGCGGTCAGCTTCGCGCTGGAGACCGCGAACGGATGCGGGAGCGCGATCTGCGCCGAACGACTCGACGTGCCGACCGGGCCTCGGTCGTGCTCCGCCCAGAGCAGCAGACCCCGGCCCGGGGACCACAGAGCGTGCACCGAGGGCAAAGTCTGGGGCTCCTTCGTCCGATCCGGGTTCCCCACAGATCGTCGCACGGCAGACGTAGCGGTCGCCGCCCGAGACCACCGCAGCGTATGCCGGCCCTCGTGGAACGTGAACGTCGGCAGAATCGGAGGCCGCCGCTCCCCCGCCCGGCAACGATGCCTTGGCCGAGCTAGATGTGCTGGTCGGGTTCAACGACGACCTGGCCGGCGAGGCCACCCGCAGTTCTGGGTCTCCGATCAAGGGCGAACATCCCGCGTGGACCGGCAACCGCAAGTCAAACTCGCCTTTTTTCCTCCGCTGCGTTCGCCGCCCTGGCAGACCCGACCAGCAGGACCGACTACGACCGCAAACGCGCCGAGGGCACGAAACACAACGCTGCCCTGATCTGCCTGGCCCGCCGCCGCTGCGACGTCTCTACGCCATGCTGCGCAACGGCACCCACTACCGAACACCCCGAACCAGCTCCCACCGCAACCGCGGCTTGACAACCACATAGGCCGCCGCGATCCGCGGCAGCCTGTGGCCCGAGCCCTACTCCGGTACCCAGACCGCGCACACCAAGGACGGCACGGAAACCAAGCTCAAGAACGCCGTCTGCGCCGGCACCGTCGCCCTCTCCGCCATCAAGAACAACTGGACCACCGTCGTGCAGGTCACCGGCTTCGGCTGACCTCACCACCCATGAACCACACCTCGCCCAGGGTTCCGGCGAAGTCGACCCTGACGACGGCAGCGCCGGCCTCGCTGTCCGCTTTGACGAGCAACACCACTACGAGATCGAGGCCGTCGCCGGACAAGTGCAGGTGCGTGCCCGCATCGGCCTGCTGGACAACGCGGTGGCTTCTCGGCAGATCTCCGCGGAGCCCGTCGTCTTGGGGATCGGCATAACCACGCACACACCGAGCGGTCCGCGAAGCGGACCCGACGCCGTCTCCTTCGATTTCGGGGAACCGGAGGGTACCTTCACCGTACTCAGGCACCCTCGACGGCCGGTATCGGTCCACCGAGGTCGCAGGCGGCGTCACCGGACGAGTCATCGGCACCTACGCCGTTGCTCGCACTGTCCACTTCGACTGGTTCGACTACGAGCCCACAGCCGTTGAACAGTCCGGATCCGGTGCAGTGTGCCATCGAGATGCAGGTCGGTGCTGATGGCGACCGTCAAGGCCGTCACACAACCGGCGCAACGAAGCCCTCGTGGTGAATGATCAATTCCCCGCGGAGTAAAACGCAGACCCGGGCCACCAGTCCGCGCCGACGGCGGCAGACACAATGACGCCCGGGACGGAATCTCCGAATCGGAAAGTCCCTCCCGGGCGTCGCGGTCAGCCGGTCACGGCTGGAGTGCCGAGGAGCTGTTTCTTGGTGTCAGGATGAGGCGCCGCTGTGCGGTTCGGGCCGGATCCCGGCTTGATTCATCACGGCTTGGGCTGCCGGGGGCCAGTTCCCGTCGGTGATGTGGAGATTGCCGTTGAGGACGTTGTTGTGCGGAGCACCGGTCGCGACCTGGGTGGCGCCGGTGTTGTACCAGTTGCCGGTGAAGGTGTTGTCGTTGGTGTTGTTGGTGGAGCTGGCGTTGGTAAAGGCCCAGACTCCAGCATCCTGGATCACATTGTTCGACAGGCTCACGTAGCGCGAGCCTTCGTCCAGGTACAGACCGACCGTGCTGTGGTTGTCGTAGATGTAGTTGTTGTCGATGACGGCACCTGGGTTGGCGGAGAGGTTGTAGATGCTCCCGCCATCGTGGAAGACCTTCTTGGTGCCGTGGACGAGGTTGTAGCGGACCACCGTGTCTTTCAGCGCGGTCGGCGTGGTGTACACGGGTTGGTAGTTGTAGAGGCCGCGGTTGCGGTAATCCTGGCTGCCGCCGGGATCGTTTGATCCCCAGCCCCAGCCGACGTCGATGCCGTCGTAGGCGAGGTCGGACACCTCGTTGTGCTCGATCACGGCATGGGTGACGTAGGTGCTCAGGATGCCGGCCATGTCCTTGTAGTCCCGCGCGACATTCGTCACGAGGTTGTCGGTGATGGTGATGTCCTTGTTGGTCATCGCCGGGTTGCTCGGGTGGTGCGCGTCGGGCTGCACCCCGCCGACGACGATGCCGGAGCCCGAGTCGTCGATGAAGGTGTTGCGCTGCACGGTGATCCCGGATGCACCGAGACCGATGCCGGAGGCGTGGGCGTTCGCGTCGTTGCCGATGCCGAGCGCCACCTGGCCCAGGTGGGCGAACGTGTTGCCCACGAAGGAGATGTTGCGAGCAGCGGAGACCTGGACGGCGGCGGGAACCTGGTTCCAGCCGTTGCG
Source organism: Amycolatopsis sp. 2-15 (assembly GCF_030285625.1). NCBI lineage: Bacteria > Bacillati > Actinomycetota > Actinomycetes > Pseudonocardiales > Pseudonocardiaceae > Amycolatopsis > Amycolatopsis carbonis. Next base: position 7,508,055 of record NZ_CP127294.1, read on the forward strand.
CGTGGCCTCGAACTGGGGGCACCCGAGCTGACAGGACGTGAGGACGTCCTCCGGCTGTGGGTAGGTGCCGGTGATGAACGTGCCGCTCTGCTGGTCGGCGTAACCCACCGCGGTGCCGGGCTGCAGCCAGGTGGTGTGCTCGAAGCTCAGGCCGCGGAAGGTGAGATCGTGGATGGGCTGGGCCCGCGTTCCGCTCAGCCGGACCAACGAGCTCAGCCGCGGCAGTTCCACCCGGCTGTGCGCCAGGGTCTGCCCGGGGGCCGCCTTGTAGTAGAGCTTCCCGGCCTGGGGGTCGAGATACCACTGCCCGGCGGTCTTGAGGAACGAGTACGAGTTCTCCAGCAGCAGCGTGCCTCCCGCGAAGGGGCGCGCGAGCGTGTCGTATCCCCAGTTGTTGTTGTTCCACGCGGGTTGCTGCATGGTGATCGTGGTGCCGCTGATGTTTTGCACCGGCGCATACCGATCGGTGAAGGAGTTCTGGCTCTCCACCTCGATCCGGTTCTGGTCGGGCAAGGTGGCCAGGTAGTCCAGCGCCGGGTTCACAATGGACAGTCCGGTCGTGGTGACCGAGACGTCGCCGCGGGCGATGGTGACTGCGGCCCGCGGCGCGAGTGCGCCGTCGACGACGAGCTGGCGCGTGTCCACGCCCTTCGGGGTGTCGGCGACGTAGATGTTCGCCGCCCGGTCGTGCAGCGTCCAGCCGGTCACGGCCTGTCCCCCGGACAGGACCGGGGTCTGGCCGGGGCGGGCCTGCCACGTGATGGTGTGGCCGTTCCGGCCGGAGTCCTCGGCGGTGAACGTGAGGGGTGCCGTCAGCCGGTACGTGCCGCCGGCGAGCTCGACGGTCACGTTCGCCCGGCCGACGAGGTCGCGGGCCAGTTTCTGGGCTTTTTGCAGCGAGGCGAGGGGGCGGGCGGCGCTGCCCGGATTGTGGTCGTTGCCGTTCGGCGCGACGACGATCGTGAACCCGGGCGGTCCGGCCGCCTGCGCACCGGGCGCGGCCGCGACGGCCGCGGCCGAGACGGCGAGCGCCGTCAGCACTGTTCTGGCGGTGTGACGCATGTGCACCATCCTTTGGGGAGGGGAACCGGGAAGTTCGCGAGGGCGGCCGGCGAGCGAACCCGAGAAGCGCTCGGCCGGCGCGAACCGGCGGCCCCCGCGGGGGCGGAACACGGTGTTCGAAGAAGCCGGACGGCATCGTCCGCCTTTCGTCGCGGTGGCTCGCGGGAGGTTCAGGCCCGCGCCGCCGCGCGGGCGGGGTTCATCGGCCCAGCCATCCGCCATCGACCGGGATGAGGGCACCGTGGACGTAGTCCGACGCCGCGGAGGCGAGGAAAACGGCCACACCGGCGAAATCCTGGGGCCGCGCCCACCGGCCGGCGGGAATGCGGTCGAGGATGGCGGCGGAGCGTTCGGGATCGGCGCGCAAGGCCTGAGTGTTGTCGGTCTCGACGTAGCCGGGGACGATGGCGTTGACGTTCACGCCGCGGCCCGCCCACTCGTTGGCCAGCGCACGGGTGAGCCCGGCGATGCCCGACTTGGCCGCGGCGTACCCGGGCACGTTGATGCCACCCTGGAAACTCAGCAGCGAGGCGGTGAACACGATCTTGCCCCGGCCGCGCTCGAGCATCCCGGCGCCCACGGCGCGGGTGAGCGCGAACTGGCTCGTGAGGTCGACGGTGAGCACCCGGTCCCAGTCGGCGTCGGAGTGTTCGGCCGCCGGGGCGCGCGCGATGGTGCCGGCGTTGTTGACCAGGATGTCCACGGGCCGGCCGAGGCCGGCGAGCGCGTCCGCCAGGTCCGCCACGGCGGCCCGGTCGGTGAAGTCGGCGCTCAGCGCGATGCAGCGGCGGCCGAGCGCGGTCACGCGGGCCTCGACCTCGCTGCCGGACGGCTCCTGGTGCGCGCTGACGGCCACGATGTCCGCACCGGCGGCGGCCAGCGCCTCGGCCATGCCGAGCCCGATCCCGCGGCGGGCGCCGGTGACCACCGCGAGCTTGCCGGTGAGGTCGAAAGCGGACAAGCCGGTCACCGTGCCTCCCGCCCCTCGCCGGTCCGGCAGTCGACGAGCACCTTCATCACGCCGGCCCCGCTTTCCAGCGCGGTGAAGGCCTCCGTGACGCGCTCGAGGGGTTCGATCCGCGAGATCAGCGTTTCGGCCGGGATGGCCCCTTCGGTGAGCAAGCCGACCGCGGTGGTGAAGTCCTCGCGCTCGTACAGCCGCGCGCCGAGCAGGGTGAGCTCTCGCCAGAAGAACCGGTGCAGGTCCACCTCGCGGGCCACCGGGTGGATCGCCACCTGGACCAGCCGGCCCCGCGTGGCCAGCGCGGTGACCGCCGTGGTCACGCCCGCCGCCGCGCCGGACACCTCGAACGCCACCTCGGCACCAGCGCCGCCGGTCCACTGATCGAGGGCGTCGGCGAAGTCGCCGGCCGCCGGGTCGAGCGCGGTGAGGCCCAGCCCCTCGGCGACGGACCGCCGGTACGCGTCGGGCTCGGCGAGCACGACCGACGCGCCCGCCCGCCGCGCGACGAGCGCGATGAGCACACCGATCGGTCCCCCGCCGACGACGAGTGCGTGCTCCCCCTCGCGCAGCTGGGCACGCCGCACGTCGTGCACGGCGACCGCGGTCGGCTCGACGAGCGCCGCGTGGTCCAGCCGCAGGTCGCGGGGCAGCGGCACGAGCGTGTCCGCGGGCACCGTCCAGCTGTTCTGCAGGGCGCCGGACGCGTCGATGCCCAGGAAGACCAGGCGGTGACACACGTGGGTGTGGCCCGCCCGGCAGGCGGGGCAGTCACCGCACCACCGCAGCGGCAGCACCGTGACGGGGTCGCCGGGCCGCCAGTCCGCGACCCCGGCGCCGACCTCGGCGACCCGGCCGGACATCTCGTGCCCGATCACGGCGTGCGGCGAGACCCGCCCGTCCATGTCGCCGTGGAAGATGTGCAGGTCGGTTCCGCAGATCCCGGTGTAGGCCACGTCGACCCGGACGTGGCCCGGCGCGGGTGGCTCGGTGTCGCTCGGCTCGACGACCAGGGCGCGGGCGCCGGCGTAGGCGACCCGGCGAGCGGCGGTGCCGCGTGTCAGGGAGGTCATTCGGGGTCCTTTCGTGGTCCCTGCTCGGCGCTGCGCACCCGGTAGGTCCGGGCGGCGTTGTCGTGGAAGACGGCTTCGGCCGCGGCAGCCGGATGAGCGGCGAGTGCCTCGCGGACGAGGCCGAGCCACGCGTCGTACTCCGTGGCCAGCGTCAGCACCGGCCAGTCGCTGCCGTAGAGACAGCGGCCGGGGCCGAACACGTCGAGTGCTTCGCGCAGCGCGTCGACGACGGCGTCGCGGCCGGTACCCGGCGGGATTTCGGTGGCCAGGCCGGAAAGCTTGCAGAGCACGTTGTCGCGTCTGGCAAGCCGCCGCAGATCGCGGCGCCACCGGTCGTAGCCGGGTCCGCCCGGTGTGGGTTTTCCCAGGTGGTCCAAGATGATCGTGGTCTGTGGGCAGGCGGTGGCCAGTTCGGTCAGCTCCGGCAGCTGGTGCGCGCGGACGCAGGCGTCGAACGGCAGGCCGGCCTCACCCAGCATGCGGACCCCCGCGCGGAAGTCGCGGTCGCCGAGGAAGCCAGGCGGTTCGTCCTGCGCGTTGCGCCGTACCCCGACGACAAACGGATCGTGCTCGTCGACGAACTCGCGGGCCCGCACAGGGTCTCCGAGCTCGACGTGGGCGACGATCCCCCGGATCCACGAGTGCCGGCGCGACTCCTGCCGGATCCACGCGATCTCGGCGGCGGCGTCGGCGGGCACCCGGCCGGCCTCGACGACGATGACCTCGGCCCGGCCCGGGAGCTGCTCGGGGGTGCGAGGACGGTCGAGCTCGGCGACGTCGTCGAGCCACGGGTAGCGCATCCGGCGCGGATCCCAGAAGTGCACGTGCGAGTCGAGGACGGCGGCGGTCACGACCGCTCCCCCGGGTGCTGGTTCTCCGGGCGCCCGTTGACCCACCCGCGGTCGCGGACGGGTTCGAGGCAGGCCTCGACTTCCTGCACCAGGCTCTCGTCGAGGGGCTCGGTCAGCCAGCGGACGTCCCGGCGCACCTCGTCCGGGTCCGCGGCGCCGACGATCGTGACCGGGAAGTCCCCGGTGCTCACCGCGTACTGCAGGGCGACACGCGCCAGGTCCGCCCCGCGTTCCCGGCACACCGCCGCGGCCTCGGCGCACCGCTGCAGCACCTCCTGCGGCGCGGGGTGCCAAGGCGGTGCGCCCTGTTGCGTCAGCGCGCCCAACGCCAGCGGGGCCGCGTTGAGCACGGCGGTGCCGAGGCGCTCGAAGCGCTCCCGCCATGCGGCGAGCCGCCGGTTCTGCAGCGTGTACTGGCAGTAGGAGATGATCGTGTCGACCGGGGCTCGTTCGGCGACGTACGCGAGTGCCGGCAAGGGAAAGCCGGTGATCCCGACCGCGCGCACCAGCCCCGTCTCCTGCAGGGCCCGCAGGGCGGGCAGGGTTTCGCCGATCACCTGGTCGAGGTCGCCGAACTCGATGTCGTGGCACTGCACGAGATCGAGGTGGCCGGCACCGAGCCGCGCCAGGCTTTCGTGCACGCTGCGCGTGACCCGGACGGCGCTGAAGTCGAAGTCGGCCGGTCCGTAGCGGCCGACCTTGGTGGCCAGCACGTAGGTGGACCGCTCGACACCGCGCAACGCTTGTCCCAGCACGGTTTCCGCGATCGTCTGCCCGTAGAAGGGCGACACGTCGAAGAACGTGATGCCGAGCTCGATCGCCGTGTGCACGGCGTCGATGCCACGTTGCCGGGCCGGGCCGATCAGCCGGCCCAGCGGTGCGGCACCGAAACCGAGCCGGGAGACCTCCAGCCCGGTACGGCCGAGCGGGGCGCGGTTCATTCGGGTTCGCCCGACGGCGTGGCCTCGAAGGGCGTGGTGTACGAGGGTGTGCGGGCCCGCAGCGCCAGCTCCAGCGTCAGGCTGATGCGGGTGGACGGGGGCAGGTCGACTTGCAGCCAGGGACCGTCGAGCGCGATCGACGAGGACGTCACGACTGGTTCGCGATGGCCGTAGTCGTACAGGTCGCCGATCCACGACGGGTCGTCGCAGACGCTGTAGCGCGCCGCCCGGACGTGGTGCTCGGCGAACGCTCCGGCCTGGACGATCACCGACCGGGTCGCCAGCGGGTCGAGGTTGACGAGTTCGACCACCGTTTCCTCCGGCTCGATGCGCGAGACCAGCGCCGCGACCGACGGGGGCAGACCCGGGCGGCGGGCGTTCGCGTCGTAGTAGCGCACGCGGGCCTGCTGCAGTCCGCCGTTGTAGACGACCTGCGGACCGCCCCAGGTGAGCTGGACCAGCGCTTCGGTGACGACCGGGTTCGACTGCTGCCAGAGGTGGATGTCGGCCTCGGGGACGTCGAGGCCCCGGTAGCGCTCCATCCGCGCCAGCCGGTGGCGCACCTGGGCCTGGGCCGCCGCGAGGATTCGCTCGGGGTAGCCGGGATTGTCGCCGGACAGGTAGGCGAACCACGGCTCCTCGTGCCCGGCCTCTTCCTTGCTGCGGAAGGAGCGCACCGTTCGCCAGTCGTGGCCGGCGGCGGCGCGCAGCCGTTCGAGGCGCTCGCGGTCGTCCCGGGACCCGGAGTGGTGCCACAGCGCAGCCGGCACACCCATCAGCATCGGGTTGTGGTCGAACCACCCGTGATCACCGTAACGGTAGGGCACGTGCAGCGTGGGCGTGTCGACGTCCGGGCCCAGCTGCACCGTCCACTTCGACTGCAGGCTGGAGTCGGCGTCGGTGAAGGCCATGACCTTGCCCTGGCCGATGATCGTGTCCAGCGCCGGGCGCACGAGGTCGGTGTAGCCGTCGTCGCCGGTGGCCATGGCCGCGGCCAGCGCGGCGACGATCGCGGCGTGCCCCACGCTGTACCACCCGTGCGGCCACGACCAGCCGTAGTGCCCGCCGTACCACCGGCCCTCCAGCAGGCCGCCGACCGTGCCGTCGGGAGCGACGTTGTCGGGCAGGACACCGCCGTTGGCGACGGCCCGTTCGCGCCAGGCACCCACGTAGTCGGCGAGCCAGTCGCGGTAGCGGCGGTCGCCGGACAGCAGCAGGGCGTTGAAGACCAGCCCGGACACGGCGAGGTTGACCGCTGTGTCCCCCACCCCCATGCGGCGGCGCATCTGCTCACCCAGCCGGGGATCGGGATCAGCCGGCGGCTGCCCGGCACCCGCCGGCACGAGCCACTCCAGGGGGAAGCCGTACATCCGCGCTTCTTGTGGCAGCCAGGGGTACGAGTCGCCGTCGAAGAGCCCTTCGCGCGCGGGGTCGCTGCCGTTGTGGGGACGGCGGATGACGCGGTGCTCCGGGTCGTAGTTGCCGTGGGCCGGATCGACGTACAGCTCGGCGAACCGCACAGCGCGCTCGCGCCACCGCTCGGGCGCGGCCATGCACAGGAAGTACAGCAGCAGCAGGCTTTCGCCTTGGTGGAACCAGTCGTAGCCGCGTTCGTACTCGTCGCTCAGCATGCCCAGCTCGGTCAGCTGACGGGTGACGCCCTCCCAGTGCCGCTCCGCCTCGCCGAGCAGGTCGTCGGAGCCGCCGAGCAGATAGAGCTGGGGCCAGTTGAAGAAAGTTTCGTAGAAGTCGTCCACCCCGTCGCGGGTGGTGAGGCCGCCCCGGTAGACGAGGCGCCCGTCCGGGCCCGTGTAGTCACGCGCGAACCTGCGCCAAGCCGTGTCGAGCAGGTCGAACAGCTCGCGCTGCGCGATCGCCCAGCCCGGGGGTTCGAGCAGCGGTACCGAGGCCGTGATGACGGGAAACATCGAAGATCTCCATTCGGGGGCGGCGCCACCCGCGGACGGCACCCGAGGTGCCGCCGCACGCGTGGACGGTGGTTCCGCGTCGAGCCGGGGTGGGCTATTCCTTCGTCGCGCCGGCGAGCATTCCCGCGACCAGGAAGCGTTGCGAGAACAGGAAAACGAGCAGGACCGGCGTGATCGCGAGCAAGGTCGCCAGCGCCAGCTCCGGGCGCTGGACCGCGGCGGTGCCGACGGTGGGGTTGAACTGCGGGACCGCGTTGAGGAGGTTGCCCAGGCCCACCTGGACGGGGAACTGGTCGCTCTCCGGCAGCAGGACGTAGGGCAGGAAGTAGTTGGTCCAGTTGGCCACGAAGCTGAAGAAGCCGACGAGCGCCACGACCGGCGTCGCCAGCGGCAGGGCGATGTGCCGGAACACGCCGAACTGCGAACACCCGTCGAGCTCCGCGGCCGCGACCAGATCACGCGGCAGCGAGGTGCTGAAGTAGATGTAGGTCAGGTACACCCCGAACGGGTAGAACGAGTACGGCAGGATGATCGACCACATCGAACCGATGAGGTGGACCGCGTTCACCTCGAGGAACAGCGGCACCACCAGGGTCGCGTTCGGCATCAGCATGACCACCAGAGTCGCGACCAGCAGGGTACGGCGGCCGCGGAACTGGTTCATCGCGAGGGCGTAGCCGGCCGGGATCGCGACGCACAACGTGATGACCAGCGCGATGAACGAGTACACCGCGGAGTTGCGCAGCCACAGGAAGATGGCGTTGTCCTGGAAGGAAGTCAGCGCGGTCCAGTTGTCGGCGAGCGCTTGCCACGAACCGAACGACAGCGGGTTGCCGTGCACCAGCTGGTCGTCGGTCTTCGTGGCCGCCAGCAGCAGCCACACGACCGGCAGCACGAAGAACACCAGGAACAGCACGAGCACCAAAGCCGACAGCGGGTTCGGCCGGCGCCGGCCGCGCCGCGGCCGTCCGGAGGACGAGCGGGCGCTTCCCGCCGAAGTTGTGGTGGCTGCTGGGGTACGGGTGTCAGTCGGCATCGAAGAACCCCGATCGGGCCACGAACACGCCAGCGACCACGAGACCGATCAGCAGGAGCTCGACCGAGATGGCCGCGGCCGTGTTCACGTTGTTGTTCTGGAAGGCGAAGTCGTAGGACAGCTGGTTGAGCGAGTAGTCCCGCCCGGCGACGCCGACACTGGCCTGCGAAAGCAGCTGCGGTTCCACGAACAGCTGGGTCCCTCCGGCGAACGCGAGGATCATCATGTAGACGATCCATTTGCGCAGCAACGGGATCTGGATGTGCCAGGCCGTGCGCCACGCGCCCGCGCCGTCGATCCGCGCCGCTTCCAGCAGATCGGGAGAGATGTTGTTCAGCGCGCCGTACATCACCACGATCCAGCCGCCCGCGCCGGTCCAGAACGCGATCAAGGTGAACAGCACTGGCAGGTGGCCCGGCGCCACGACCTCGCCGAAGGTGCTGAAACCCAAGGCCCGCATCAGGAAGCTCACCGGGCTCACCGTCGGGTCCAGCACGAACAGCCAGACCATCACGCTCGCCGCACCGGCGAGCGCCCCCGGGATGTAGTACAGGAACCGCAGGACGCGGCTCACCCCGGCCGAGCGCACGCGGTGCAGCACCAGAGCCAGCCCGACCACCAGCACCACCAGCGAAACCAGCCAGCACACCAGGTACAGGGCCACGTGGCCGATTGCGGACAGGTAGCGGAAGTCGCCTGCGGCCGCGACGAAGTTCGCCACGCCCGCGAAGTTGTCGCCGGCGTCGGTGAACGCGAAATACACCGCGTACACCGTCGGCACGACCCCGAACGCGATCAGCAGCACCACGTACGCGGCGACGAACAGGTGCCCGCCCCGGCCCGGCCAGGTCGCCCGCCGTCGTCGCGACGGGCTCCCGGCCGGGCGGGCGGTGGTGGACACTGTGCTCACTGACTGACCTCGTAGCCGTCGGACCGCGCGTAGTCGGTGACGGCCTTCTGCCAGTCGGGCAGCATCGAGACGATCGTCTTGCCCGCAGTCAGCCCGGGCGTGACCGTCGCGGCCCAGATCGCCTCCTGGCTGAACTGGCCGTAGCCCCAGCCCGGCCACACCTGCGCGGCCGCGGTCTGCAACGGCCCGGTGATGTCACCGGAGTAGTAGCCACTGGACGTCTGCTTCGCGAGCCAGGCCTTCGCCGCCGGCGCGTACGCCGGGTAGCCCGGCGAGACCTTGCCTTGGTATTCGTCCGAAGTGGACACCCACGTGAGGAAATCAGCGGCGTCCTTGAGGTTGGCACTGTGGGCCGAAAGCAGCCAGGTGCCGCCGCCGACGTTGCCCACCGAAGGCGCGTTGTCCCCCGCCCACTGCGGCAGCGGAGCGGCCGCGATCTGGCCCGCGGGCGTTTTGAACGCCTCGTTGAAGATCGAGCCGCCGAACCACGAGGGCCCGGGCATCATGAGGACCTTGTCGGCGGAGTTCTTGTCGAAGTCCGAGCTGAACACGCTGCTGGTCGCCATGGTGTGGTTCTGGACGAGGCTGTCGAGGAGCGCGGCCATCCGCGTGCACTCGGCGCTCGTCGTGTCGACCTTGACCGCCTTGGGCGCGGTGATCCGGTTGGCGCCGCACTTGCTCGCCCACAGGTAGATCTCCGGGGTGAAGTTGTCCCCCGCCGTCCCCACCAGGTAGCCGGGGTGCTCGGTGGCCAGGCGCTTGCCCAGGGCCTGGTACTCCTCCCAGGTCTTCGGCACCTGATAACCCCACTGCTTCATCAGCGGCGCGTTGTACCAGAGCACGGTCTGGGCGAGATCGTTGCGCAGGCAGTAGAGCGTGCCGTCGACCATGCACGGATCGTTCGCACCCGGGGCCCACCCGCGCAGGGTGGCGTCGGAGATCAGGCCTTTGTTCAGCGGCGCGGTGAACCCCGCCTGCACCGCCCAGGACGCTTCGTTGTTCTGGGAGCTGAACACCACGTCCGGCCAGCCGCTGCGGGTGCGGTTGAACAAGCTCACCTTGGTTTGCAGGTAGTTCGAGCCGTTGGCGTCGCCGTCGTAGGTGACGATGTCCATCTTCACCGCCGGGTGGGCCTTCTGGTACAGCTGCGCGGCGGGCAGCCGCGTCGAGTCGACCCAGACGGTGAGCTTCCCGCCCGTCTGCTGCACCGGCTGGAACCCGTTCTGCGCACCGGCTCCGGTCCCGCCGTTGCCGCACGCGGCGACCGCGGCCAGCACGGCGGCGACGCCCAGCGCGAGGCCCGCGAACCGGGCGCGGCGGTGGGTTGCTCTCCTGGCGCCGGCGGCATCGGCTTTGGCTGTCATGACTACTCCACTCCATCGTGGGGACCGCAGGTTGAACCCGAACGGACAACGAGGTGCCGGTTATGTGTCCGACACATCTGACGCCGTCGGTCGCTTCGGAGGTATATAAGAGCCCGTGTCAGAGCTTCCGTCAAGAGGTAAGGCCCCGTTTCCTCAAGGCAGGCTGAACCTGAGCCGCCAAAATGAGTAGTACTCATTTCTCGAAGCTGCGCCGACGTGTACGATCCTTGAAGTCGTGAGGGGCAAGTCGTACCCTCGCGTTGACCGAACCGAAGGAGGCGAGTGGGTGGACGGCGTGCCCGCACCGGTCGAACCCGACCCCAGTGGTGACGACCGGGTGGCAACCCCGCCGCAGGCCGCGTACCGGCCCGGGTACGAGGTCGTCGCCGAGCAGATCCTCCAGCTCATCGCGCAGCTGCGGCTCCAGGCCGGTGATCGCATGCCCACCGAGAACGAGCTGGCCGCGCAGCTGGGAACCTCGCGCACGGTCGTCCGCGAGGCGGTCAAGATCCTCTCCGCGATCGGCCGGGTGCGCGCGCAGAAAGGCCGCGGGCTCTACGTCGCCGACGACGAAGGCATGCTGGGTTCGGCGCGCTGGGGCAGCTTTTTCCTGCCGACCGACCTCGACCACGTCTACATGCTCTTCGAGTTCCGGCGCGTGCAGGAGATGACCGCGAGCCGGCTGGCGGCGACCCGGGCCACCCCCGCGGAGCTCCGGTCGATCGAAGCGGCCGCGGAAACCTGCCGCCAGGGGCATTTGACCGGAGAGGCGGTGCTGTTCGACCGCGGGGACGACGAGTTCCACCTCGGCATCGCGGCCGCGTCCCACAACCAGTTCCTCCTGGCCGCCGTCCGCGAGGTCCGGCGGCTCCAGCACCAGTCCAGCACGATCGGCCTGCGCGGCACCGTCGGCGGGCACGCCGCCGAGGCGATCGACGAACACGCCGCCATCTACCAGGCGATCCGCGACGGCGATTCGGAGGCCGCCGCGCAGGCCGCCGCGGTCCACCTGGACAACACCCTCGAGGACTACCGCCGGGAGATCCAGCGGCGGGTGTTCGGCTGACGCGCGAGGTTCAGCTCGCACCGCGCGTCCCCGACGGCCGACCGACCGGCGGAGCCGTCCGTTCCGCCGACGGCCTGACCCCGGCAGCGTCGACCTCGGCCGGCCGGGGCGCGTCAGGGCCCGGCTTTCGGGGCACCTCGCGGCCTGCGTTGTCGGTTTACTCCAGGCTGGGCACGAATCTCACTGAGATCAGCCAGCGGAAAACGGCGCGGCCTCGGTGCGCAACACCGATCACAGCCGTCGGCCGGCCAGGGCCGGGACCGAGCGGAGTGTGGGGAGTCTCCGCCGAAACCGACGGGCGAGTGGATGGTTCCTCCCTCGGGTCCGCGCTGGGCCGCACTTAAAGTCTCTTGCGGCGGTGAGCGGATGCCGCCCGTCTCCTGGGGCGAACCCGCCGGCCGAAAGAGAAAACCGATGCCTGAGCAGTCCCCCGTCTCCCCTCCCGCCGAGGCGACCGGCACCGTGGAAGGGCTGATGCAGCCTCGGCCGCTGACCATCGCGCACATCCTGGAGCGCGCCGAGCGGCTGTATGCGCACAAGCATGTGACGACGGCCGGTGGCGAGCGGCTCACCTACGCAGAAGTGACAGGCCACGCCCGGCGGCTGGCCACCGCGCTGGACTCACTCGGCGTCCCGGCCGGTGCCCGCGTCGCCACGTTCGCGAGCAACAGCCGCCGCCACCTGGAGCTCTACCTGGCGGTACCGGCGACCAAGCGGGTGCTGCACTCCATCAACATCCGCCTCTCGGCGGAGCACCTGGAGTACATCGCCGGCCACGCCGAGGACGACGTGGTGTTCGTCGATCGTGGGCTGCTGGCGAGGATCTGGCCCAGCGCCGGGAAGCTGCCGCGGGTGCGGTACTGGGTGGTGCTGGCCGACGGCACCGACGACCCGATCCCGGCGGACCCTCGGATCCTGGACTACGACGAGCTGATCGCCGGTGCCGAGCCGTTCGCGGGCTCGTTCGAGGAGACCTTCGCGCTCGCGGACGAGAACCTGGCCTCCGGACTGTGCTACACCTCCGGCACCACGGGACCACCCAAGGGTGTGCTCTACAGCCACCGCTCGACGATCCTGCACTGCTTGGGAACACTGGCCGCCGGGCTCATCGGCCTGTGCGAGAGCGACGTCGTGATGCCGATCGTGCCCATGTTCCACGCCAATGCGTGGGGTCTGCCGTACGGCGCGATGATGGCGGGCGCGTCCCTGGTGCTGCCCGGTGCGTCCGCGGAGCCGGCACACCTGCTGGGGTTGATGGAAAGCGAGCGGGTCACCGTGGCCGGCGCCGTTCCGACGGTGTGGACGAGCCTGCTTCCCGAGTTGCGCCGGCACGATCTGAGTGCCACGCGGTTTCTGCTCGGCGGCGGGTCGGCGGTGCCCCCGGCGTTGTCCGAGGCCTGCCGCGCCGCGCTCGGGGTGCCCGTCACGCACTCCTGGGGGATGACCGAGATCAGTCCGGTGGGAGCCATCGGCGGCACCCGCACCCAGCACCGGGACGCGACCGAAGCGGACCAGGTGGCCGTGCGCGCCGCGCAGGGGCAGCCGCTGCCACTGGTGAACGTGCGGATCACCGATGTCGAGACCGGACAGGAACTGCCGTGCGACGGCAGCGCTGTCGGCGAGCTGCAGGTCGCCGGCCCGTGGGTGGCCGGCGGCTACTTCCGGACGGACGACGGCGAGAGCTTCACCGGTGACGGCTGGCTGCGCACGGGCGACCTGGCCACTATCGACGCGCACGGGTACCTGCGGCTCGTGGACCGGATGAAGGACCTCATCAAGTCCGGTGGCGAGTGGATTTCCTCGGTCGAGCTCGAGGCCGCGCTCTCCGCGCACCCCGACGTCGTCGAGGTCGCCGTGATCGCCCGCCCGGACCCGCGCTGGATGGAGCGCCCCGTCGCCTACGTCGTCGTGCGCGAGGGCAGCGCCGCCACCGCCGCGGACCTCACCCGGCACCTCACGCCGAGGGTCGCCAAGTGGTGGTTGCCCGACGAGTTCGTCTTCATGACCACGCTGCCCAAGACGGGCACGGACAAGCTGTCCAAGACCGCGCTGCGGGAATCGCTGCGCCCGGCCTGAACCAGTCCGTCACGACGAGGCGATCGCGATCGCGCGCAGCCCGTGCAGCCGCAGTCCGAGCTGCAGTTCCAGGTCGTCGTTGTCCCGCCAGTCCTGGCCGAGCACGGTGCCGGCGCGGTCGAGCCGTTTCAGCAGCGTGTTGACGTGCACGTGCAACGCCCGGGCGGTTGCCGCGACATTGGCGCGATGGACGAAGTAGGCGGTGAGCGTGCCGACGAGATCGCTGCCACGGCGCTGGTCGTAGTCGAGCAGCGGGCCGATCGAGCCGGCGATGAACCGGTCGAGTTCCCGGACCCGTTCGGGGTCGAAGACCATCGCGTAGAGGGCGTACCGGCCCGCGGTCGCACCCCCATCGGTGTGCCCGAGCGCGCGCATGACCGCACCGCAGCGGCCGGCGAGTGAGAAAGCGCGTGACCAGTCGTGGTTGGTCACGCGTTCGGCGACGACCACGACCGGCCCACCCGCGGCGCGGCGCAGCCGTCGCTGGACCTCCTCGACGGTCTGCTCGTCGTCGGCGCTGGGGAGGATCATCGTGGCCCGGCCGAGGTGTTCGCCGGCCAGTCCACAATGGTCTCGCGCGATGTCGTGCAGGTGGCGCGAGAGTTCGGTCGAGGACGACGTCGCGGACTCCGCGACGAGGACGAGAACCAGGCGGTCGGGATCGATGCCGCGGGCACGGGCCCGGACGCGCTGGGCCGCGCCGATCCCGGGGCTGCCCACCATGAGCTCGGTCAGCAGCTCCCCGCTCAACCGCTCACTCGCGTCGGCGACCGCGCGCTCCTTCAGGATAAGCAGTCCCATGACGTGCGTGGCTCGCTCCAGGGTCCGCAGGTCGAGATCGACCACGTCGCCGGCTTTCCGGCTCCACGCCAAGGCGCCGAGATGGCTGTCGCCGGCCCGGATCGCCGCCACACTGCGGGCGACGCCCGCCTTGTCGACCGACATCGTGCAGCGCCCCGAACGATGTGCGGTCCGGACGGCCTCGGTCAAGTCCGCCTCCGCCGGGGGTGGGCTCGGCTCCACGCCTGAATCCCGGTGCACGACGACCGCGCCGGTCCGGTCCAGGAGGGTGACGCTGCCCCCGAGCTGGTCAGCCAGGAGCTGCGCGACATCGCCGGGCGTCCCGCCCTCCAGCACCGCACCGGTCAGCACTTCGTGGGTCGCTTGCGCCCGCTCCATGACCGCCATGTGGTCCTCGATCTTCCGGTACGCCACCTGCAAGTCCTGCAGGGCCGTCCGGCTCGCCTCGTAGAGCCGGGCATTGTCCAGGGCCACCGCGGCGTGATCGGCGAACGCGATCAGCAACGCGATCTCGTCGGCTTCGAAGGACCGCTCGGTCCGGTCGGCGGCGAACAGGGCGCCGACGGCCTCGCCTCGGATGACCAGCGGCACTCCCAGCAGCGCGACGAGTTTCTCGGTGCCGACCAGACGGTCGAAGCTCACGTCGTGGTCGATCACCGTTGCGGAGGCGTAGTTGCGCACCCAATACGGCCTCCGCGAAGCCAGCACTTTCCCGCCGAGCCCCACATCGGCCGGGATGCACGCCGCGAGAAAAGCGGCGGAGATCGTCCCCTCCGAGGCCCGGGCCGAGAGCTTGCCGTCGTCGCCGACCAGCGACAGGTAGGTGAAGTCGGTGCCCATCAGATCGTGGGCGTGGTGAACGATCGACTGCAGGACCTCGTCGAGTTCGCCCAGCGCGGTCAGCGACTTGGCCGTCGCGTACAACGACGCCAGTTCACGTTGGCGGCGCAGCAGCGACATCGACTCAGCGTGCTCAGCCCTACCACCGGCCACGATGCCGTCCTCCTTGCACTGGTGGGCGAAAGCCCCACCGAATCGGCGTGAGGTGTGGGTGATGCACACCTCATCCGCAGAGTAGTGGCTCCTTAATATGACCGCCATCACGTGCCGATGTCCTCGACCAAGGCAGGATCCATGACCAATCCGATCGCCCATCCCACCGGACAGTCCGGTGACGTCGGCTCCGACCTTTCCCCGGCCGGACGCCGGGCCTTTCGCAAACTGCTGGCCGCGGGGCTCGTCGGCAGTTCGATCGAGTGGTACGACTTCTTCTTGTACGGCACGGCCGCGGCGCTCGTGTTTCCCCACGTGTTCTTCCCGAACGCCTCGGCTCTGACCGGAACTCTGCTCGCGTTCAGCACTTTCTGGGCCGGCTTCCTGGCGCGTCCGATCGGCGGGGTGATCGCCGGGCACCTCGGCGACAAATACGGGCGCAAGCCGGTCGTGGTCACGTGCCTGGCCGTGATGGGGGCCGCGACCTTCCTGATCGGGTGCCTGCCGAGCGCCGGCTCCGTCGGTGCACTGGCTCCGACGCTGCTGGTCGTCCTGCGCTTCGTCCAAGGACTCGCGACCGGCGGACAATGGGGCGGCGTCGTGCTGCTGCTGACCGAATCCGCAGGCCCCAAGCGGCGTGGTTTCGCCGGAACCTTCGGGCAGACCAGCGTTCCCGTCGCCGTGATCATTTCGAACCTGATCTTCGTGGCTGCCAGTGGCTTCATGCCCGACGACGCCTTCCTCAGCTGGGGCTGGCGCATCCCGTTCCTGGTCAGCGTCGTCATGTTCTCGGTCGTCATCTACATCCAGTCCAAAGTGGAGGACACCCCGGAGTTCCGCGCTCTGCAGGAGAAGGCGGCCCAGTCCGGCAACACGGTGGTGCGGGCTCCGCTGGCCCAGGTCGTGCGGAGCAAGTGGGGCACCATCCTGCTCGGCTGCGGGCTCCTCTCAGCCACCAACAGCCTGTTCTATGTCAGCATCTCCGGGCTGCTCAGCTACGCGACCGACGCACTGGGCGTCAAGCGTGACCCCCTGCTCGCCGTCGTGCTGGCCGGCTCCGTGGCGATGCTCGTGGTCATCCCATGGTCCGGGCACCTCTCCGACCGGGTGGGTCGCCGGCCGCTGATCCTGATCGGCGGCCTCGGTGTCGCCGTCTGGGCCTTCCCGTACTTCTGGCTCGTGGGCACCGCGTCGCTGGCCGCGATCTTCGTCGCCGTCGTGGTGGGTTTCATCTTCCAGTGTCTCACCTACGGCCCGATCGCCAGCTTCCTCGCCGAGCTGTTCGCGCCAGCCGTCCGGTACTCCGGTGCGTCGCTGGCCTATCAGCTCTCCGCAGTCATCGTCAGCGGTGGCACACCGTTCCTCATGCCCGCGCTCATCGCCGGGACCGGGAGCACCGTCCTGGTCGCCGTCTACATCTTGCTGATGGGGCTGATCACCTTCGTCAGCGCCTGGTTCCTGCCCGAGACCAACCCCGCCGAAGTCCGCAACGATCCGCACGCCCTTCCGGGCGCGCACCTCTACCGCTGAGGAGGGAACGGCGTGAGTGCAACAAGGGTGAAGGGCGCGATCGCGTTGGCGATGGCTCTGGTGCTGGGTACCACGGGCCTCGGCTCCAGGCCCGCCGCCGCGGAGCCTTCCTCGATGACACCGGACTGCGCCGGGCTGGCCGGTCTCCGGATTCCCGCGTCGGTCATGAGCCTGCCGACGACCGGCGGACGCGTCGAGTCCGCTTCGGAGACCACGAGCGTCCTGAGTGGACAGACCGTCGAGTACTGCCACGTCGACGCCGACCTCTTCCCCGTCAACCCAGCCGCGCCCGACATCAAGATGAGCGTCGATCTGCCCCGCGGCTGGAACCGGAAGGCGCTCATGTTCGGTGGCGGCGGCTTCGACGGCATCGTTCCCGACCTGACGGCGAACGTGCCGTTCGGCCCGGTCGACCAGCCGGTGCCGCTGGCCCGCCACTACGCGACGTTCGCGAGCGACTCCGGCCACCAGCAGGACCCGGCCGCCACTCCGTCACTGGACGGGACGTTCGGCGTCAACGACGAAGCCCTGACCAACTTCGCGGCCGGCGACGCGCTCAAGAAGACTCGCGACGCCAGCCTGTTCCTCATCCGGCACGCCTACCGGGCCGCGCCGGCCGAGGTCTACTTCGCCGGCGGTTCGACCGGAGGCCGTGAGGCCCTCATCGTCGCCCAGCGGTGGCCGACCGCGTTCGACGGCGTGATCTCCGCGTACCCGGCGTGGAACAACCTCAGTGAGATCCTGGACCTCGGGTATCTGGCGCAGATCCTGTCCCGTCCGGGAGCTTTCCCCGAGCCCGCCAAGCAGTCGCTGCTCTACACCAGCGTCGTCCACGCCTGCGACGACCTGGACGGGGTCGCGGACAACGTCATCTCCAACCCGAGCGGCTGCCACTTCGACCCGCACTCGCTCCGGTGCCCCGGTGGCGCCGACACCGGGCCGGCGTGCCTGTCCGACGCCCAGATCGACGCCGTGACCGCCATGTCCTCACCGTTCCGGTGGCCGTATCCGGTCGCCAGCGGCGAGACCCAGTACCCCGGTTTCCCGTTCCTGTCGGGTGCGGACATGAGGACGCCGTTCCTCGGGTTCGGCACCGCCGCGCCCGCGAATCCCATGCCGGTGACCAGCGGCTACGGGATGCAGTACTGGGCTCAGTGGGTCAAGCACTTCCTGACCCGGGACCCCGGCTACAACCCGCTCGACCTGGATCCCGGCAACCCCGGCAAGTGGCTCGGGCGGATCAGCCACCTGTCGACGATCGAAGACCGCAACAATGCCGACCTCCGCCCGTTCGCCCGCGCCGGCGGCAAACTGATCCTGCTCCACGGCGCCGCGGACGAACTGGTTTCCCCCTACTCCACCAGCGACTACTACTCCCGCGTGCGCACTCTGCTCGGCCCTCGTCCGACCGACGCGTTCATGCGCTATTACGTCGTGCCGGGGTCGAACCACGCGAACTCGGGCACACCCGCCTTCGCCGCGTCGTGGGACTCACTGTCCGCGCTCGACCAATGGGTCCGAAGCGGCCAGTCTCCCGCGAACCCGGTCGTCGCCGACGCGAACCACGGCAACCGCACCCGTCCACTGTGTGCCTATCCACAATGGCCCAAGTATCAGGCCGGTGATCCGGACAGCGCGTCCAGCTTCGTCTGCACGCGCTGACGGCACCGGCGGGCTCTACGGCACGCCTTTCGTGCACATCGGGCTGCAAGAACTCGATGCCGAAACTCGTCGGGCGTCGGCTCGATCGACTCGATCTCGCCCAGGCCTCGCTTGCTCACCGTCCACAGTGGTCGGTGGCGGGCCCGAGCTGCGCCCGAGCTGTCGCGTTGCCGTCCGCGGGATGATCTCGGCGGTGGCTTCAGCCGCGGCGAATGCAGCTTCGGGTAGCGCCACGCTCGCGGCGGTGTGGCGCAGATCGTGCAGCCGGACCGGCGGAAACCCGGCCCGACGGGCCAACTCCTGGACTCGAGCGGTCACGTCCCCCCGGGGGCAGCGGGCTGCTATAGGTTGAGTGAACAACAAGCTGCTATATCGAACCACGCGGCATCGAGCCTGGCCCGAGCCTTGTCCTGGGTGGTGAGGTGCGTCCCGAGGACGACTTGGGCGCCAACTCACCGGTGTCCCAGCCGTACTGAACGATCTGATTCGCCACCTTGAGCATCGCCGCGGCCAGATACGGAGGCGGTGGACGCCGGTGTCGCTGTGGGCGGTGCGCAGGAGTCGGCCGTCGGGTAACCGCTGTTGTTCCGGCGGTCCGGCCTGGCCTCCACCGACCGTCGGCGTCGCCACTCGGCGGCGCCGGCCGGGGACGCACCAACCGCCACAACGGCTTTCCTGATCGTCAGTTGTGGAATGCGTCAGTGATCAATTCGCCCGGAACCGGTAGGCCGAGGTGCTCGAGGAGGGCGGCCAGCTTGGCGTCGAGTTCTCGCCCGACCTGCCCGATGCGAGGATCGTGAAAGCTGTCGAATCGCGTGCTGGGCTGATCGATTGTGAACCGGGTGCGGTCGTCGTGATCCACGTAGATCGCGGTGCGCAATGGCGCATAGAGCATCACTGAGGGGTCGTGCCGGAACATGCGCTGAGCGTAGACGTGATTGCCCATCAGGTATTCCGCGCACGGACGCGATTCGGCGGCCAATTCCATCAGAGAGCCGACATCGGTTCCCCAGTACCGAATGAAGCTGTGCGGGGCGTTTTCCTCAGCAGCCTCGCGGACGACGTCCCAGCCGGCCCGTTCCCTCTTGAACTGCTCGATTCGAGCAGCGTCGAGCACCGGTACCGCGCGTTCGTAATCGTCTCGGAATTCCGAAAAGGTTGTCGTGACGGGGATGGTCAGGCGGAGCACCTCGTGTGCGAAAGTCTGGATGGAAGGGGAATCCTTGGCGGGCATGGCGTTGCTGTCCTTCGATGGTCATGGCTGTTGCTCGACGGGGGTCGGGGGAACCGGTGAGAGCGGCCCCACGGTGCCGATCGCCGACGGCACCGTGGCGGCCGGTCAGTCGCGGAGGAAGTCCAGTACCTGCTGTACGAACAGGTCGTGGTACTGGAAGATCCCGCCGTGGCCCGCGTCCGGGTAGATGCTCAACGTGGCGTTGGGCAGCAGCCGCGCGAGGTGGAACGAGCTGATCGTCGGCACCAGAATGTCGTTGTCGCCGTTGACGACCAGGACAGGCTTGTCCACGTCGGCCAGACCGGCAGGTGAGGTGCCCTGCTCCCATTTCGTGGCCGCGGCCAACTGGGCACCGATCGTCTCGTCCGTCACGAGCGTGTCGCGGTCCTCGGTTCGCTCGTCCAGGCGAGCGAGAAAGGCATCCGCGGCTTCCTGGCTGCGGAGCGTCGGCGAGAAGAAGAGAAAGTGCTTGGGGTGCTTGCCTTCAGTGGCCGACTTCCCGAAAGCGCTTTGCAGCCCGGCGCCCCAGCCGGCAGGCCCTTCGTCACCGGCGGGCGAGGTGCCGGCCAGGACGATTCGCCGGACCAGATCGGGTCGCTGCTGGGCGACCGCCTGGGCCACCATGCCACCCAGGGAAAAGCCCAGCAGATCGGCGGTGTCCAGCCCGAGAGCCTCCAGGAAGGTCACCGTGTCGGCGGCCATCGCCTCGATGCTGTCGGGGGTGGTGCCGCCGGAGCCGCCGACGCCCCGGAGGTCCACCACGATGACGCGTCGCTCAGCCGCGAAGCCGTCGACCACGACGGGGTCCCAGTCGTCCAGCACCGCGGTGATGTGGTTCAGCAACACCAGCGGCCCGCCGGCGGCCGGACCCAACTCGCGGTACGCGAACGGTGTTCCGCCGACGTCCACCGTCTCGGCCGGTGCTTGCACAAAACTCGCTGCCATGTCTTGCCTTTCTTGCGCGGTGGCACCGCGCTCGTTGAGGGGAATTCGCCTCCTGGCGCTGTTCGACAGCCTCGCCTGGATCGGCGGGGAGCCGCTTCCGTCGGAAGACCACCGCCGGGCAGCGCGGCACTCCGCGCCAGGCAGTCATTCCTCCGTGCGACCGCTGTGTGCGCAGGTCGGCGCAGTCAGGACGAGCTGACGAAATCAGGTTTCGTGATGAGCTACGCGCACACTGAACCGATTGAGGTCCCACCCGGGGTCGGCGATCGACGGAAATCCCCTTGCCCGTTACCGTGCGATCGGCACGGCCTGAGCTTTCACGTGCTCGGGGCCGGATCAATGAGCCGCAGTCTCGCTGGCAGTCATTCGACTTATGCGAACGGATTCCGTCATGCCGACACTGATGGGACAGCCGGGAGTGAGCCGGTGATGGCGAGCCGGCCTGTGCCGACCGTTCTCGGTCACCGCTCCGCTTCCATGATCTGCCGAAGAGCAACGAGGAGCACCATGTCACAGATCGTCCTTGTTACCGGGGCCTCCAGTGACCTCGGAGCTGCCACCGCCAACGCGCTGGCCGGTTCAGGCCACACCGCATACGCCGGGATCAGCCCGGCAGTCGTCCACCCGGTCGGCCGCCTCGCCGAGCCGAGCGGCCGCGGCGCGCGCCTGCGCCCCATTTCGCTGGACGTGGCCGACCAGCGCTCGGTCTCGACCGCGGTCGGCGACATATTGGCGGAAGCCGGAAGAATCGACGCAGTGGTCCACGCCGTCGGCCCGGTGCCCCGGGGACCGCTCGAATCCTTCACCCCTTACCAGCTGGCGCAGATCTACGACGCGCATGTGTTGTCCACTCAGCGTGTCAACCGTTCCGTGCTGCCGCAGATGCGCCAACGGCAGGAAGGCCTGCTGGTGTGGGTGGTGCCGGCGAACCACGAAGCCGAGGGCGCTCCCTACCTTGCGCTGCACTCCGAAGCGGTCACGATGATCGACCATCTCGCAGCGAGCTACGCCCAGGAGCTCATCGAGTTCGGGGTCGAGACCACGATCGTCGTCCCCGGCTTCCTGGTCCCCGAGACCGGCCCGCGCGTTCGCACCGTCCATCCGGACGACGCCGAGACGGTTCAAGCCTATGAAGGCCGATACCCCGGCCTGGTCCACCGGGTGGACTCGAAGCTGGCCGAGCACGCGCTCACGGGCGCGGAGGTCACCCTCGCGGCCCAGGCCATCGCGGCCGTCGTCGGCAGCCCCAAGGGCACCCGTCCACTGAGGATCGCTCCCGGCCGACCCAGCGCCGCGTCCGGCCAGGGCGCCGTGCGGTAGGGCGGTCAACCTGGCCGGGTTGACGAGAGGTTCACCGACTCGTCGTTCGTCACTGTGGCGGTGTCATTTCTCCAGCGCCGCGAGCGCGTCGCGAAGTGCCGCCCTGGAGGTGATCCCGAGCTTCGGAAAGATCTGGTACAGGTGTGCACCGATGGTCCGGTGCGAGAGGTACAAGCGCTCGGCGATCTGTTTGTTGCTCAAGCCGGAAGCCGCGAGATCCGCTATCTCCCGCTCCTGGGGCGTGAGCACTTCTCCGCTCGCCGTGGTTCTCGATGCGCCCCATCCGGTGGCCCGGAGCTCCTTGGCGGCACGGTCCGCCCAGGGCCCGGCGCCGAGCAGCGAGAAGGCGTCGTACGCCAGACGCAGCGGCTCTCGCGAGTCGGCGTTCGCCCGGGCGCGTCGCAGCCGTTCCCCATACGCCAGTTGCACACGGGCCAGATCGAACGGCCACCTTTCGACGCCCGGCCTCGCCAGCGCCTCCTCGAACAGGCGCACCGCCTCGTCGTCCTCGGTGGCGCACAACGCCGCCGAACCGGCGGCAAGCAGGCTGAGCCGCGGGGACAGCGCACCGATGTCGGCCTCCCGCATGGCCCGCACGTGAGCGGCGGCGGCGCTGTGCCGGTCGGTCCGTACCGCGGCTTCGACGACGTCCAACGCCACCCACAACGCATGCGGCACGTGGGAGGCGAACGTACCCGCTGGGCCCAGGGCCGTCGCGTTCCGATAGGCGCTTTCGAAGTCACCACGGCCGGATTCGGCGACGGTGCGGACGTGCCGGGCGTAGTGCAGTGCTGCCCCCACTCCCCGGGGTGTGGCCCAGCGAACGATCTGGTCGGTCAGGCGGTCGGCCGCTTCGTCGTCGCCTCGGGCCGCGGCGACGACGGCTTGGCAATACCAGAAGTACCAAGTGAAGAAGTGATACCCGGAGTCCTGGCACACCTGGGTTCCTTCGTCTGCCAGTTCCAGGCATTCGTCCCACCTGCCGGTGAGATAGTCGTCCAGGCACAGGTGCATCAACGCGCCGACGTGCCGGCGTGGCGGACCGCCGTCGCGCCCTTGGAGAACGACTCGCCACGACGGCTCGCGGACATCTGCCAGGCGATCGACGTAGAGCGCGCCGGTGCCCGCGCGAACGATGCGGCCGGGGTCGGTTTCCTTCTGCAGGTCGCTGAGCACGGATTCCAGCTGCTCCAGAGCCCCGGCACCGGAACGAACCGGGTCGGAGAAGGTCTTGGCGGCCACCGACAGCAGGGCGGGCGGCTCCGGTCGCAGGCGTCGAAGCGTTGCGTACAAAGGATCCCACAGCTCCGCGCGGCCACTGAAGAAGCAGAGGAGCAGCAGCAGGTGGAGCGCGTCGATGAGGGCGCCGTCCTGGGCGTCGTAGCGGTGCATGCCGGACTCGACGGCGCCGGCCAGCAGTCGGTGGGCGGTGTCGATGTCCCCGTCGCCGTTGATGATCAAGAAGACAGCGGCGGCCGCGAAGTGGAGGGAGCCCATCAGCTCCGGGTCGGCCAAACGGGCGCCTTCGAGCAGTTCCGAGGCGTTGCGGAGCTGCCCGGTCGCGTCGGCGCCGATGTAGGCGGCCTCGGCGAGCCGGCGAGCGCGATCCGAGCCGCGGGGGCTCAGATCGGCAGCCCTTACCAGCGCTGCCACCGCACCGACGGCGTCTCCGCGGGCCGCGATGCGACGCGCCGCTTGTTCCAGCAGGCCGGCCACCTGCTCATCCGGCTCGACGGAAGCTTCGCCGAGGTGCCAGGCCCGCCGCTCGGGGTGGCTCACCAGCACCTCGGCCAACGCTCGATGAGCCGCTCGGCGCTCGGCACTCGTGCAAGCGTCCACGACCGCCGAGCGGATCAAGGGGTGCCGGAAAACGAGCCGGCGCGTACCTTCGTCGAAAGCCACCAGCCGATCCTGCTCGGCCGAGGCGAGGTCGTCGAGGTCGGATTCGTAGCCGGCCTGCCGTGCGGACGCCTGCAGGAGCGCGAGATTACCGGTTCCCTCCAGCGTCGCGAGCAGTAACAGCCGCCGTGCGGCGAGGGAGAGGGCAGACGCCCGAGAGACGAACAGCGCCTGGAGCCGTTGGCTGAGCGGGAGTACTGGGGGAAGGCTCTCCAGGGCCGCGCGCTGCTCGCCGCTCAGCGCCGTGGGCAGCTCGAGCAGAGCCAGCGGGTTCCCCTCCGCCACCGACAGCAGTCGCTGACGCACCCGAGCGGCCAGCGTCGGGAATCGGGTGTTGAGCAGGAGCTCTGATGACTCTCCGTCCAACGGCGGCACCTCGTACTCGGGCAGGCCACCGCGGTTGAAGAAGGTCTCACTTCCCGAGCGCATGGCGCCGAGGAAGGTGACGCGGGTGCCGCTGAGCCTGCGGGCGACGAAGCCCAGTACAGCGGCGCTGGCCCGATCAAGCCACGGCAGGTCGTCGACGATCAGGAGCAGCGGGCCGGCCTTGGCCACGTGACGCAGGAGCATGAGAGTCGCGTTCGACACGACGAGCCGTTCCGGCGGTGATCCGCTCCCGAAGCCCAGGGCGACTTGCAGCGCATCGGCGTGTGGCGGGTCGAGTTCCCCGAACGCCTCATAAAGGGGGAAGAGGACCTGGTTCAGTCCGGAATAGCTCACGTCGGCCTCGAACTCGACGCCGGCGGCACGCAGGACCCGTGAGCCACTCGCGACCGCGGTTTCGGCCACGGCATCGAGCAGAACGGTCTTGCCCACCCCCGCCGCGCCCGACAACAGGAGCGCCCCACCGCGATCTGTCGCGGCGAGGAAGCCGCGGATCCTCTCGAGCGCCACGCCGCGTCCCACCAGGGAATCGACACCACCGTGTTCGAAAAGGCCGTTGTCGCGCACCGGATCACGCTCCCCCGCCTGCGCGGCCCGTCGAGAATTCCCGGCCCGGCGCCCGGCCTCGCGGGCCGGACTGTCCACAAGCGATTCGCCGGTGTGCAATTCTGGCTGTCAACGTAGGCGATCCTTCACTCCTACCGCGCGGGGTGCTGACGTCAGCCGTTGTGCAGACGGGGCGCTCAAGCAGTGGTTCCGCGTTCGGGTGTTCGATAATTTCGGACAATGCTCCACAGCATCGCGTGAAAGTTGGCGTGGGCCGGCCAGGTCAGGTCGCCGCTCGCCGATGTGGCGTCGGGCGGCGGCAACACCTCGCGGCGATCGCCCTTCGGCGACACTGCGCGACCGTATTGTCCGCAGCCGGATCGTCCACGGTTGGATTGGATCTCGTGAAATGATCCGATGTCATATGATCCTGGCTCCTCGGTCGGGAGCGCTGGGCCGCTCGTGCGGAACCACTCGCGCATTCAGCGTCGCAGCCTAGAAGGAGGTTCGAACGAAAACATGGCTCAAGATCCGGAAGACTTTGCCGATTCTCCACGGCCGCCGGCTTACGGCGAGCACGATGCGCTCTCGGACGTGCTGCAGGCGATTCACCTGCAGGGCGGCGATGTGCGACGCCGGTCGAGCCCGCGTGAGCGGCACCCAGCCGGGGCCAGGGTGTTGCACATCGTCGAGGAGGGCGGGCTCAGCGTCGAGGTCGCGGGCGAAAACTCCGTGGAACTGGGCACAGGGGACCTGGTGCTGCTCGTGCGGGGTGATGCCCACCTCGTCCGAGCGACGCCGGACGCGAGCTGGGTGACCGGGGAGTTCCTCGTCGAGACGGTTGTCGCCGCGCCGCTGCTCGGTGTTCTGCCGCCGGCGATCGTGATCCGCGGCGGCCCGGGATCCGCGGCGTGGCTCCCGCCGATCAAGGAGCTGCTCATGTCCGAGGTGACGCACCCGGCACCCGGCGCCCGCGTGATGGTGTCCCGAGCGCTCGATTTGCTCTTCGTCTGGTCGCTGCGGTCGTGGGCCTCATCCGGCGATGTGCGTCACGCCGGCTGGCTGACGGCAGCGCTGGACCCGGTGCTCGCACCGGTCCTCACCGCGATCCACCGAGACCCCGGTCGTGACTGGCCCGTCGACGAGCTGGCGCGGCTCACGTCGCTGTCGCGTTCGGCGTTCGCGACGCGCTTCGCCGAGTCGGTCGGGGAAACGCCCGGCTCGTACGTGTTGCGATGCCGGCTGGGCCAAGCGGCGCACCTGCTGCGCGGCACGGCCGACCCGGTCGGCCGGATCGCGGCCCGCGTGGGCTACACCTCCGAAGCCGCCTTCAGCCGGGCCTTTTCCCGTGCCTACGGCAGTTCGCCACGGACGTGGCGCGGCGGGGCCGGTTCTGATTCCTCCGAACGAACGCCGGAATAACTCGGCCGGTACCGGACGACACCGCCGGGCCGGCCGGCGGTGTCGTCCGGTTCACGTCACCGGGTGCCTGCGACGGCCCGTTCGATGAGGTCGACGACGATCCCCGGGTTGGTCACTTGTGCTGCGTGGGGAGTGTTGGCCTCGACGATGTGGGAGTGGGCGCGGGTGGCCATGAAGCGCTCGGCGGCCGGTGGGATCAGGTGGTCGTCGTCGGAGACGAGGTACCACGAGGGGATCTTCTCCCAGGCCGGCTCGCCGGAGGTGTTCTCGCCCAGGGCCGTCGAGGCGACGGGGTTCTGCGTGGCGGCGAGTTCCGCGGCGGTGGCCACGGAGACGCGGTTGCTCAAGAACAGGTCCCGGTACTGGGCCGCCTTGGCGTACAGCACGATCTCGGGCTTTTCGTCGGGTGTGAGGTAGGGGACGGGGACGGGGGTGAGGGCAGTGGGAACGGGCGCGTTGGGATCGTTGGTGATGTGAGTGCCCGGGAATCGCGCGGTCAGGGCCGAGGCGTTTTCGCCCGTGTCCGGCGCGAAGGCCGAGATGTAGACCAGAGCCTTGACGTTGGGGTTGCCCGTGGCGGCACTGGTGATGACGGATCCGCCGTAGGACTGCCCGACCAGGACGATCGGGCCCTGGATGGTCTGGAGGTAGGAAGCCAGCAAGGCGGAATCGCCGGAGAGGCTGCGCAGGGCCGTCGGCGGGGCGACTACCGGGTAGCCGGCCGCCTGCAGGGGCTTGATCACTTCTTGCCAGCTGTCCGAGCTCGACCAGGCTCCGTTGACGAGGACGATCGTCGGTTTCGGAGCCTTGGCCGGGTGCGCGAGCGCGACAGGCGCAGCCTGGGGGGCCGGCGTGGCCGATGCCAGCGTGGTCACGCCGGCGACGAGGGCGATGCCGGTCGCGCCGAGGACGGCGGAGCGGAAAACGCGACGTTTACGCACGGTTTCTCCTTGTTTGAAACGGTTGTCATTGCAGTCCGCAGACATCTCAGCCTGCGGGGGTTCGTGGTGGTGGGTTCGGAGGCGGCCGCCCACGCCCGGAGCGGGCGTTGTGCCGGGGCGGGCGCAGGCGTCGACGTCATACCCGGGCGGGGGCGTGCTCCTCGGCCCAGTTCAGCGCGTATTCGGCGACTTCCTGCCAGCCGTCCTGGCCGATGATGAAGTGCGAGCGCCCCGGGAATTCCTGGTACTCGGTGACGGCCGCGGACTTGCTGGAGAGCCGCCAGTTGGCCTTGTTGACCTTGGGCGGCACGATGTGGTCGGCCTCCCCCGCGATGAACAGGAGCGGGACCTGGCGCTTGCGGAAATCGACCCGGGTCGCGGCGCGGGGGTTGAAGTTGGCGAACGCCCCCTGGAAGAGCACACGGGCCGAGCCAGGGACGGCATACCGCTCGTAGCGGGCAGCGGACTGGCTCTCGGTGAGTGTGTTGGTGACGGCGTAGTGGAACTGCTCCGGCGTCAGCAAGACCGCTTTGTTCTTGTTGGCCGGGTTTCCCAGGACCGGCCAGGTCGACTTGAGGGTCGACAGCGGCAGCGGAAGGACGCCCTTGACGGCTGCCGAGTCGATGGCGACGCCGACGCTGCCCAGCCCGCGGTCGAGCAGGATCTGGACGACGGTGCCGCCGAACGAGTGGCCCATGATGATCGGCGGTCGATCCAGCGCGCGGATGATGTTCTGGTAGTGGTCGACCACCTCGCGAAGGCCGACTCCCGCGATCCCCGCGGGGTCCCGCCGAAGCTCCTCCACCTCGCGGTCGAGCCCCGGCCAGGCCGGGGTGAGCACCCGGTACCCCCGAGCCTCGTAATGGTGTTTCCACCCCTCCCAGCTACGCGGATTCACCCAGAGGCCGTGAACGAGCACAATCGTGTCGGCCTCGTCGGCGGAGAAATCATTCATGCGGACCTTCCCTTGGAATAGGACGCTCTGTTCACCGGAGCAGGCCTGACCGGCGCTCCCCGAAAGCCGCCTCGGTGCGGGTCGAGCACGCGTCCCGCGGCGGGCTCCCAGGATCCCGTGCGGCTCTGCCTGCCCGCTTCTGTCGGATGGCCACAGGGATTCGGCGCCGTCGCGTCGTTTCGGACAGTCGTTCGACAGGTTCGGTGTTTGCGCAGCTCGGCCGCGCGTGGCGGCGCGTGCCCGACCCGCTCCCGTGCCGTGCCCGTTCCGCATCCGCCGGTCTTCGCGGCCGGCCGCGGTCGACCGGAGCCGCGGTCATCCGCACAGTCAGTTGACTTAAACCGGGCAAGGCGGAACGCCGACCCACCGCCGCGCCGCAGCTGCGCGGTCCGTTCGAACTGCGTGGCAACCCGCCTGCGGCGATCGGGAGTGGTGGAGGGCGGTCCGGGCGGCACCTCCAGCAGGATTCAGCAGGGGTCGTGAGTGGACAGTGGGCCTTGAACAGGAGCCGCGGGCGCAGGCGGCGACAGTCGGATGACGGTGACCCCGAAGGTCGCGGATTCGGCACCGTCGGGCGGAATGTCCGCGTTACCTCCGCGTCGAGAGTGAGGATTCATGTCGAACGAGCCGGTCGTTCTGCTACACGGCTTCATGCGCATCTGCCACAACGCAGCACACGAGCCGACCGAGCAATCCGCTGTAGCTGTCGCAGCTGAAGTCAGGCGCTCACCTCGGAGCCTGCGCCTGGTCGGCATTCAGCTGCTGCGCTCGCCACCCAACGCAACGGATGGCGTGGCGATTTCCCGGCGACGGCAACCCGCGACGACCGGGCCGAACCCGCCCCTCCGGGGAGCAACCCGGGCCCACGACCTGCGATAGCGCGCATTTTGCCCGGCCGAATGGCGTGTCACACGTCCCTGACACGGAAGAGGCCACTGGTTCAACCCAGTACCGCGCACCAGCTGAAACCGCAGGTCAGAAGCCCTGCCCCTACCCGCCGGGACCGAAGGTGCGGGAACCATGACACCGGCCTTCGCCCGCTCCCCCAGGTACGGGGGATGCCCCCGATCCGCCGGCACATCGAGGATCTGGTTCACCATAACCGGGGTCACGTGGTCGTAGACGCAGGCGATGCCCTTCGTCTGCCCGAGACGCGCCAGTCTCGGGCAACCTCCAGTGCCCCGTCCCCGGTCAGCCAAGTGCTGTGCGAGTGCCGACCTCGGCCGGCTTCCACTGTGGTCTGGGCGAAGGGATCAACGGACCCGGGGCCACGCTACTTCCGGTCGAATCTCGACGCACTCGCCAACTGCCTCCGCGCCACGCCTGCGGGCAAGCGGCCGGCTGCGCTCCTGCGGGACGGTTTCTCCTTGGCTGCCGAATCCCTGGGAGCCGAATTCGTCGACGCCGTCACGGCAGTCCTGGGTGAATTCGGAGTGGACGTCGAAAGCCCGGTGAGATGTGACGGCGTGCCGTTGGTGGGCGGCTGCTCGCTACTTCCAGTTCCTGGCCGGCTGGTACTTGAGCCAGTGCGACGAAGACTGCGAGCATGAGATGGGCGTCCGCCGGGCGACGCTGAACAACCCTGGCTTGCGGCTGCGCGTCGACATCGTTGGCACCAGTGCGGAGGGCCGTGTGGAGCCGAGGTCCAAAGAGGACCTTGGAACTGGCCGGCGGCCTGGGCGTCAGCGGACGCGAACGCCACGAATCCTCGTGCGGCGCGCGGTCGCTTGATGTGCTGCTGGCCGCTTGCCGCAGGTTCGTGTTGCCATCGACTCGCGGTGGCCTTTGCCGCCCCGTCCCTCGATGGGCTCCTCCGTGTTGACGCACGAGTAGTTTCGCTGGCGGCTTCCGCTGTCGTCGAGCTGGGAACCGGCTTTCCGAAGACGGCCGTTACTTCTTGCTCAACGGGGTCCGGCGCGGCAACTCGATGCCGAGCAGAAACTAGGGTCCCGTTCAGCTTCATGGCTGACGTGCCTTGGGACGCGCGACCGGCGGCCGTTCAGTCGAGCATGGCGCGACCCAGCCAGTCGTCGGCATCCCGTACGCCGGGCAGGGCGAAGAAGTAGCCGCCCCCGAAGGGCGAGACGTAGTCGACCAATGGTTCGTCGATGAGCAGCGTCTGGACGGCGACGAACTGGCGGTCGAGGTCGGCGTTGAAGCAGATGAAGATCATCCCCATGTCGAGCTGGCCGTTGCGCTCGATGCCGGCGCTGTAATTGAAGCCTCGGCGCAGCATCCGTCGATCGTCGGCCGTGCCGTCGTGCGGGTTGGCGAGCCGGATGTGCGCTGTCAACGGCACCGTGTTGCCGTGCGCGTCCCTGTGGTAGCTGGGGATCTGGAACTCCTCCGGGCCGGCGACTCGTTCGCGCCGGCCGGACAGCGGCGCGCCGGTGTCGCGGTCACGGCCGAAGATCCGCTGCTGCTCGTTGATCGAGATCCGGTCCCAGAACTCCACGAACATCCGGATCAGGCGGACCACGTGGTAGGAACCGCCGGTCACCCAGTCTGGTTCGTCGCCGCCGCTCTTGGTCCACACCAGCTGATCGATGAGCTCGGCACGGTCGAGGATCTCCTTGTTGGCTGTGCCGTCCTTGAAGCCGAACAGGTTGCGGGGCGTCCCGCTCGGCCGCGGCGGGCTGGTGAAGCCCTCCATCTGCCACAGCACCTGAAGGTCGGCCCGAGTCGCGCGCATCAGGATGCGCAGCGCGTGCAGCACGGTGTCACGGTGATCGGCGCAGATCTGCAACAGCAGATCGCCGTCGCAGTGCTCGGGGTCGAGCGCGTCGTTCGGGAACTCGTCCATCGCGCGTAGCCGGGCCGGTTTGACACCCGCAAGATCGAACCGGTCGTCGAACAGGCTCGCACCGACACTGACCGTGACGGTGAGACCGTCCGGCACCGTGCCCGGGCCGAGCACGCCGTTCTCGTACGGCGTCGACACGAGCCCGTCGTCGCTGCCGCGCCCGGTCGGTGCGTCGCCCCCGTCGACCAGGTAGCGGATCGTCGCCGTCAGCGTCTGGAACATCCGCCGCAGCGCCGGCCGGTCGGCCGCGGTCACGAGGAACGCGACGACGACCGCCGCGCGCTGCGCGGGCTCGAGAATGCCGGCCTGGTGAACACCTTCGAAGGGAACGGCGATGTCGTGGTCAGTCATGGGTGATCGGGCCTCGGTCGCGGGTGGCGTTGCGCGGGTCGACGACGACCGCGGTGTGGGAGAGCAATTCGACGCTGTGCTGGACTGCCGCGTTGACCGCGGCCCGCTGCCGAACGGTCAGTGACGCCAATCCGGCCCAGCCGTCGGCGTGGTGGTGGCTGCGGACCAGCTGCTGGGTGAGCCGCAGCTGCTGGTCGGTCTGGTCCAGATACGGGTTCTGCTTGCGCAGTATCGGCCGCAGCGGGTCCAGCGCCTGCCAGACCCCGGTGAGGTTCGCGTCCACGGTCGCCAGCTCGGTCTGGCTGCCGGCATCGCCGATCCCGTTCAGGTCCCATTGCAGGGCATCCTCGAGGATCTCGTGAGCCCGCCGGCCCATGTCGATCGGCGTGATCGCGTTCGGCAGCGCCAGCTCGTCGGCGAGCCGCCCGATCGCCTCGAGCAGCGCATCGACGTGCGGCACGATCGTCGCCACCGGCCGGTCGCGCCACAACATCGCCTCGATCTTGCGGAAGCCGGTGAAGTCCGCGTCCGCGAGGCGGGCGGGGGCGACGCCGCGCGGCGGGTCGGCGTTGATGTCGTCACCGGTCTCGTCGTAGACCCGGTAGGCCCCGCCCAACGTCTCGTAGGTGAGGTGCGCGACCAGCCAGTCGTCTTTGGCGGCCACCACGTCGCCGGCTTGCAGGTCGCTGCGCAGCCGGCTGACCTGCCGGGTGAGCGCGGGCAGCTGTCCGGTGAGCCAGCCGACGTAGTTGTTGATCGGGATCCGCAGGTCGAGCCCCGTCACGGGGATGATCCCGTACACGTCGTGGGGCAACGGGTCACCTGTGACGACGACCGGCAGGCTGTACTTGATCGTGTAGTCGGTGATGCAGACCCAGCGGTAGGTCCCGGGCGGCACCGATGCCGTGACCGTGCGGCTGACGCCGCGGCCGAAGTGCTCGACCTCGACGTAGACCCGCTCGGTCGCGGGGTCCTCCAGATAGATCTCCGCGCCGGCGCCCTCGTTGTTGACGAACACGAAGTCGTAGCGGCCGGCCGGTCCGCCGAGCCAGTCGTCGATGCCGTAGGGCGAGCCGACGACCAGCACAATGGGCTGCGGCCGGCTCGACGGCAGGGATGGGGTGGCCGCCCAGGCCGTCCTGCTGCTCACCGAGCCCAGCCTGGGTGGCGGTCGTGAACGCATTCGATGATGCCGATTACGCACCAGTGAACAGCGTGTGACCGGCCAGGCAGGTCGAGATTGCGGACGTCCTGAGACTTTCCGGAACGTTCATGACCTGATTCTCGCGGCGTCAAGACCTGCCGCAGTTGACTTTGCGGGACTCCCCAGCACGAGAGGCCAGGTACCAAACCCATGTCTGACAACGATTCGGCATCCGCGGACGGCAACAGAGCGACCACGGAACGCAACCGGATCAGCCGGCGCCGGTTGATGCAGGCCGCGGGCGCCGCCGGCGCCGCGGTCGCCGCCGGCGGGCTGTCGGCCGTCCCGGCCGAGGCCGCAGTGGACGGCAAGCCCGGCTCGACGCCGGCGCAGGACCCGCGTCGCGACCCGCATCGCACCGGCACGATCAAGGACCTGAAGCACGTCGTGATCGTGATGCAGGAGAACCGGTCGTTCGACCACTACTTCGGCACCCTCGACCTGGCCGGCGCGCGCGGCTTCGGTGACAAGCAGGTGCTGACCTGGCAGAACGGCCAGACGATCTACTACGACCCCAACAGCCGCGCCGAGGGCTACCTGCTGCCGTACCACGCTGACAGCCTGAAGTACAACGCGCAGAACACCAGCGCGCGCAACCGGTACTTCAAGGAAGCCGATGTGCCGTGGCACCACGCGATCGCCAAGGCTTACACCATCGGTGACCACTACTTCTGCTCGCTGGACACCAGCACCAGCCCGAACCGCATCATGATGTGGGCCGGCACCAACGACGCGGCCGGCGTGCAGGGCGGTCCGGTCATCAACAACAACGGCGACTACGGCTACGCCTATAAGTTCAAGACCTACCCGGAAACGCTGCAGGACGCCGGCGTCAGCTGGCAGATCTACGTCAACAACGACACCGACGACAACTTCCTCGGCGACTACACCGACAACACCGTCCGTTCGTTCGCGGCGTTCGACCCGGCGAACGCGACCCCGCAGAACACCCAGCCCCGCAAGGGCCTGCTCGCCCGCGGCAACGTGGTGCACGCCCACACCACGCAGCCCGCAGGCATCAAGAACGACACCTCCAACCTCGACTACGTGTTGGGGGACTTCATCGCCGACTGCGAGTCGGGCGACCTCCCCGAGGTGTCCTGGGTCGTCGCGCCCGCGGCGTGGACCGAACACCCGACGTACGCTCCGAACAACGGCGCGGTCTACACCGACCGGGTGATCCAGGCGGTGCACGACAACCCCGAACTGTGGGAGTCGACGCTGATCATCCTGAACTACGACGAGCCCGACCACGCGAACCGCATCGGTGAAGGCGGCTTCTTCGACCACGTCGTCCCGCCGATCCCGGAGGTCGGCACCGTCGGTGAGCGCGCACCCGGAATCAAGCCCGGCTTCGGCGGTCGCGTGCCGTTCGTGCTGATCTCGCCGTGGACCCGTGGCGGCTTCGTCAACTCCGAGGTCTTCGACCACACCTCGACGATCCAGCTGATCGAGGAGTGGACCAAGAGCCTCGGCAAGCCGGCCATCTGCAAGAACATCAACGACTGGCGGCGCAGCGTCTCCGGCAACCTGCTCTCGGCGATCGACTTCGGCAACTTCGACACGTCGTTCCCGAACCTGCCGAAGCCGGCCGACCTGCTCAAGTCGGTCGTCGTCGACGCCAGCCTGCCGGCAGTGCCCCAGCCGGCCGTCGGTGCGCAGGTCATGCCGACCCAGCAGATCACCGGCAAGGCGAAGCGGAGCCCGCTGTCGTTCCAGCCCAACGGCGTCCTCGTCGAGAACCACAACACCGGGACCGCGACCGCGACCTTCACCGTCGAAGGCGGCCCCAGCGGCAAGGCGGTCAACCTGGTCGGCCTGGCCGACAAGTACGTGCCCGCCCTCGCCGGCGCCGAGCCGCTGGGCATCGGCCAGGACGCGCTGCCCCTCACGGCCAGCAACCACCGGTCGAAGTCGTACACCTGGGACACCAAGGCGACGAACGGCAAATACGCGTTCACCTTCCACGGGCCCGACCACTTCATCCGGTCCTTCGCCGGCACCGTCGTCCCGGCCGACGACCGGACCTCGGCCCAGCCGCGGGTCGACGTCCGGCTGGTCAAGGGGCACACGCGGCCGGACGGCCGGGGCAAGTCGGCCGACGCGACTGTCGAGTTCACCCTGTCCGCCGACGGCCGCCGGTCAGTGACCTACACGCTGACCGCGAACGACTTTGCCGGGAGGAAGACGACCATCCAGGTGCCCGCCGGCAAGCGCAGCGTCGTCACCTGGCCGACCGAGGACGGCTACTACGACGTGATCATCACCGCAAAGGAGTCTGCCGACTTCATGCAGCGGTACGCCGGTCGCGCCGCGGAAAAGTGAGCCTTTCGCCCACCGTTTCGAGCTAGTCGTGACGTGCCCGCGTTCCCACCGGATCGCGGGCACGTCCGCGATCCGGCAACGCCTTGGCCACGCTGACGAGGCTTCGAAGTTGTGGCGTGCGGTGGGGGTGCCGCGGTCGAGTGGATCATCCTCAGCCGCGAACGCCGCGGCACCTGGAGCTGGTACAGCCTCGTTTCGGAGCCTCTGGAGAGCCTGCAGGCACTACTGCAGGCCGGCGGCCCGCTGAGGCCACCGGCCTGCGTCGATGCCCTCGGTGAACTGTTCGACGGCGCACGCCACGCGGCTATACGCGCGCGGACTCACTACGAGGGCTCCCAGATCTGCGGCGGCCTGGCCGGCCACGGCCAGCGCCCGCCCGATCCCGGAACCACTGATGGCCGCGAGGCGGTCAGTGAACTGTTTCGTGGTCGGTTCTCTCCGCGAGCAGGTGGTGCCACGCCTCGGCCCGAGCGAGGTCAGCCGTGGTGAACGGCGAGCCCGCCCACGCGGACACCGGACGAATACCGTGCAGCGCGTTGAGCGTCCACACGTCGGCTCCGGCCAGCTCGGCCGGGGTGGACAGTTCGGGCCGGAACTCGATCCCGCGCTGCGCCGCGAGCGCGAGCACCTCCGCGCGAGTGACGCTCGGCAGGATCGCGGCGGTCTCCGGCGGGCCGCACAGGACTTCGCCACGCCACCACAGCAGGCTCGTCGTGCTGCCCTCCAGCACGTGTCCCTCTCGTGACAGCAGCACGGCCTCGTTCGCGCCCGCCTCCGTGGCAGCGTCACGCAGCTGTGCGAGCGACGTCAGGTCCGGGCCTTTCACCCGGGGCCTGGTCCGCCCGTCCGGCGATGGGGAAACCCACAGCCGCACGGTCTCCCCGCGCGGCGGGGCGGGGCGCAGCCAGAGGGTCAGCTGCGGATTTCCCTCAGGCGACGCCATTTCCACCCGGGGGAACCACCGGCCGGCCGAGGGGATCCGCTCCTGCACGGCGTCGAGGAACGTCCGCACCCGGTCGGGCCGCAGTCGCGGACACGCGGCGGTGAACCGTGCGGTGTGACGGTCGAAAGCGCGCGTCCGCCCGTCGTCGACCAGCCACGAGTCGACGACCTCGGGACGGAACGACCGGGTCTCCGGCACGAACCGCTCCGAGTCCCCGAGCCAACGCAGCCAGAATGAGTCCCTCATCAAGCCCTCCCATGCCGTGACGCGACCAGGTCGACGATCCTCGACGCGTGGTCCACGACGAAGAAGTGACCGCCGGGGAACTCGACCAGCTCGCAGGGCGCCGTAGTATGCGTCGCCCAGTCCTGGGCCTCGGCGACGGTCGTGTGTGGATCGTCCGTGCCGATCAAGGCGGTGATGGGTGAATCCAGCGGCTTGCCCGCGTCGAAGCGGTAGGTCTCGACCGCGCGGTAGTCGGCGCGCACGGCCGGCAGGATCATGGCCCGGATCTCCGGTTCGCGCAGCAGCCGGGTGTCCGTGCCGCCGAGGGATTCGATTTCCGCGACCAGGCCGTCGTCGTCGAGTCGGTGAACGCGACCGGGCCGGCTCAGTGCGGGCGAAGGGCGGCCGGACGCGAACAGGCGGACCAAGCGGAACCGCGGGTCGTCGGCCAGCCGGCGCGCCACCTCGAACGCGACGACGGCGCCCATGCTGTGCCCCAGGAACGTCAGCGGACGGTCCAGGATTCCGTCCATGGCCGCGGAAATGCCGTCGGCCAGGTCGCTGATCCGGTCCATCGGCGGTTCGTGGCGCCGATCCTGACGCCCGGGGTACTGCACGGCCACTACGTCGACGTCCGGGGCCAGCGCCAGTGCCATCGGTTTGAAGAAGGGCGCGGAGCCGCCCGCGTGCGGAAAGCACACCACCCGGTGGTCGGCTCCTGCGGCGCCGGCGAACCGCCGGAACCACAGGCCCTCGTCGGTCGAGGTCACGCGCTCTCCTCCCCTGCATCAGCCTGCTTCTCGTCGAGCCAGGCGAGAACCGCGCGTGCCGTGACGTCGACGGTTCTCTCCATGATCTCGTAGTGGTCGCCGAGGGCGTCGGCCGTTCGCGACACCGACTCGAACGACGCCTGCCAGTCGCCGGTCATGCCGCGCATCGGCTTCGTGGCCCGGACGAGGAGCGACCGGAACGGCACCGGCGCCGGTTTCCAGTCCGCGAAGGTCTCGAAGTACCAGGTGTGGGCCGAAAGCCGGGTCCCGTTGAGCGGCGCGGCCGGATTTTCCCGCTCCCGCATGTGCTCGAACACTTCGCGCTGGAAGTCGGCGAAGTACTTGTTCCCGTCGTTGATCTCGTAGGTGTCGACGAAGACGATGCCCTCGGGCGCGCTGCCGCGGTCGGCGAGGACCAGCGCCAGCTCGTGCGCCAGGATCCCGCCCGACGAGTATCCACCGAGGAAAAACGGCTTGCCGTCGGCATACTTCGCGGCGGCCTCCGCGAGCACCTCGATCACGGATTCCCGGCCGACCGGCAGCTTCTCGCCTTCGGCGAATCCCGGCAGCTCGAAGGACGAGACGACAGCGCCCGGCAGCGCCGCGGCGAACCTCGTATACAGGTGAGCGCCGGTCAAGGCGACCAACGGCGGCACCAGGATCAGCCGCGGACCGGAACCCGGCGGTGACAGCGGCACGATCCGTACCCCATCGTCCAGTTCGGACGCCGTGCTGAACGTCGGGCGGAGCTTCGCGACGGTGCGCGCGAGCTCGACCCCCTCGTCCACTCGCCCGGTGTCCACCGCGGACCAGAACGCTTGGCCGAGGACGTCGAACGAACCCGCGCCGGCGGACACGGGGCTCGCCTTCGTGGTGCCGACAACGCCGCTCAGGTATTCCGCCAGTTTCGCGGGACTCTCGTGGTCGAAGATCACGGTCGCCGGCAGCCGCAGCCCGACGAGCTTGCCGAGCCGGTTGCGCAGCTCGATCGAGGTGAGCGAGTCCATGCCGAACTCCTCGAACGGCACGGTGAGCTCGATGTCGTCCGGTGACCCGTGCCCGAGCACCTCCGCCAGCTGGGCGCGGACCAGGTCGGCCAGCGCCCCGATCCGGTCGCCGGAGTCCATCGTGGAGAGTTCTGGGGCCTCGGCGCCGGCTCGTGCCGGTGGCGGGGTGACCAGCGACTCGAGCAGCCGATACGGCCGGGTGGACCGTGCCGTGTCGTCGAGCCGCGTCGCGGCGACGAGTGCTTCGTCGACGGTCACGGCCCGGTCGAACAACGCGAACCCTTGCGCCGCGGTCATCGGCGCCAGGCCCGCGCTCGCCAGGCGCTGCAAGTCCTGACGGGACAGGGTGCCGGTCATGCCGCCTTGCTCCGACCACGCCCCCCAGGCCAGCGAAAGGGCCGGAAGGCCCTGCGCCCGCCGGTACTGGGCGAACGCGTCGAGGACGGTGTTGGCGGCGGCGTAGTTGCCCTGCCCGGCCGCGCCCAGCAGGCCCGACAAGGAGGAGAACATGACGAAGGCGGACAGCTCGGTGCCCCGGGTGAGCTCGTGCAGGTTCCACGCGCCCCGCACCTTGGGCGCCAGCACCCGGACGAGCGCTTCGGGGGTCAGCGACTCGATCGTCGCGTCTGCCAGCACACCAGCGGCGTGCACGACCGCGGTCACCGGCCCGTGGTCGGCCAGGACCCCGGCCAGCTCGGCCCGGTCGGCGACGTCGCAGGCCGCCATCGTGACCTCGGCACCCAGGTCGGTCAGCTCGGCCAGCAGCTGCGCCGCACCCGCCGCCCGCGCGCCTTGCCGGCTGAGCAACAACAGGCGGTCCGCGCCGCGGTGACTCACGAGGTGCCGGGCGAGTGCGGCGCCCAGTCCGCTGGTACCACCCGTGATCAGCACCGTTCCGCGCTTCCAGCGCTCGGGATCCGATGGCGTTTCGGAGGCCCGCTCCAGACGCGGGACTACGATCCGGTCACCGCGGACGGCGAGCTGAGGTTCCGCGGTGGCGAGGGCGGCGGCCAGCACGGCGGGCGAGGGCGGCGTGTCGTGGTCGAGGAGGACGAAGCGGTCCGGGTGCTCCGCCTGGGCCGACTTGACCAGCCCCCACACCGCGGCGGCGGCCAGGTCCGGGCTCGGTTCGGATTCGGTCGTCCGGACGGCGTAACGGGTCTGGAACACCAGCCGGGTGTCGGACAGTCCGGGGTTCGCCAGCCAGGAACGCAGCAGGTCCAGTACCTCGACCGTGCCCGTGTACACGGCCTCGACGATGTCGTGGTCCGGGTCGGTGCCGCGCTCGTACAAGGGAACCAGCACCGCGTCCGGGGCCGTGCCGACGAGGTCCGCCAGCTCGATCGCATCACGCACCCGGACCACGTCGAGTTCGCGGCCGGGGTGGGTGTCGACGCCGACCCAGCCCAAGCGGAGGAGTGCACCTTCCTCGGATGCTCCGGTGTGGACGGTCGGTGCGGGGACGTCCGGCCAATAGCGCCGGCGTTGGAACGCATACGTCGGCAGGTCGATGCGACGGCCTCGGACCCCGATCACCGCGGGCCAGTCCACGTCGATTCCCGCGACATGCAGGTGCGCGACGGCGGCGACAGCTCCGGCGGCCTCGTCCCGGTCCTTGCGGACCGCGGCGACGACGGTCGTCTGCTCCGGATCGAGGTCGGAGTGGATCATCGGGGACAGGGTGCTGCGAGGTCCGGCTTCGAGGAACACCGTGGTGCCGTTTTTGTGGAGCGTGGTGACACCGTCGGCGAAGCGCACCGGCTCGCGCACGTGCCGGACCCAGTAGTCCACAGTGGTCACGTCACCACCGGCCACAGTGGACACCAGGGGAATGACCGGCTCGTGGAACGTCATCCCCCCGATCGCCGCGCGGAACCCGTCCAGCATCGGATCCATGCGAGCCGAGTGGAACGCGTGGCTGACCCGCAGCCGCGAAGTCCGGTAACCTCGCTCCCCCAGCACGCGGCGGAGATCCTCGATCGTGTCCTCAGCCCCGGACACCACCACAGCCTCCGCGGCGTTGACGGCCGCGATGTCGACCTCGTAGCCGACCAGGACGGGTGCGAGTTCGGTTTCACCGGCCGCGACGGCCAGCATGGCCCCGCCGCCCGGCAAAGCCTGCATCAGATTGGCCCGCGCCGCGACCAGCGTGCACGCGTCCTCAAGAGAGAACACACCGGCCACGTGAGCCGCGCTGATCTCACCGATCGAATGCCCCATCAGAAAATCAGGCCGAACCCCCCACGACTGCAGCAGGCGGAACCACGCGCTCTGCCAGGCGAACAACGCAGGCTGCGTATAACCCGTCCGATCCAGCGAATCCGCGTCCGCGAACATCACCTCACGCAACGCGTGTTCGCCCGCCAACAACGGATCCAGCAACGCACACACCTCAGCCAAAGCTTCAGCGAAAACCGGGAACCGAGCCGACAACTCACGACCCATCCCCACCCGCTGCGCGCCCTGCCCGGAAAACGTCATCGCGACGCGGCCCACGGCCCCCGTCGCCCCGGATACCACAGCCGGATCGGTCGTACCGGCGGCCAACGCCTGCAGCCCCGACAGCGCCTCGGCCCGGTCCGCGGCCACCACCACCGCGCGATGACCGAAACTCGTGCGCGTGGTCGCCGACGACCACGCCAGGTCCGCCACTCCGACCTCAGGACCCCGCTCCAACACCGACCTCAGCCGGCCTGCCTGGTCACGCAGAGCCTCCTCAGACCGGCCCGACACCAGCACCGGCCTCGGCGCACCGTCATCCGGCGTCGCCGCCAACTCGGCAGACTCGGGTGCCTGCTCGAGAACGACGTGGGCGTTCGTGCCACTGATCCCGAACCCCGACACCCCCGCCCGCCGCGGCCGGCCCGTCTCCGGCCACGGAACCCGCTCGGTCAGCAACCGCACCGACCCGGCGCTCCAGTCCACATGGGTGGTGGGCCGGTCCACGTGCAGCGTCTGCGGCAAGACGCCGTGGCGCATGGCCTGGGTCATCTTGACGATGCCCGCGATCCCCGCCGCGGCTTGCACGTGCCCGATGTTGGACTTCACCGACCCGAGCCACAGCGGATGCCCTTCCTCCCGCCCCTGCCCTAAGGTGGCGAGCAGCGCCTGGGCCTCGATGGGATCCCCGAGCCGGGTGCCGGTGCCGTGGGCTTCGGCGGCGTCGATCTCCGCCGAGGTGAGTCCGGCGTTGGCCAGCGCGTCACTGATGACCCGTTGCTGGGCCGGGCCATTGGGGGCCGTGAGCCCGTTGGACGCGCCGTCCTGGTTGATCGCCGAGCCCCGCACCACCGCCAGCACCCGGTGCCCCAGCTCCTGCGCCCGCGACAACCGCTCCACGACCAGGACGCCGGCGCCCTCGGCGAAACCGGCACCGTCCGCGGCGTCGGCGAACGACTTGCACCGGCCGTCGGGCGCGAGTCCGCCTTGGAGGGAGAAGTCGATGAACACCTCCGGCGTGGACATGACCGAGACACCCCCGACCAGCGCCAGATCGCACTCGCCGAGGCGCAGGGACTGGGTGGCCCAATGCAGGGCGACCAGTGACGCCGAGCACGCGGTGTCCACCGTGACCGCGGGTCCTTCCAGCCCCAGCAGATAGGCGACGCGCCCCGACAGCACGCTCGACGAGCTGCCGGTGAGCAGGTAGCCCTCGAGCTCGTCGCGGGCCTTCAAGGAGGTGTGGACGTAGTCCTGCGAGTTCGATCCGACGAACACTCCGGTCCGGGTGCCGCGCAGCACTTCGGGTTTGATGTCCGCTCGTTCCAGGGCTTCCCAGGTGGTCTCCAGCAGCAGCCGCTGCTGGGGGTCCATCGCCGTCGCCTCACGCGGGGGGATGCCGAAGAACCCCGCGTCGAACTCGGCGGCGTCGTGGAGGAAACCGCCCCGCCCGGTGGCCGATCCCCCGGCGCGCAAGCCCGCCGCGTCCCAGCCGCGGTCGGTGGGGAAGTCTGATGTCACGTCCCGGCCGCCGAGGACGACGTCC
This sequence comes from Amycolatopsis sp. 2-15, assembly GCF_030285625.1. Lineage (NCBI taxonomy): Bacteria > Bacillati > Actinomycetota > Actinomycetes > Pseudonocardiales > Pseudonocardiaceae > Amycolatopsis > Amycolatopsis carbonis. The sequence goes on from NZ_CP127294.1 coordinate 7,549,568, forward strand.
CACAAGTCCTCGGGTGAGGTCACCTCGCCGGGGAACCGGCAGCCCATTCCGACGATCGCGATCGGTTCGCGCAGGCCGGATTCGGTCTCGTGCAGGCGGTCCCGCGTCTCACGCAGCTCCGCGATCGCCCGCTTCAGGAAGTGCCGGAGCTTTTCCTGCTCGTCGCTCATGCTTTCTCCTCCGAAGTCAGGAAATCCCGAATTCCTTGCCCATGAGTTCGAACAGCTGGTCGTCGGTGGCCTCGTCCAGGGCCGCGCCGGATTCCGGCTCTTCGGACCGCCATTCGCTCAGCAGCTGCTGCAACCGGTCGGTGATCAGCGCTCGCTCGGACACGTCCACCTCGACGGAGCGCAGGTCCGATTCCAGTGCTGCCACCTTGCCCAGCAGAACCGAGTTCTCGGGCCGGCCGGCCTCGCCGAGCAGCTCTTCGAGCAGGTGCTGGGCGAGGTCGGTGGGGGTCGGGTAGTCGAAAACGAGAGTCCGGGGCAGATCCAGCCCCGTGGCCATGCTCAGGATGTTGCGCAGCTCGACCGCGGTGAGCGAGTCGAAGCCCAGATCACGGAACGCCCGGTTCTCCGGGATCGGAACAGAATCGGTGTAGCCGAGCACGGCCGCGAGCTGGATCCGCACGAGGTCGAGGACCGCCCGCACCTGGTCAGCGTGGGACAGGCCGGTCAACCGGCTCCGCAGCCGGACCGCCGGGTCGAGAGCAAGACCGGCTTCCGGTTGCGCCGCCGACTGGTTCACCTCGGGCAGATCGCCGAGCAGCGCGCTCGGCCGGGCCGCGGTGAAGATGGCCAGGAACTGCTTCCAGTCCACATCGGCAATCACGGCGCTGGTGTCGCCGCGTTCGAGCGCCCGGCGCATTCCCTCCACGGCCATGGCCGGCGAGATCCCGATCAGGTCGAAGGTGCGAAGGCTGCGCCGCGTCGCGCCCTCTCCGCGGCCGTCGCAGGCAATGGACGTGGCGGGAAGTCCTCGCGCCCGGCGGTGGTGAGCCAGCCCGTCGAGGTACGCGCCGGCCGCCGCATACGTGCCGAGCCCGACCCCGCCCACGGTCCCGATGACCGACGAGACCATCACGAACATCGCCAGGTTCAGCTCCGCGGTGAGCTCGTGCAGCACCACGGCGGCATCGACCTTCGGCCGGAACACCGTGGCCAGCTCCTCGCGGGTCACGCCGTCGATGGTCCCGCCCTGCAACACGGCGGCCGTGTGCACGACCCCCGCCAACGGGTACTCCGCGGGAATCGCGGCGATCGTCTTCGCCATCGCTTCCCGGTCGGCGGCGTCGCCCGCCACGAAGGTCACCCGCGCGCCGAGCGCATCCAGCTCCGCCGCCAGATCCTGCGCACCCGGTGCGAGTGATCCCCGGCGGCTGACGAGCACGAGGTGCGGCACCCCGCCCGTGGCCAGCCACCGGGCGGTCTGGGCACCCAGCGCGCCCGTCGCACCCGTGACCAGCACACTCCCGCCGGTGGGAAACTCCCACGTGGGGTCCTGGACCGGATCGATCGCCCGGTGAACCAGCCGCCGGGCCCAGAGCCCCGACGGACGCACCGCCAGCTGGTCCTCCTGCCCGCCGCCGGACACCAGGACCTCCACGACCTGCTCGGCTACGGTGTCCGGATCGGCGACATCGGGGGCATCGGGGACGTCGATCAGGCCGCCCCAGCGCTGGGCGTGTTCCACCGCCGCGGTCCGGCCCCAGCCCCACACCGCGGCCTGCGCCGGCCGCGAAACCTCCCGCGAGTCGTCGACGGCGACCGCGCCCCGGGTCACACACCATGTCGGCGCCGGCACAGCGGCGTCTCCCAGCGCCTGAATCAGCACTGCCGTCAGCGTCAGTCCCACCGGGACGCGACTGTCCTCATCGGACGTTTCGTCCTGCCAAGCCAGGAATGACACCACGCCGGTCGGCTCCTCGCCGGTGTGCTCCCCGAGCGTCTTGATCCGCGCGGCCAGCGCTTCCCGGTCGGCGTCGTCCGGCTCGACCACCGTCGTGGTCACCGTCCCCCCCGCGCCGGCCAGCTGCCGGTTCAGGCCGGCGATCACCGGTGAGCCGGCGTGCCCGGCCGGCACGAACAGCCACCACGAACCGGTTGTCCCCGTCGGCTCCGGCTGCGACACCGGTGCCCACGTGACCTCGTACCCGGCACCGGCCAACGTGGCTTGGTCCTCCTGCCGTCGGCGCCAGGACGACAAAGCCGGCAACAGCGGTGCCAACGACGATTCCTCGAGGGCCAGCTCGGCCGCGAGCCGGGTGGCGTCCCCCTCGTCGACAGCGGCCCAGAACTCGGCGTCCACCTCCGATCCCGGGTGGACAGTGTCCGGCTCCGCCGGGATCTCGGGCCAGTAGCGCTGGTGCTGGAACGCGTACGTCGGCAGGTCGACCGTGCGCCCTCCGGAGAAGACCGCGGACCAGTCGACCTCCACTCCCGCGGTCTGCAGAGTGGCCAGCGAGGTCAGCAGCCGGTGCGCGGTTCCCTGGCCGCGACGCAGGGTGCCGGTCACGACGGCTCCCGCCGCGACGGCCTCGGCGGTCTCGCCGAGGGGGACGGTCGTGACCGGGTGCGCGCTCACCTCGACGAAGGCGTGGTGCCCCTCGGCGAGCAAGGTCCGCACGGCGGGTTCGAACAGCACGGGCCGCAGCGCGTTCCGGTACCAGTATTCGGCGTCCAGCTCGGCACCGTCCAGCCAGGTCGCGTGCACGGTGGAGAAGAACCTGAGGTCCCCGCTGCGCGGCGCGACCGGCGCGAGCAGCTCCAGCAACTGCTCCCGGTACGGTGCCACGCGTTCGCAGTGCGTCGGAATCGACGCCGGTACCCAGCGGGCCCGGATTCCAGCGGCCTGACAGTCCGCCATGAACCGGCGCAGTGTCTCGGTGTCACCGGCGACGCCGACCGAGGTGGGCCCGTTGATCCCCGCGATGGCGAGGCCGTCGACGAGGCGCTGCCGGACTTCGTCCACCGGCAGGGACACCAGGGCCACACCGCCGTCGCCGACCATCGCGGAAAGCACCTGGCTGCGCACGGCGATCACGCGGGCACCGTCCTCGAGGGACAGCGCGCCGGCGAAACAGGCGGCGGCGATTTCGCCCTGGCTGTGCCCGATCACGGCGTCCGGTTCGACCCCGTAGGACCGCCACACCTTCGCCAGCGAGAGGTTCATCGCCCACAGCACGGGCTGGACCACGTCGAGACGCTCCAGCATCTCCGCGCTGTCGGTACCGGTGAGCAGATCGGTCAACGACCAGGAAATCCACGGCGCCAAGGCGTCCTGACACTCCTGAATGGACTCCCGGAAAACCACCGACGTCTCCAGCAGCTCCCGGCCCATCCCGGCCCACTGCGAACCCTGACCGGGGAACACGAACACCAGTCCCCCGGACCCCGTCACCTCACCCGTCACCACAGCCGGTCCCGGCTCGCCCGCGGCGAGCGCCCGCAGCCCGGACAACGCCTCCTCCCGATCGGCGGCCACCACCGCCGCGCGGTGATCGAACGCCGAGCGTGTCGTGGCCAGCGACCACGCCACGTCGGACACGACCAGATCGGCGTGACGTTCGACGAACTCGACCAGCCGGGCCGCCTGCTCCCGCACCGCCGGCGCGGACTGCCCCGAAACCACGACCGGCACCGGTACATCCGTGACGGCGGTGGCCGCCGGTTCCTCCTGCACAGGCGCCTGTTCCAGGATGATGTGGGCGTTGGTGCCGCTGATCCCGAACCCCGACACACCCGCGCGCCGCGGCCGTCCGGTCTCCGGCCACGGGATCTGCTCGGTCAACACCCGCACCCCACCGTCGGCCCAATCCACGTGCGTGGTGGGCTCGTCCACGTGCAGAGTCCGCGGCAGGACGCCGTGCCTGATGGCCTGGACCATCTTGATGATCCCGGCGGCTCCGGCCGCGGCCTGGGCGTGGCCGATGTTGGACTTCACCGACCCGATCCACACCGGATGGCCGTCCTCGCGCCCCTGCCCCACCGTCGCCAGCAACGCGTGTGCCTCGATCGGATCACCCAGCCGCGTGCCCGTGCCGTGCGCCTCCACGGCGTCGATCTCCCCCGGCAACACTCCGGCACGGGCCAGCGCGTCCTTGATCACCCGCCGCTGGGAAGACCCGTTCGGCGCGGTCAACCCGTTCGACGCGCCGTCCTGGTTCATCGCCGAGCCCCGTACGACCGCGAGCACCCGGTGCCCGCGTTCCCGCGCCGTCGACAACCGCTCGACCGCGAGCACACCGACACCTTCGGCGAACCCGGTGCCGTCCGCCGTCTCGGCGAACGCCTTGCACCGCCCGTCCACCGACAGCACCTTCTGCCGGCTCAGGCCGACGAAGACCCGCGGCTGGGACATCACGGAGACGCCGGCGACGACCGCCATGTCGCACTCACCGGCCCGCAACGACTGCGTGGCCAGGTGCAAGGCCACCAGCGACGACGAGCACGCCGTGTCGATCGTGACCGCGGGACCTTCCAGCCCCAGCGCATAGGCGATCCGCCCGGACATCACGCTCGAGGTGCTGCCGGTCAGCAGGTGGGCTTCCAGCTCGTCCCTGAGCGAGCTCTTCTCGTCCAGGTAGCCGTAGTGGGAGGCGCCGACGAAAACACCGGTGCGGCTTCCCTTGAGCGTACGAGGATCGATACCAGCCCGTTCGAGGGCTTCCCAGGTGGTTTCGAGCAGCAGACGTTGCTGCGGGTCCATCGCCAGCGCCTCTCGCGGCGAGATCCCGAAGAACCCGGCGTCGAACTCCGCGGCCTCGTAGAGGAACCCACCCACCAGGGTGTCCGAGTCGCCGTCGCGCAGCGCGGCCAGATCCCAGCCCCGGTCCGTGGGGAAACCGCCGATCACGTCACGGCCGGACGCGACCAGATCCCACAGGTCTTCCGGCGAGCTCACCCCGCCGGGGTAGCGGCAGCCCATCCCCACCAGCACGACCGGGTCGTCGTCGCGGGGCGCCAGGACCGGAGACTCCGCGTCGGTCGCGGCCGGGTCGGCCACCAGGTCCGCGAGCAGGGCCTCGGACAGCAGGGCGGTCGTGGGGTTGTCGAAGGCGATGGTGGGCGGCAGCCGCAGGCCGGTGAGCTCGTTCAAGCGGTTGCGGAGCTCGATCGAGGCCAGCGAGTCCAGGCCCAGGTCCTTCAACGCCTGCGTGGGCTGCACCTGATCCGGCCTCGCGTGGCCGAGCACGGCGGCGACTTCGGCGCGAACCAGCTCGGTCAGCCGGCGGAGCCGGTCGGCCGGCGGCATGGCCGAAAGCCGTTGGGCCAGCGAGGCGCCGGCCGGAGTCGTCGCCGCGGCGACTCGTGCGGGTGTGCGCGTGATGAGGGCGTCGAGCAGGCGGGACGACTGCGCGGACACCGCGGCGCGGTCGAGCCGGGTGGCGGCCAGCACCGGTTCGTGCGCGGACATCGCCCGGTCGAACAGCGCGAGACCCGCCTCGATGCTCATCGGCGGGAACCCGGCACGAGCCATGCGCTGGAGGTCCGCCTCGGACAGCGTGCTGGTCATGCCCGTTTGCTGCGACCAAGCACCCCAGGCCAGTGACACGGCCGGCAGGCCGTGGGCGCGCCGGTGGGAAGCCAGGGCGTCGAGGAACGAGTTGGCCGCCGCGTAGTTGCCCTGGCCGGCCGCACCCAGGAGACCGGCCATGGACGAGAACGTGACGAACGCCGACAAACCGGCGGCTCGGGTCAGGTCGTGCAGGTTCCACGTGCCGCGAACCTTGGGTTCCAGGACCCGCGCGAGTGCTTCGGGCGTCAGGGACGTGATCGTCGCGTCCGCGAGCACCCCCGCGGTCTGCACGACGGCGGTCACCGGATGGGCGGCCAGCACGGCGGCCAGTTCGGCCCGGTCGGCGATGTCGCAGGCCGCGACAGTGACGTCGGCGCCCAGTTCGGTGAGTTCCGTCTGCAGGGCCGCGGCGCCGGGTGCTTCCGGGCCGCGCTTGCTGATCAGGAGCAGCCGCTGGGCGCCGCGTGCGGTCACCAGGTGCCGCGCGAGAGCGGCACCCAGGCCGCCGGTCCCCCCGGTGATGACCACGGTTCCCCGCGCCCACAGGTCCGCCGCCGGCTCCGGCGTCGACGCCGGAACCAGCCGGGGCACGGTGACGCGATTCTCGCGGATCGCGAGCTGCGGTTCCGCCGCGGCGAGAGCCGTGGCCAGCCGGGCTCGGGTCAGCGAGTCGTCGTGGTCGACGAGAGTGAACCGGTTCGGGTGTTCGGTCTGCGCGGACCTGACCAAGCCCCACACCGCGGCGGCGGCGAGATCCGTGACGGGCTCGCTGTCGTCGGTGCTGACGGCGTTGCGGGTCAGGAACACCAGCCGCGCGTCGCTGGACTCCGGCCGGGTCAGCCACGCCTGCACCAGATCGAGCACCGCCGTGGTGACCGCCGGCACCTCGGCGGTGACGTCCTCCCCTCGGCCCCGCACCGGAACCAGCACCACGTCCGGGACGCCGGCGCCGACCAGTTCGTCCAGGCTGCCCACGACGTCCGCGCCAAACGGGTCGTCGGGGAGATCCGCGAGATTCCCGTCCAGCATCACCCAGCTCGCCGAGGGCACCTCGGTGGCCGTCTCCGCGACCGTCCACTCCAGACGGAGCAGCGTGCCCGGTGCGGCCTCGGTCACCTGATCGGCGGTGATCGGTCGCAGCACCAGAGATTCGAGCGTGACCACGGAGGTGCCGACCGGATCGGTGGCCTCGACGGAGACCGTGTCCGGACCGGTCGCCCTCAGCCGGACCCGGAGCGTGGTCGCACCGGCCGCGTGCACGGTGATGCCGGCGAACGAGAACGGCATCCGGCCGCGCTCGACCGGCGCCAGCGGAGCGAACACGCTGGCCTGCAAGGCCGCGTCCAGCAAAGCCGGGTGCAGACCGAACCGGCCGACCTGTTCCCGCGCACTCGAGGGCAAAGCGACCTCGGCGAACACCTCGTTCCCGCGCGTCCAGGCCGATTGGAGGCCTTGGAACACCGGTCCGTAGTCGAAGGCCGATTCCCCGGCCACGCCGGCTTGCTCGTAGAACCCGTCCAGCGCCACCGCGACGGCGTCCGCCGGCGGCCACGCCTGGTCGGCCCAGCCCATCACGGCGTCGGCCGTCGTGGTCGTGACCGTCGCGCTCGCGTGCCGGGTCCACGGCTGATCCGCCGCGGTACGCGAGTACACCGAGACCGGCCGTTCGCCATCGTGCTCAGGCGCACCCACCAGCACCTGCAGATCGATCCCGTCGTGCTCGGGCAGAACCAGCGGCTCGTGCAGAGTGAGGTCGCCGACCCGCGCGCACCCCACCGCCACCCCGGCGTGGCCGACGAGCTCCACAAAAGCCGTTCCCGGAAGGATCACCACCCCGTTCGCGGCGTGGTCGGCCAGCCAGGAATGCGTGTCCACCGACACCCGGCCGCTGAACACCTGACCGTCCACTCCGGGCAACGCGACGCCGGCACCCAGCAACGGATGGTCCACCACATCCAGCCCGGCCGCGCCCACGTCACCCGCGGGCACCACGACACCGGGCCAGAACCGCTCATGCTGGAACGCATACGTCGGCAACCCGACCCGGCGGCCCTCGGCGTTCATCCCTGTGAACACCGCCGGCCAGTCGAGGTCGGCCCCCGCCGTGTGCAGGTGCGCGAGGGCGGTGACGGCTCCGGTGATCTCGTCCTGGTCCTTGCGGACCGCGGGGATCACGGCCGAGTCTTCGGAGTCGAGGGTGGTGTGGATCATCGCCGAAAGGGCGCTGCTCGGCCCGCCTTCGACGAACACGGCGGCGCCTTGGCTGTCCAAGGTGGACACCCCGTCGGCGAAGCGCACCGGTTCGCGGACGTGCCGGACCCAATAGTCCACAGTGGTCACTTCGCGACCGGCCACGGCCCCGGTCAGGTTGGAGACCAACGGGACCACCGGCTCACTGAAGGAAATCCCCCCGATCGCCGCACGGAACCCGTCCAGCATCGGATCCATGCGAGCCGAGTGGAACGCGTGGCTGACGCGCAGCTGCGTGGTCTTGCGCCCCTGGTCCCTCAGCACCGCACCCAGGCCCGCGACCGCGTCCTCGTCTCCGGAGAGCACCACACTGTGCGGAGCGTTGACGGCCGCGATGCAGGCTCCGTCGACGCCGTTCAGCAACGACTCGATGTCGGCTTCGCCGGCCGCGACCGCGAGCATGGCCCCGCCGCCCGGCAAAGCCTGCATCAGATTGGCCCGCGCCGCGACCAGCGTGCACGCGTCCTCAAGAGAGAACACACCGGCCACGTGAGCCGCGCTGATCTCACCGATCGAATGCCCCATCAGAAAATCAGGCCGAACCCCCCACGACTGCAGCAGGCGGAACCACGCGGTCTGCCAGGCAAACAGCGCAGGCTGCGTATAACCCGTCTGATCCAGCAGAGCCGCTTTCGCGGAACCCGCCTCGGCGAACATGACTTCCCGCAACGCCGTCTCGCCCGTCAGCTGCGGGTCCAGCAGCGCGCACACCTCACCCAGCGCCGCGGCGAACACCGGGAACCGGGCCGACAGCTCACGACCCATCCCCGCCCGCTGCGCACCCTGCCCGGAGAACACCACGGCCAGCCGGCCCAGGTCGCGGGCCAGGTTCGACACCACGGCCGAATCGGCCGTGTCGTCGGCCAGCGCCCGCAGGCCCGACAGCACCCCGGCGCGATCCGATGCCACCACGACCGCGCGATGGTCGAAACTCGAGCGGGTCGTCGCCGACGACCACGCCAGATCAGCCACCGTCAGCTCCGGATCGCGGTCCACCCAGGTCGCCAGCCGGTCGGCTTGGTCACGCAGAGCCCGCTCCGACCGGCCCGACACCAGCACCGGCCTCGGCGCGCCGTCATCCGGCGTCGCCGCCAACTCGGCGGACTCGGGTGCCTGCTCGAGAACGACGTGGGCGTTCGTGCCACTGATCCCGAACCCCGACACCCCCGCCCGCCGCGGCCGGCCCGTCTCCGGCCACGGAATCTGCTCGGTGAGCAGCCGCACGTCACCGGCACTCCAGTCCACGTGCGTGCTGGGCCGGTCGACGTGCAGGGTCTTCGGCAGGACGCCGTAGCGCATCGCCTCGACCATCTTGATGACACCCGCCACCCCGGACGCGACCTCGGTGTGCCCGATGTTGGACTTCACCGAGCCGATCCACACGGGACGGCCTTCTTCTCGCCCCTGCCCCAGAGTGGCGAGCAAAGCCTGGGCTTCGATGGGATCCCCGAGCCGGGTGCCGGTGCCGTGGGCCTCGACAGCGTCGATCTCCAGCGGCGACACTCCGGACCGGGCGAGCGCGTCGCGGATGAGGCGTTGCTGCGACGGGCCGCTGGGAGCGGTCAGGCCATTGGACGCGCCGTCCTGGTTCACCGCCGAACCCCGCACCACCGCCAGTACCCGATGGCCGAGCTCCTGCGCGGTGGACAACCGCTCGACCACGATCACGCCGACGCCTTCGGCCCACCCGGTGCCGTCCGCGGCCTCGGCGAACGACTTGCACCGGCCGTCCTCGGCCAGGCCGCCGTGGCGCGTGAACTCGACGAACACGTCCGGTGTGGACATGACCGTCACGCCGCCCACCAGCGCCAGATCGCTTTCGCCCAGCCGCAGGGACTGCGCGGCCAGATGCAACGCGACCAGCGAGGACGAGCTCGCGGTGTCCACGGTGACGGAAGGTCCTTCCAGCCCCAGCAGGTAGGAGATGCGCCCCGACAGCACACTCGACGTGCCGCCGGTCAGCCGGTAACCCTCGAGGCCCGGGGCCTTGGCGGTCTTCTCCTCCAGGTAACTGCGAGTGGTGCCGCCGACGAAGACGCCGGTCCGCGACTCCTTCAGCGATCCGGCCGGAATCCCGGCTCGTTCGAGCGCTTCCCACGCCGTTTCCAGCAGAATTCGCTGCTGCGGGTCCATCGCGAGCGCTTCGCGCGGCGAGATCCCGAAGAACGCGGCATCGAACTGTGTGGCGTCGTAGACGAACCCGCCCAGCTGGGTCGCCGAACCACCGTTGCGCAACGCGGCCAGGTCCCAGCCACGGTCCGTGGGGAAACCCGCGATCGCGTCACGGCCGGAAACCACCACGTCCCATAGGTCGTCCGGTGAATTCACCTCACCCGGGAAACGGCACGCCATCCCGACGATGGCGAGCGGTTCCCGCGTCGCCGACTCGACTTCGGTGAGCTGCCGGCGAGTCTGGAGCAGCTCTTCGGTGGCCCGCTTGAGGTAGTCGCGAAGCTTTTCTACGTCTGACATGGATTTCCCGCACTCCTGTTTCTGTCGGCCTCGCGGACTCAGTGCCCCAGCTGGTCGTCGAGCATGGCGAAAAGGTCTTCGTCGGATGCCGTGTCCACTGAGGACTGCGGCGACTCCGAGGTCGTGGGGGCCTCGTCGATCCGGCCCAGGAGCGCCCTCAGCCGCTTCCGCAGCATCGGCCGCGCCGTCGCGTCGAGCGCGACGGTCAGGAAGGTGGTCTCAAGCGCGTCCAGCTGGGTGGTCACCGATCCCGTGACCGCGACGGCCACCGTGGTGGTCCCGATCAGCTCCGCGACGAGGTGACCGGCCAGGACCTCCGGGTTCGGATTGTCGAACGCGATGGTGGTGGGCAACCGTAGCCCGGTGGCTTCGTTGAGCCGGTTGCGCAGCTCGATGGAGGTGAGCGAGTCCATGCCGATGTCCTTGAACGCCTGGGTGGGCCGGACGTCATCCGGCGTCGTGTGTCCGAGCACGGCGGCGACCTGACCACGGACCAGGTCCGTCATCGTCCGGATCCGGTCGGTCGGGGTCAGGGTCGCGAGCCGGTCGGCCAGTCGCGGCCCGGTCTCGGGCTCGGTCGGCGTGCCGGCCGGCTCGGGCCGGCGCACCACGAGATCCTCCAGCAGCCGCGACGGCTGGGCGGCCGCCGCGACGCGGTCGAGCCGGACGGGTGCCACGATCGGCTCGTCGACGGTCATGGCCCGGTCGAACAGGGCCAGGCCGTTGTCGATGCTCATGGCCGGGAATCCCGTGCGGGCGAGGCGCCGAAGGTCCGTATCGGACAGTGCGCTGGCCAAGCCCACGTCGGAAGTCCAGGTGCCCCAGTCCATCGACACGGCCGGCAGGCCACCGGCCCGCCGATGCCGGGCCAGGGCGTCCAGGAACGTGTTGGCGGCGGCGTAGTTGCCCTGCCCGGGCGTGCCCATGACGCCGGCCATCGCGGAGAACAGTACGAACGCCGACAGTTCGTCGCCCTGCGTCAGCTCGTGCAGGTTCCACGCGCCCCGCACCTTGGGCTCGAACACGCGGCCGACCGCTTCCGGCGTCAGCGACTCGATCGTGCCGTCCGCGACCACCACAGCCGTGTGGACGACCGCCGACACCGGGCGCACCGCGTCGAGCGCTTCGGCCAGCCGAGCGCGGTCGGCGATGTCGCAGGCCGTGATCGTGACCTCGGCACCCAGACCGGTCAGTTCGGCCCGCAGCTCCGCCGCGCCCGGGGCGTCGTGTCCCCGCCGGTTGAGCAGCAACAACCGGTTCGCCCGGCCACCTGCGACCAGGTGCCGCGCCAGCGCGGCACCCAGCCCGCCGGTCCCGCCGGTGATGACCACGGTGCCCTGGTCCCAGCGGACCGGCGCCGCCGGCTCCTGCTCACGCGCAGGTGCCAGTCGCGGGACCGCGACCCGGTGGGCGCGGATCGCCAGCTGCGGTTCCCCGGTGGCCAGGGCTTCGGCCAGCAAGCCGGCGGAAAGCGGATGACGATCGTGGTCGACGAGCGTGAACCGGCCCGGGTGCTCGGCCTGCGCCGACTTCACCAGGCCCCAGATCGCGGCCGCAGCGAGATCGGTCGTGGACTCGGCGCTCACCGCGTCACGCGTGAGGAACACCAATCGAATCCCGGAAAACTCGGTTTTCGCCAGCCACTGCTGCAGCAGACCCAGTACCTCGACGGTGGTGGCCTGCACCGCGGCGGTCACGTCGCCGTCCGGACCGTGGACCGGCACCAGCAGCGCGTCCGGGGCCCGGTCACCGGTGTCGAGCTGCTTGCCCAGCTCGACGAGGTCGTCCACCACCCGTGACACGCCCAGCTCGCCGGGCAGGGTCGAGACCCCGTTGTGGTGGTCGTCGAGCAGCCACCAGGTTCGCGGTGCTGCACCGGCACCCGTCGGGTCGGGCTCGGTGGTCCAGTCCAGGTTCAGCACCAGGTCTTCCACCCGCGGTCCCTGGACGGGGTGTGCCGTGATCTCCGGCCAGTAGCGCCGGCGCTGGAACGCGTAGGTGGGCAGATCGACCCGCCTCCCGCCGGCGCCGATTCCGGCGAAGACCGCGGCCCAGTCGAGGTCGATTCCCTCCGCGTAGAGGCTGGCGAGTGAGGTCAGGGCCCGGTGCCGCGACCCCTGGTCACGGCGCAACGTGCCGGTCACGACGGCCGGTGTCCCGGCCGCCTCCGCGGTTTCGGTGAGTGGAACCGTGGTCACCGGGTGCGGGCTCACCTCGATGAACGCCCGGTACCCGTCGGCCAGCAAGGCCCGTACGGCGGGTTCGAAGCCCACGGTCCGGCGGAGGTTGCGGTACCAGTAGCCCGCGTCGAGTTCCGTGCCGTCCAGCCACTTCTCGTCCACTGTGGAGAAGAACTTCACGCCGGGCGTGCGGGGCGTGATCGGCGCCAGCTTCTCGAGCACCTGGTCCCGGACCTGCTCGACTTCCGGGGAATGCGAGGCGTAGTCCACTTCGATCCGCCGCGCCCGGATGTCGTGGCCAGTCAGTTCGTTCTGCAGGTGCGCCAAGGCCGCCGTGTCGCCTGCGACGACCACGGAGGTCGGGGCGTTGACCGCGGCGAGCGAGAGCTGACCGTCGTAGCGGACCAGCCATTCCCGAACGTCGTCCTGCGACAGCGCGACCGAGAGCATTCCGCCGTGCCCGGCCAACACTCGCAGTGCCTGCGCGCGCAGGGCGACCACACGGGCGCCGTCTTCCAGCGAGAGGGCTCCGGCGACGCAGGCGGCCGCGATTTCGCCTTGGCTGTGTCCGATCACGGCGGCCGGTTCGACCCCGTGGGACCGCCACAGCTTCGCCAGCGAAACGTTCATCGCCCACAACGCCGGCTGGACCACGTCGACCCGTTCCAGCAGGTCCGCACGGTCGAGGACGTCGGTCAACGACCAGGAAATCCACGGCGCCAACGCGTCCTGACACTCCTGAATGGACTCCCGGAAAACCGCCGACGTCTCCAGCAGCTCCCGGCCCATCCCGGCCCACTGCGAACCCTGACCGGGGAACACGAACACCACGCCCCCGGACACCCGCGCCTCCCCGGTCACGGCAGTCGGACCAGGCTCCCCTGCGGCAAGCGCCCGCAAGCTCGACAACGCCTCCTGCCGATCGGCGGCCACCACCACGGCACGGTGGTCGAAGGCCGACCGGGTCAGCGCCGCCGACCAGGCCACATCGGCCAGGGCCGCATCGCCATCGCCGTCGAGGAGCTCGGCCAGCCGGGCGGCCTGCCCCCGCACCGCGGGCACGGACTGCCCCGAGAGCACGAGCGGCACGGGCGCGGTGATGCCGGCGGGTTCGACTTCCGGCTGCTCGGGTGCTTGTTCGAGCACGACGTGGGCGTTGGTGCCGCTGATCCCGAACCCGGACACACCCGCGCGCCGCGGCCGTCCGGTCTCCGGCCACGGGATCTGCTCGGTCAACACCCGCACCCCACCGGCAGCCCAATCCACGTGCGTGGTGGGCTCGTCCACGTGCAGAGTCCGCGGCAGAATCCCGTGCCGCATCGCCTGGACCATCTTGATGATCCCGGCGACACCGGCCGCGGCCTGCGTGTGCCCGATGTTCGACTTCACCGACCCCAACCACACCGGCCGATCCTCCTCGCGGCCCTGGCCGAGAGTGGCCAGCAACGCCTGCGCTTCGATGGGATCACCCAGCCGCGTACCCGTGCCGTGCGCCTCCACAGCGTCGATCTCCCCCGCGGACACCCCCGCCCGAGCCAACGCGTCCTTGATCACCCGCTGCTGCGACGGGCCATTCGGCGCCGTCAACCCATTCGACGCGCCATCCTGGTTCACCGCCGAACCCCGCACCACCGCCAGCACCCGGCGACCCGCCGCCCGAGCCGACGACAACCGCTCGACCGCGAGCACACCGACCCCTTCGGAGAACCCGGCACCGTCGGCCGTCTCGGCGAACGCCTTGCACCGGCCGTCCACTGACAGCGCGCCTTGCCGGGTGAAGTCGAGGAACAACTCCGCCGTGGACATCACGGTGACACCGCCGGCCAGCGCCAGCTCGCACTCACCCGACAGCAGCGACTGCGCGGCCCAGTGCAGCGCCACCAGCGACGACGAACACGCCGTGTCGACGGTGATCGCGGGGCCTTCGAGGCCGAGCAGGTACGCGACGCGGCCCGACAGCACGCTGGACGAGCTGCCGGTGAGCAAGTAGCCCTCGAGGTCTTCGCGGACCTGCATCGACGCGTGGATGTAGTCCTGGATGCTCGAGCCGACGAAAACACCGGTCCGGGTGCCGCGCAGCGAGGCGGGCTTGATCCCCGCCCGCTCCAGCGCTTCCCACGCGGTTTCGAGCAGCAGACGTTGCTGCGGGTCCATCGCGAGTGCTTCACGCGGTGAGATCCCGAAGAACCCGGCGTCGAACTCGGCCACCTCGTCGAGGAAACCGCCCAGCCGGGTCGTCGAACCCCCGGCACGCAGGCCCGCCAGGTCCCAGCCCCGGTCGGCCGGGAACTCCGAGATGGCGTCGCCGCCGGAAGCGACCAGACTCCACAGGTCTTCCGGCGAGCTCACCCCGCCGGGGAACCGGCAGCCCATGCCGACCACGACGATCGGGTCGTCGTCCGACGGAACCCGCGCCGGGGCAAGGGCCGCGGGCTCGTCCGCGCCGTCGCCCGAGAGCTCGTCGAGCAGGTGCCGGGCGAGGTCGGTGGGGGTCGGATAGTCGAAAACCAGAGTCCGGGGCAGATCCAGCCCCGTGGCCATGCTCAGGATGTTGCGCAACTCCACCGCCGTGAGCGAGTCGAAACCCAGATCACGAAACGCCCGATTCTCCGGAATCGGATCGGAGTCGCCGTACCCGAGAATCGCCGCCAGCTGTACCCGCACCAGGTCGAGCACCACGCGAACCTGGTCGGCGTGAGCCAGCCCGGCGAGCCGGGTCCGCAGCCGCACGGCCGGGTCGAGGGCCAGCTTCGCCCCGCTGTCGTCCTGGTCCGTTGTGGACTGACGGGTTTCCGGGAGGTCGCCGAGCAAGGCGCTGGGCCGCGCGGCCGTGAACACGCTGAGGTACTGCTTCCAGTCCACGTCGGCGATCACGGCGGTGGCGTCGCCGCGCTCGAGCACCCGGCGCAGGCCTTCCAGCGCCGGAGCGGGCGCCATGGTGATCATGCCGAAGCGGCGCAGGTTCTGCTGTGCCGCGGTCGCGGACGCCAGACCGTCGCCCGCCCACGTCCCCCACGCGATCGAGGTCGCGGGAAGTCCCTGGGCCCGGCGGTACTGGGCGAGCCCGTCGAGGTAGGCGTTGGCGGCCGCATACGTGCTGAGCCCGACACCGCCGAGGGTGGCGCTGATCGAGGAGAACATCACGAACATCGCCAGGTCCAGGTCCCGGGTGAGCTCGTGCAGCACCACGGCGGCGTCGACCTTGGGCCGGAACACCGTGGCCAGCTGCTCACCGGTCACGGTTTCGATGATCCCGTCGTCGACGACCACGGCGGTGTGCACGACCCCCGCCAGCGGATACTCCGCGGGAACCCCGGCGATCACCTCCGCCATCGCTTCCCGGTCGGCCGCGTCGCAAGCCACCACCGTCACCCTGGCCCCGAGCCCCGTCAGCTCCGCTTCCAGGTCCCGCGCACCATCGGCCTGGAGGCCTTGCCGGCTGAGGAGCACGAGGTGCGGGACGCCGCTGGTGGCCAGCCACCGGGCGACGTGACCGCCCAACGCACCGGTACCGCCGGTGACGAGAACGGTGCCCGCGACCGGAACCTCCCACTCCGGCACGTCGGCCGGGGTGAGGGCGCGACGGGCGAGCCGTCGGGCCCAGGTCCCGGATGGACGGATCGCGAGCTGGTCTTCCGTGCTGCCGCCGGACATCAGGACCTGCGCCAAGCGTGCGGTCAGGATCGCGTCGGGTTCGCCGGCGGGCACGTCGATCAGGCCGCCCCAGCGCCGGGGATACTCCACCGCCGCGGTCCGGCCCCACCCCCAGACCGCCGTCTGGGCCGGGTGGGACACCTCCGCGAGGTCGGCCACACTGACCGCGCCACGGGTCACGGACCACACCGGGGCCTGGATCGAGGCGTCACCCAGGGCCTGCAGGAGCGTGGCCGTGAGGGTCAGCCCCAGCGAGACCTCGGAGCCCTGGGCGACCGGGATGTCGTGCCAGGCCAGGAAAGACACCACCCCGGTCGGCACGGCCAGTTCGCCGATCCTCGCGGCGAGCGCCGCCCGGTCGGTCCGCTCGGCCGGCACCACCACCAGATCCGCCGTCGCGCCGGCGCCGGCCAGCTCCTGGCGCAACCCGGTGATCAACGGCGATTCCTCGTACCCGGCCGGCGCGATCAGCCACCACGAACCGGGCGTCCGGGGCGAGGCCGGCTGCGGGGCCGGCGTCCAGACGACGTCGTAACCCCAGCCGCTCAGCGCCTCCACCGGCGCCGACGCCGGCCAGAAGCGCTGATGCTGGAACGCGTACGTGGGCAGCTCGACCCGTCGGCCCTCGGCCCCGAACACCCGGGTCCAGTCCACCTTCACCCCGGCCGTGTGCAGAGTCGCCAGCGAGGTCAGCATGCGCCGCAACGACCCTTGGTCGCGGCGCAGCGTTCCCGTCACCACCGCGTGCGCGCCGGCGTCCTCCACGGTCTCGGAAAGCGGGACCGTGATCACCGGATGCGCGCTCGTTTCCACGAAGGCCTGGTATCCGTCGGCCAGCAGCGTGCGGACGGCCGGCTCGAACCGGACCGTCTGCCGGAGGTTCCGGTACCAGTAGTCCGCGTCGAGCTCGGTGCCGTCGAGCCAAACCGAGTCCACTGTGGACAAGAACTTCACGTCAGCCGTGCGTGGTGTGATCGGCGCCAAGGCCGCCAGCACCCGATCGCGGACCTGCTCGACGTGGGGAGAGTGCGACGCGTAGTCCACCTCGACGCGACGAGCCCGAATTCCCTGCTCGGTCATCTCGGACCGCAGCCGTTCCAGCACCGTCGCCTCGCCGGCGAGCACGACGGACGCGGCGGCGTTGATCGCGGCAAGCGACACGCGGCCATCGCCACGAGCGAGCCAGTGCCGTACCTCGTCCTGCGACAAGGCGACCGAGAGCATGCCACCCTGTCCGGCGATCTCACGCAGTGCCTGCGCGCGCAGCGCCACCACCCGGGCACCGTCCTCGAGCGAGAGCGCGCCGGCGACGCAGGCGGCCGCGATCTCCCCCTGGCTGTGGCCGACCACTGCCTCCGGATGGATGCCGTAGGAGCGCCACAGCTCGGCCAGCGAAACCATCATCGCCCACAACACCGGCTGGACCACGTCCACCCGCTCGGCCAGCTCGGCGTGGTCGCCGGTGAGGACTTCGGTCAGTGACCAGGTCACCCACGGCGCCAACGCTTCCTGGCACTTCAGGATCCATTCCCGGAAGACGGGTGAGGTCTCCAGCAGCTCGCGGCCCATGCCAGACCACTGCGAACCCTGACCGGGAAACACGAACACCACACCGCCGGAGCTCGCGGCGACGCCGGTCACCACGGCCGGATCCGCCTCGCCGGCGGCCAGCGCCCGGAGCTTCGGGGCCAGCTCCGCCCGGTCCGCGGCCACCACGACGGCACGGTGGTCGAAGCTGGACCGCGTGGTCGCCAGCGACCACGCGAGATCCGTCACAGCAAGGCCGCGGTCACGGTCCAGCAGGCTCACCAGCCGCGCGGCCTGGTCGCGCACCGCCGAGCCGGAACGGCCACTCACCAACACCGGCACCGGCGCTCCGGTGTCCACTGTGGTCACCCGCTCGGCTTCACCGGGTGCCTGCTCGAGGATCACGTGGGCGTTGGTTCCACTGATGCCGAAGCCCGACACCCCGGCCCGACGCGGGCGGCCGGTCTCCGGCCACGGGATCTGCTCGGTCAACACCCGCACCCCACCGGCAGCCCAATCCACGTGCGTGGTGGGCTCGTCCACGTGCAGAGTCCGCGGCAGAATCCCGTGCCGCATCGCCTGGACCATCTTGATGATCCCGGCGACACCGGCCGCGGCCTGCGTGTGCCCGATGTTCGACTTCACCGACCCCAACCACACCGGCCGATCCTCCTCGCGGCCCTGGCCGAGAGTGGCCAGCAACGCCTGCGCTTCGATGGGATCACCCAGCCGCGTACCCGTGCCGTGCGCCTCCACAGCGTCGATCTCCCCCGCGGACACCCCCGCCCGAGCCAACGCGTCCTTGATCACCCGCTGCTGCGACGGGCCATTCGGCGCCGTCAACCCATTCGACGCGCCATCCTGGTTCACCGCCGAACCCCGCACCACCGCCAGCACCCGGCGACCCGCCGCCCGAGCCGACGACAACCGTTGCACGACGAGGACACCGACGCCCTCACTCCACCCGGTGCCGTCCGCCGACTCGGCGAACGGTTTGCACCGGCCGTCCACCGACAGCCCGTCCTGGCGGGAAAACTCCTCGAAGATGTCCGGTGTGGACATCACGGTGACACCGCCGACGAGCGCCAGATCGCACTCCCCGGACCGCAGGGACTGCGTGGCCCAGTGCAGCGCCACCAGCGACGACGAACACGCCGTGTCGACGGTCACCGCCGGGCCTTCCAACCCGAGCGAGTAGGCGATGCGGCCCGACATCACGCTCGACGTGGTGCCGGTCAGCAGGTAGCCGCCGAGCTCGTCCCTGGCCGCGGTCTTCTCGCGGAGGTAGTCCTGGTGGTAGGCGCCGACGAACACACCGGTCCGGGTCCCACCAACCGAGTCCGGAGTGATCCCGGACCGCTCCAAGGCTTCCCAGGAGACTTCCAGGAGCAGCCGTTGCTGCGGGTCCATGGCCAGCGCTTCGCGGGGCGAGATCCCGAAGAAGTCCGCGTCGAACTCGGGTGCCTCGTAGAGGAACCCGCCCTGCCGGGTCGCCGACGCCCCACCACGCAACGCGGCCAGATCCCACCCACGGTCGGCCGGGAAATCGGAGATCGCGTCCCGGCCGGAGACGACCAGGTCCCACAGGTCTTCCGGCGAGCCGGCCCCGCCGGGGAACCGGCAGCCCATCCCGACGATGACGATCGGGTCGTCGTCAGCGGCCGTGACAGCCGGGGCGGGGGCGGCTTCCTCCTGCCGGAGACCGAGTTCGATCGCGATCCGGTCGGTCAGCTGGGCCGTCGTCGGGTGGTTGAAGATCTCGGTCGCCGGCAGCCGGGTCCCGAAGACCTTGTTCACCCGGTTGCGCAACTCGACCGAAGTCAGGGAGTCCATCCCCAGTTCCTTGAACGCCTGGGCCGGGTCGATGGCGCTCGGCACCGCGTGGCCCAGCACGGCGGCCACCTGGGTGCGGACCAGGTCCGTGAGGGCCCGCGTCCGGTCGGTCGACGTCATGGCCGACAGCCGCCGGAGCACCGAGTCCTCCGAGCCCTCCGAGGCCGCGCCGATCCGGGCCGGTGGCCTGGTGGTGAGGGCGTCGAACAACCGGGAGGACTGGGACGCCGCCGCCTTGCGGTCCAACCGTGTCGCGACGAGCATCGCCCGGTCCGCGGCGACGGCTCGGTCGAACAGCGCGAGCCCCTGGTCGACGGTCATCGGCGGCATCCCCGAACGGGTCAGCCGCTCGAGGTCCACTTCGGACAGGGCGCCGGTCATGCCCGCTTCCGGGGTCCACGCACCCCACGCCACCGACACCGCCGGCCTGCCCTGTCCGTGCCGCACCGAGGCCAGGGCGTCGAGGAAAGCGTTCGCCGCGGCGTAGTTGGCTTGACCGGCGGCGCCCGTGACACCGCCGACGGAGGAGAACAAGACGAACGCCGACAGATCGGTGTCGCGGGTGAGCTCGTGCAGGTTCCACGCGCCCCGCACCTTGGGCTCGAACACGCGGCCGACCGCTTCCGGTGTCAAGGACTCGACGGTCGCGTCCGCCAGGACACCCGCGGTGTGCACCACGGCCGTCACCGGCTGCGCCGCGGCCAGCACCTCGGCCAGCCGGTCGCGGTCCGCGACGTCGCACGCCGCGACCGTGACCTCGGCGCCCAGGCCGATCAGCTCGGCGCCGAGCTCCGCGGCTCCTGGCGCCGACTCCCCTCGCCTGCTGATCAGCACCAGCCTGCGCGCTTCACGCCGTTCGACGAGGTGCCGAGCCAGCACGGCCCCCAACCCGCCGGTCCCACCCGTGATCACCACCGTGCCCCGGGGGTCCGGCGGCCGCGGGATCGTCAGGGCGACCTTCCCGACGTGCTTGGCCTGGCTGACGAACCGGAACGCCTCGGGCGCACGCCGGACGTCCCAGGTCGTGACCGGCAACGTGGTCAAGGCATCCGACGCGAACAACGCGGCCAGCTCGACCAGCATCCGCTGAATCCGGTCCAGGTCGACCTCCATCAGGTCGAACGCCTGATAGGACACGCCCGGATGAGCCGCGGCGACCTCTCGCGCATCACGGAGGTCGGCCTTGCCCATCTCCACGAACCGGCCACCGCGCGCGAGCAGCCGCAGCGACGCGTCCACGAACTCCCCTGTCAGCGAGTTCAGGACGACATCCACACCACGACCTCGCGTCGTCGCCGAGAAACGCTCTTCGAAGTCCACGGTGCGCGACGAGGCGATGTGATCGTCCGGCAGGCCGAGGGAACGCAGCACGTCCCACTTGGCCGGAGCGGCGGTGGCGAAAACCTCGGCGCCGAGGTGCCGGGCCAGCTGGATCGCGGCCATCCCGACGCCGCCGGCACCGGCGTGGATCAGCACCGATTCGCCCGCCCGCAGTCCGGCCAGGTCGCGCAGGCCGTGGCAGGCGGTCAGGAACACCACCGGCGCCGTCGCCGCCTGGGCGAACGACCACGGCCGAGGGATCACGACGAGCGACCGCCGGTCGGTCACCGCCACCGGGCCGAACCCACCGGGCGCGATACCCATGACCCGGTCACCGGGGGTCAGGTCGGTGACGTCCGGGCCCACCTCCGTGACCACGCCGGCGACCTCGAGGCCCAGCGGAACCGGATCGCCCGGATACATGCCGAGCGCGTTGAGCACGTCCCGGAAGTTCAGCCCGGCGACCCGCACCGCGACCCGGACCTGCCCCTGCCCCAGCGGTTCGGCCAGTGACGGCGCCGCCCGCAGGACGAGGTTGTCCACCGTGCCCTTCTCGGACACCTCCAGTCGCCACGCATCCTCGGCACCCGAGGGGACTGCCAGCAGCTCGTCGCCGGACGGCACGGTCAGCCTGGGGACCAGGGTCCGGTGGTCACGGATGGCGGCCTGGGGCTCGGCGGTAACGAGCTGATCTCGGGTCAGGGGCTGGTGGTCGTGGTCGAGGAGCGTGAACCGGTCGGGATGTTCGGTCTGCGCGGACCTGACCAAGCCCCACACCGCGGCGGCGGCGAGATCCGCGACCGGCTGGGCCTCGGTCGTGCTCACCGCGTTGCGGGTCAGGAACACCAGCCGCGCCTCGCTCAGCTCCGGCCGGGCGAGCCACGCCTGCAGCAAGCCGAGTACCGCGGCGGTCATCGCCTGGACTTCTTCGGCGACTTCCCCGCCCGAGCCGCCGACCGGTACCACCACGTTTCGCGCACCGGCGCCGACGAGCTCGTCCAAGCTGCTCGCCACACCCAGCTCGTTCGAGAGATCGCCGATCTCCCCGTGGTAGCCGTCCAGCACCCACCAGGCCCCGGCGGTACCGGCGCTCACCTCCGGCCCGGGTGTCCACTCGAGACGAAGCAACGCCTCCGGCGCGCCCGATGCCGCGGCCCGCGTGAGCAGCTCCGGCACAAGCGGCCGCAGCACCAGCGATTCGACGGTGACCACCGGAGAGCCACCGGGATCGACGGCTTCGATGCGGACGGCGTCCGGGCCGGTCGCGGTCAGCCGGACCCGGAGCGTGGTCGCACCGGTGGCGTGCAAAGCGACACCGCTGAAAGAGAACGGCAGGCGACCGTGTTCGGCCGGAGCGAGCGGCGCGAACACATTGGCCTGCAATGCTGCGTCCAGCAGCGCCGGGTGCAGACCGAACCGGTTCACCAACTCGCGCGCCGTCGGCGGCACCACGACCTCGGCGAACACCTCGCTCCCGCGTGTCCACACCGCCTGAAGGCCCCGGAACACCGGCCCGTAGTCGAAAGCCGACCGGCCGGCGTGGCCGTAGAAGCCTGCCAACGACACCGGAACAGCGTCTCGCGGTGGCCACGCCGGGTCCGTCCAGCCGGCGTCAGCGCCTGCCGTGGGCGTGACCGTGCCGACGGCGTGCCGGGTCCACGGCTGGTCCGGCGAGGCGACCCGGGAGTACACCGTGACCGGCCGGACGCCGTCGCCCTCGGGCCCGCCCACCAGCACCTGCAGATCGACGCCGTCCTGCTCGGGCAGCACAAGCGGCTCGTGCAGGGTGAGGTCGTCGATCCGACCGCACCCGACCGCGTCCCCCGCCCGGATGACCACCTCGACGAACGCGGTCCCCGGAAGGATCACCACACCGTTCGTCGCGTGCTCGGCCAGCCAGGGTTGCGTGGCCGGCGAGAGCCGGCCGCTGAAGACGTAGCCGTCCGACTCGGGCAACGGAGTCCCCGCACCCAGCAACGGATGCTCCACCACATCCAGCCCCGCCGCGCCCACGCCGGCCGCGGACACCACCACGCCGGGCCAGAACCGCTCACGCTGGAACGCATACGTCGGCAACCCGACCCGACGCCCCTCGACATTCAGCCCCGCGAACACCGCGGCCCAGTCGACGTCGGCCCCCACCGCGTGCAGCTGCGCGACGGCGGCGACGGCGCCCGTGACCTCGTCCTGGTCCTTCCGGACCGCGGGAATCACCGTCGTGTGCTCGGGGTCCAGCTCGGCGCCGATCATCGACGACAGCGTGCTCGCCGGCCCGGCCTCCACGAAGACGGCGGCGCCCTTACTGGCCGCTGTGGCCACTCCGTCGGCGAAGCGGACCGGTTCCCGGACGTGCCGGACCCAATAGTCCACAGTGGCCACTTCGGCTCCGGCCACGTCGCCGGTCACGTGGGACACCAACGGGACGGCCGGCTCGTGGAACGTCATCCCGCCGATAGCCGCGCGGAACCCGTCCAGCATCGGATCCATCAGAGCCGAATGGAACGCGTGACTCACCCGCAACCACGTGGTCTTGTGTCCCCGCTCCCCCAGCACCCGGCCGAGGTCCGCGATCGCGTCCTGATCCCCGGACACCACCACCGCGTGACCGGCGTTGACGGCCGCGATACCCACGGTGTCGCCGTAGTTCCCGAGCAGCGGCACGATGTCGCTCTCCGATGCGCTGACCGCGAGCATGGCTCCGCCACTCGGCAACGCCTGCATCAGATTGGCCCGCGCCGCGACCAGCGTGCACGCGTCCTCAAGCGAAAACACACCAGCCGCATGAGCCGCACCGATCTCACCGATCGAATGCCCCATCAAAAAATCAGGACGAACACCCCACGACTGCAGCAGGCGGAACCACGCCGTCTGCCAAGCAAACAACGCAGGCTGCGTGTAACCCGTCCGATCCAGCAACTCCGCCTCGGCGAACATCACCTCACGCAACGCGTGTTCGCCCGCCAACAACGGATCCAGCAACGCACAAACGTCACTCAGCGCCGCGGCGAAAACCGGGAACCGGGCCGAAAGCTCACGACCCATCCCCACCCGCTGAGCGCCCTGCCCGGAAAAGACGAGCGCGATCCGACCCGCGCTTCCGCTGACGAGGCCCGACTGGTCGCCGGCAGCCAGAGCGGCCAACGACGACACCAGCTCGGCCCGATCGGCGGGCACGAAAACCGCCCGATGGTCGAAAGCCGACCGCGCGGTGGCCAAGGACCAGGCCAGATCCGCCCACGACATTTCCGGAGCGTCCGCGACGAACGCGCCCAACCGGGCCGCCTGCTCGCGCAGCGCCGGCTCGGACTGACCGGACACCACGATCGGCACCGGGCCGACCGCGTCAGGCCGCACCACGGCGTCGGGCTCGGCGGGCGCCTGTTCGAGGATGACGTGAGCGTTGGTGCCGCTGATGCCGAACGCCGACACCCCCGCCCGGCGCGGCCGACCGGTCTCCGGCCAGGGAACCGCCTCGGTCAGTACCCGCACCGCACCGGAGTCCCAATCCACGTGGGTGGTGGGCCGGTCGGCGTGCAGGCTGCGCGGAAGACCACCGTGCCGCATCGCCTCGACCATCTTGATCACGCCCGCGACCCCGGCCGCGGCCTGCGTGTGCCCGATGTTGGACTTCACCGAGCCCAGCCACACCGGGTTCCCCTCGTCACGGCCCTGCCCCAGCGTCGCCAGCAGCGCCTGGGCCTCGATGGGGTCGCCGAGCCGGGTTCCCGTGCCGTGCGCCTCCACGGCGTCCACCTCGGCGGGAGACAGGCCGGCTCGAGCCAGGGCGTCACTGATCACGCGTTGCTGTGCCGCGCCGTTGGGTGCGGTGAGCCCGTTGGAAGCGCCGTCCTGGTTGATCGCGGTCCCGCGGACGACCGCCAGCACCTGATGCCCCTGCGCCCGCGCCGTCGACAGCCGCTCGACGACGAGGACCCCGGCCCCCTCGCTCCAGCCGGTGCCGTCGGCCGTGTCGGCGAACGGCTTGCACCGGCCGTCGGGGGCCAGACCGCCCTGCCGGGAGAACTCCTCGAAGATGTCCGGCGCCGACATCACCGTCACTCCGCCGACCAGTGCCAGGTCGGACTCACCGGAGCGCAGCGACTGCGCGGCCAGGTGCAGGGCGACCAGCGACGACGAACAGGCCGTGTCCACCGTGACGGCCGGGCCTTCCAGCCCGAGCAAGTACGCGATCCGGCCCGACATCACGCTCGACGACGTGCCGGTCAGCAGGTATCCGCTGAGCTCGTCGTCGGTCCGGGCCCGCTCCTGGAGATACCCCTGCGGATACGCGCCGACGAAGACCCCGGCGCGCGCCCCCTCAGCGACGCGGGCGTGATGTTCGCCCGTTCCAGTGCCTCCCAGCTCGTTTCGAGCAGCAGCCGCTGCTGGGGGTCCATGGCCAGCGCTTCCCGGGGCGAGATCCCGAAGAAGGCCGCATCGAACTCGGGAGCGTCGTAGAGGAACCCGCCCAGCTGAGTCGCGGAACCACCCTCGCGCAACGCGGCCAGGTCCCAGCCGCGGTCGGTCGGGAACCCGGAGATGACATCCCGGCCGGCGGCGACCACGTCCCAAAGGCCTTCGGGCGACGTGACCCCACCCGGGAACCGGCACCCCATCCCGACGATGACGATCGGGTCGTCGTCCCCGGCCGCGACGGGCCGGACGGGCACGACTTCCGAGCTCCGGAAGCCGAGGTCGATCTCGATACGCTCACTGAGCTGCGCCGCCGTCGGATGGCTGAAGATCTCGGTGGTGTTCAGCCGCGATCCGAGAGCTTTGTTCACCCGATCCCTGAGCTCGACCATCATGATCGAGTCGAACCCGAGATCCTTGAAGGTGCGGCGGTCGTCGACCTGTCGCCAGTTCCGCTGCCCCAGCACGGCGGCGGTCTCGCGAGCCACCACGTCACGCACGGCCATCGACGGTTCCCGCGGCGGCTCATCGGGGCTGCTCGCCCCCGCCGCCGTGACGACGGGCGCGGGTACCGGGCTGGTCGACGCAGCCAGCCAGTAGCGCTCGCGCTGGAACGCGTAGGTCGGCAGCGCGACCCGCCGGCCCCGCACGCCGATTCCGGCGAACACCTCCGGCCAGCCGAGCTCGATCCCCCCGACCCACAGGCTCGCCAGTGACGTCAGGAACCGGTGCGGCGAATCCTGGTCACGGCGCAAGGTCCCGGTCACGACGGCCGGCACCGCGGCCGCGTCGACCGTTTCCGCGATCGGCACCGTGGTCACCGGATGCGGGCTCACCTCGACGAACGCCCGGTGTCCCTCGGCCAGCAAGGTGGCGATGGCCGGCTCGAAGAGGACGGTCTGGCGCAGGTTCCGGTACCAGTACCCGGCATCCAGGTCCGTGCCGCGGATCCACTCGGCGTCCACGGTCGAGAAGAACGGCACCTCCGCGAGCCGGGGCTCGATCGGCGCCAGGGCCTCGAGCACCTCGTCGCGGACCTGGTCGACCTGCGGAGAGTGCGAGGCGTAGTCGACCTCGATCCGACGCACCCGGATGTCTCGCCCGGCCAGCTCCGTCCGCAAACGCTCCAGCGCCGCCGGTTCGCCCGCGACCACCACGGAGCCGACGGCGTTGACCGCGGCCAGCGACACCTGCCCGCCGTACTGGTCGAGCCACTCCCGAACCTCGTGCCGGGACAGGCCCACCGACAGCATGCCGCCGCGCCCGGCCAGGGCTCGCAGCGCCCGGGCCCGCAGGGCCACCACTCTGGCACCGTCCGAAAGGGATAGTGCTCCCGCCACGCACGCCGCGGCGATCTCTCCTTGGCTGTGGCCGACGACCGCGTCGGGCCGGACGCCGCAGGAGCGCCACAGGCGGGCCAGGGAGATCATGATCGCCCACAACGCGGGCTGGACCACGTCGACCCGGTCCAGTTCGGCGCCGTCGGCGCCGGTCAGCACCTCGGTCAACGACCAGGACACCCAGGGCGCCAATGCCTCCTGGCACTCGAGCATCGACTCCCGGAACACGGACGAGGTTTCCAGCAGACCCCGGCCCATGCCCAGCCATTGTGAGCCCTGCCCGGGAAACACGAACACCACTCCATCGGACGGTGCCGCCACGCCGGTCACCACTGCCGGATCCGGCTCACCGGCCGCCAACGCCCGCAGCCCCGACAGTGCCTCGGCCCGGTCACCGGCCACGACCACGGCCCGATGGTCGAAGGCCGACCGCGTGGTCGCCGAGGACCAGGCGAGATCCGCCAGCGCCGGTTGCGGATCCCGGCTCAGCGCGTCCGCAAGCCGGGCCGCCTGCTCGCGCACCGCCGCCTGAGACCGGCCCGACACCACCAGCGGTAGCACCGCGTCGGAAGGCGGAGCCTCGGTGTGGTCGGTCGACGGTGAACCCGCGCTCGGCGACGACAGAACGACGTGGCAGTTCGTCCCGCCCACGCCGAACGACGACACACCCGCCAGCAGCGCCCCGTCGGCCTCCGGCCACGCGTCGGTGGACTGCACAACCCGAAGGTTCCAGTCGTCGAACAGGATTTCCGGGTTGGGCTGTTCGAAGTTCAGGCTCGCGGGCAGGCGCCGATTCCGCACCGCCAGCGCCGTCTTCAGCAGCCCGACGATGCCGGCAGCGCTTTCCAGGTGCCCCACGTTGGTCTTCGCCGAACCCACCCACAGCGGGGTGGTCCGGCCCTCGCCCAGAGCCGCGCCGAGCGCGCGGGCCTCGACCGGGTCGCCGACCATCGTGGCGGTCCCGTGCAGCTCCACGTACCGCACGCGCCGCGGATCCACGCCGGCCCGCCGGTACGCCGCGCGGAGCAACGCCTCCTGGGCCTCGGAGCTCGGCCGCGTGAACGACTCACCCGGGCCTTCGTTGTTCACCGCGCTGCCCAGCACGACGGCGTACACGTCGTCGCCGTCTTCCAGGGCAAGGGAAAGCGGCTTGAGCACGACGAAACCGCCGCCCTCGCCGCGCACGTAGCCGTTCGCGCGGGCGTCGAAGGTGAAACATCGGCCGTCCGGGGACAGGCCACCGAACCGCGCGGCGGTGACAGCGTTATCACCCGCCAGGTTCAGCTGGATGCCGCCCGCCAGGGCGAGTTCCGACTCGCCGGACCGGATGCTCTCGGCCGCGAGGTGCACCGCGACCAGCGACGACGACTGCCCGGTGTCCACGGCCAGGCTCGGCCCGGTGAACCCGAACGCGTAGGACATCCGGTTCGGGATCATCCCGTTGTGCAGGCCGGTCAGGCTGTGGTGCCCGATCGCCGCCGGGCCCTGGCGCAGGCTGAGCAGCTCGTAGTCCGACGCCATCGCACCGGCGAAGATCCCGACCCGGCGCTCGCGCAGGTGCGCCGGCACGATCCCGGCGTCCTCGAGCGCTTCCCAGCCCAGTTCGAGAGCCATCCGCTGCTGCGGGTCCATGACCGCGGCTTCGCGTGGCGAGATCCCGAAGAACTCCGCGTCGAACCGGTCCACCTCGTCGACGAAGCCGCCGTACCGCAGGAGCTCGGTATCGGGCTCGGCCAGATCCGTCCAGCGACCGGCCGGCACCGGCGTGATGCCGCTGCCGCCGGAGCGGAGCAACTGCCAGAACTCACGCAGGTTCGACGCCTTCGGCAGCCGGCACGACATGCCGACGATGGCGATCGGGTCGTCCTCGATGTCGGACCCCGACGAATTCACCACGAGCTCTCCTGATCAGAGTTCAGTTGTCGACCTCGATGACCGGCACCTTCCGAGCAGCGGAAGGCATCGGCGAAATTCCAGGGAACATCGAGGAAATGCCGGGGATTTCAGCCGGCCGCGCCGGTCTACGACGTCGACTCCGGCAGGGCGAGCGAAAACCGGCGGATGCCCTCAAACAGGAATGACCGCCTGCACCGAGGTTCCTCGCGGTGCGAGGCCCTCCGCGTGGTTGCGGAGGACTGGGTTTTCGTTCTCCGTCAAGAAAAAGACGGACCGATCGTGCCAACTTCCCTGGTGTTGCCGGGAAAATCCTGTTCCGGGTTTCCTGAGATCAATGTGCCCCCTCCCCTACGGGACGGACCATCTGGTCCGAACCTCCGGTGCTCGCGGACTTTTCCCCTGCGCACCTGCGATCCCCGCACCGTCCGGATCGACTTCAAGCTGTACCAAAGACCACAGCGCCAACACCCCGGTAGTGATCCACATCATGATTCACCCGAAATGACTGAGCGTCATCGAACCTTTCGGCGACAGAGCACGAACGACGCCGTCACCCGTGCCTTCCCCCACCGCGCGCCGCGCCGAGGCTCACCGACCGTGAACGAAGCTACGCCGAACGGGTGCCGCCGGAGCATTTTTCCCACCCTGACAAGGACTTCCGCGGCTTCCCGGTCGTACCCGCGCTTTGCCCGTTCAACTCTCGTCCCTGGCCTAAGTCTTGAGGCGTCGGTAACTTGAAGATCGTCAGGCGTCGAGCCGAGGAGTCGATCCGATCGATTTCCGTGCTGCACCAGGCGATTCCGGCGTCGGCCCGCATGGTCCGCCTGGGTCACGGCGAGGGTGAAGGGCCACCATGGTTGCCGAAAGTTTCAGTGTGGTGAACAAGAGCTGGACGTCGGACGCGATCTCCACGATGGTCGATCTACGGGAAACCGCGCGGGCGCGCGCGGAAATCGCCGCGGCCAGCCAGCACGCCCGCGACAAGCTCACCGCGCGGGAACGCCTCGATCTGCTCCTGGACCCCGGGTCTTTCCTCGAGGTGGGCAGCTTCGTCCGGACCCGGTCCACCAGTCTCGGGCAGGGCCGCGACCGCCCGCTCGGCGACGCGGTCGTCGTCGGGCAAGGCACGGTGCACGGCCGTGAGGTGTGTGTCTTTTCCCAGGACTTCACTGTGTTCGGGGGAAGTCTCGGCGAGGTGGTCGGCGAGAAGATCGCCAAGGTCATGGACATGGCGATGCAGGCCGGCGTGCCGATGATCGGCATCAACGACAGCGCGGGCGGCCGGATCCAGGAGGGTGTGGTCGCGCAGAGTCTCTACGGTGGCATTTTCCGCCGCAACGTCCGCATGTCCGGCATGGTGCCGCAGATATCGCTGATCCTGGGGCCGTGCGCGGGCGGCGCGGTCTACTCGCCCGCGATCACCGACTTCGTGGTCATGGTCGAGCACACGGCGCAGATGTTCCTCACCGGGCCGTCGGTCCTGCGCGAAGCCCTGGGCGAGCAGGTGTCGGCCGAGGAACTGGGCGGCGCGCTGGTACACCACACCCGTTCGGGTTCCGCCCACCACATCGCTGCTACCGAGGAAGGCGCCATCGCCTACGTCCGGGACCTGCTCACCTATCTGTCCACTGAGGATGCTCGGACCAGAGTGCCACCTGAGCAGCGGCGTGATCACGCCCTCGACGACGTCATCCCCGGCGCCGAGCAGGCCTACGACGTCCGCCGGATCCTCGACCGCGTGCTCGACGGCGGAGAGCTGCTGCCCGTCCACGAGGGCTTCGCCCCCAACATCGTCACCTGCTTCGGCCGCCTCGGCGGCCGCAACGTAGGCGTCGTTGCCAACCAGCCGGCCGAGGCCGACGGACAGCTCGACGAGAACGCCAGTATCAAGGCCGCGCGGTTCATCCGCACCTGCGACGCCTACGGCATCCCTGTGCTGACCTTCGTCGACACCCCGGGCTTCACCGCCACGCCGAGCCAAGAACAACAGGGAGCGATCCGGCGGTTCGCGACGCTGCTGTACGCCTACGCTGAAGCGACTGTCCCCACTCTCACCGTGATCATCCGCCGCGCGGAGGGCATCGGATACGTCGCGATGAGCTCCCGGCACCTCGGCGCCGACCTCTGCCTGGCCTGGCCCACGGCCGTCGTCGACGGAAAACCGCCCTACGAAGCAGCCGAGCGCGGGTTGATCGACGAGGTCATCGACCCCGCGACCACCCGCGAACGGCTGCTGCGCGCCCTCCGCCTGCTCGACACAAAGAAGGCCGACGCCCCGATCCGCAAGCACGACAACCTGCCGCTCTAGCGCCTTCCGTCGCCAGGGCGCAGTACGTGCGCCGCCGCCGCAGTTCGGAAGACCTCGGCGCCCTGGAGCTGCATGAATAATTCACCCACCTCGCGAATGTCCAGTACGAACAGGTCCAACGGCTGTTCACCTGATCGTCAGCTCGCGGCAGCCTGCGCCCAGGGCAGCGAACGGCGGATCGCCTCTACCAGACGACTTCGCCTCCGCTCTCGGCGAGGATCGTCGGGCGGGGGCCGTCCGCGGTGGCCAGGTAGACGGCGGCCGCCGCGGTTTCATGCGGTGTGGCGAAGCGACCGACCGGGATGCTGCGCTGTCGCAGCGCAGCGAATTCCTCGGCGGTCGCGGTGCCTTGGGCTCTGGCGAACTGATCGTGTATGGCGGTCAGCAGCGGACTCTCGGTGCAGCCGGCGCAGAGGGCGTGGTACGTGACGTCCTGGTCACTCGCTTGGCCGGCAATGTGCCGGATCCAGCCGACCACCGCGAACTTCGACGCGCTGTAGGCGGCGTTGTCGGGTTCCCCGACCAGGCCCGCTTGCGAGGCGACGGCGACGAACCGGCCACGGCGGCGTCGCAGGGCGGGAAGGGTGGCCTCGAGCAAGGCGAGCAAGGATTCGAAGTTGATCCGCATGACGCGTTCGGTGAAGGCCCGGGTGAGGTCGGCCAGCGGGGCGGATCCGGGGATGCCGTGGGCGGCGATCACACCGGCCAAACCACCGGCCGAGGCTTCGCGGATGATGTCTTGCCCCTCGGCGGCAAGGAGATCGCCACCGATCCACTGCACGATCCCGTCGCAGGACGGGGTGCGGATGCTGCGTCCGTGTGCGATGACGGTTTCGGATCGGGCCCGCAGCTCGGCGACGATCGCCGAGCCGATGGCGCCCGTCGCACCGGTCACGAGGTAGGTCATCAGGGCCTCCGCAGGTCGATCGTCGCGCCGGTGACATAGCCGGAACCGGAGCCGGCGAGGAAGTCCAAAGTCGGCTGCAGATCCTTTTCGGACTCCGCATCGCACACCACGGTGTTGATGCGGATCCGCGCGCCCAGCTCCCGCGCGAGCGACTGCGCGACGCCGCGGACGGCTTCGGCGAGAGCCGCTTGGCCGGCGTCGTTCCCAGGGGTGCGTGGTGACCAGGGCGACCCTGAGCGGCCCGGCTTGATCGTCGTGAGCGGCCAGCAGCTCCCGCAGAGTGCTGAATGTCTCGACGATCTCCCCCGTCACCGTCGCGGCTTCGGTCGAGACGGAGACGACGTGCAGGGACTGTGCCGGCGAGTGGACCTTCATCGAGCGGACGCCAGGAGGTCGGCCGCGGCCGCCGCGGCCTGCTTGGTCGCGGTGCGCACGTCGAGCGTGCGGTGGTCACGCGACATCATCTCCACACCCCACGGTCCCGTGAAGCCTAGGCGCCGCAACGACTTCACGAAGGAAACGACATCGAAGGCCCCCTCGCCGCAGTACAGCCGGTTGTCGAAGGTGTCCTCGAACAGGGTTCCGGTCACCTCCCGGTACCCGTCGTTGATCTCGACGGCGAAAACGTACTCCGGTGGCAGGATGCGCTCCAGGTCCTGATAGGACATCGAGCTGCGGTAGACGTGCCAGATGTCGACGAGTAGCCCGCCCGCCGGATGCGCCACGTCCCGGAGCAGCCGCGCCGCGGGCTCGATCGTCGTCATCATCGAGAACGCGGCGGGCTCCAGGGCGATCCGCGTGCCCACCGCCTCGGCTTCTCGCGCCAGCGCGGCGAACTCCGCGCGCAGCACGTCCGGCTCGACGGTGTCACCGGTCTGCCCGGCGCCGGCCTTGATGTGCGAGGCACCCAGGGCTTCGGCGGCGTGCAGGAGATCGGCGCGCACCACGTCCGATCGTGAGCGCCGCTCCCCCGAGCACCACCAGTCGTCGATGTACTCAACCTCGACGGTCGTGATGCCGTGGTGCTCGAACTCCCTCGCGAGCGAGGGAAACCCGATGCCGTCGCGCACCGCGACCAGGTCGGTGTGCGTGATCCCGAACCCGCTGAACCCCGCTTCGGCGGCCGCCGCGACCCGGTCTCGGATGTCGAACGGACTCAGGTCGCCGTTGCGCAGCGGCATCACATCACCCGCGGAGGTCCAGCACGTGCTCAGCAAGGAATCGGGGTTCGGCATGGCGGAGAGTCTCTTCTCAGTCGGTGGTCGCGGCTTCCCGGGCGGCGTCGAGCTTGTCGATCAGGCGGTCCATGACATTGCGGATGTGGGTGTCGACGGCTTCGCCCATCGCCCGGGTGTCGCCCGCTTCCATGGCCTCGAGCATCGCCCGGTGCTCCTTGTACGCCAGCTCCGTGTGCTCGTGGAACTGCCCGGCCCAGTTGATGATGCGCTGGATGTGCCCGCGCAAGCGGTGAATGTGGTTGACGAGCAGAGGGTTGCCGCAGTTGAGCACGAACAGGTCGTGGAAGTCGAAGTCGGCGACGTTGAACGGTTCGAGGTCGCCCCGATCGATCGAGTCCCCGATCAGGTCCATGCGTTCACGCATGGCGGCCAGCGCGTCGGACGGGATCCGGGTGGCAGTCTCGGCCGCGGCCACCTCGAGTGCCCGGCGCACGGTGTAGACCTGCCGGACCAGTTCCACCGACAGCGCCGGAACCGTGAAACCGCGTGGCCCGGAGACGTCCAGCAAGCCCTCGTCCTGCAAACGGCGGATCGCCTCCCGCAAAGGGGAACGGCTGATCGAGAACCTCCGGGCGAGATCGTTTTCACTGAGTACGGAACCGGGTTCGAGTTCGCCGGACACGACCCAGCGTTTCAACGTGGCGTAAGTCTGATCCGCCAGTGACGGCGCCCGCTTCGGCGCGTTCTCGTCGATCCGCATCGTTTCCCACTGCACAGTCGGCTCGCTCACGTGCACCCCTCCCGTTCACCCCAGGTCGCACCCGGCTCTCACCACGATTCTCACGGGCGGACTTCGACAGCTCCTGCCGGGTGTGTTGACACCTTCCGGGAGCCACTCTAGCGTAATCGGTCGACAGGCGACAGGCGCCCGTCGCCACGGCTCGCCAGACACTCTCAGTGTTCGGTCGACAGGCGACCGGAGTGGCGCGGAGTCCTGATCGATCTCGGCAAAGGAGCCCAGATGAGAAACCTTCGTTCGCTGGCAGCGACTGTGATGAGCGCTCTGGCCGTGTCGGCCGGTCTGGTCGCGTGTGGCGGTGCTTCCGGCAGCAACGCGTCTGGCGTCACGATCGGTTATTCGACCTACACGCTGTCCAACCCCTTCTTCGCGGGGATGCAGAAGGGCCTGGACGCAGGGACCAAGAAATACGGCTACAAGCTGGTCACCACCAACTCGAACGGCGACGCCGCGCAGCAGGTCACCGACATTCAGAACCTGATCAGCCGGGGTGTGAACTACATTCTCCTGTCCCCGCCGACGGCAAGGCGATCGCACCGGCCGTGTCCGCGGCCGACGCGGCGCACGTACCGATCATCTCGATCGCCGACAGCGTGGTCCCGCCGATCACCGCGACGATCACCATCAACGACGTCAAGGCCGGCAGCGACGCGGTCGACCGGATCGCCGCGGAGCTGAAGGCCCGCAAGGGTTCTGCGACCGGGACGGTCATCGACATCCAGGGCATCCTGGGCACGCCGTCGGCGACGCGGCGCGAACAAGGATTCCGCCAGCAGCTGGCCCACTACCCCGGTCTGCGGGTGGCGGCGGCACAGGACGGCGGCTACGACACCGCCAAGTCGAACGCGCTGATGGTGGACATCCTCCAGGCGAATCCCCAGATCGACGCGGTGTTCGCGGCCAACGACGCCGAAGCTGTCGGCGTGTCGGCGGCGATCAAGGCACAGGGCCGGTTCAAGCCGGTCGGCGACCCCGGGCACATCATCGTGATCGGCGTCGACGGTTCCAAGCCGGCCATCGCGGACGTGCGCGCCGGCGTCCAGGACGCCAGCATCAGCCAGAACCCGATCAAGATGATGCAGAAGGCCGTGGACACCGTCGCCGATCTCGAGGCACACAAGTCCGTCCAGAAGCAGATCGACTGGCCCTCGGCGACCATCACCAAGGAAAGCATCGACTCGACCGAGGTCAAGAGCTACGGGATCTGGTCCGATGAGGTCTGATGAGCCCGTCCCGGTGGTGGAGTTCCTCGGGGTGTCGAAGTCCTACCCGGGCATCCGCGCTCTGCACGAGGTGTCCTTGACGCTCGCGCCGGGCACCGTCACCGCGCTCGCCGGGGAGAACGGAGCGGGCAAGTCCACCTTCATCAAGCTCCTGTCCGGCGCGGAAGCGGCGGACTCGGGGCGGATCCTGCTCCGCGGCCACGATGTGCCCACCACGCCCGGAGCGGTGATCGACGCGGGTGTCAGCGTGATCTACCAGGAACTGACCGACGTCCCGGACATGAGCCTGCTCGACAACCTCGTGCTCGGCCGCCAGCCCGCCCGGCTGGGCGTGGTTCGGCGCGGCGCGGCCAAACGGGCCGCCCGGGCCGCGCTCGACCGCGTCGGGCTGGCCGACCTGCCACTGGACCGGCCTGTGCGGCAGCTTTCGCTGGCCCAGCGGCAGCTCACCGAGATCGCGCGGTGCCTCGCTCGTGACGCGAGTGTGCTGGTGTTCGACGAACCGACCTCGGCACTGTCCGAAAGCGACGCCCAGGGTCTGCTGGCCACGATCACGTCGTTGCGCGAGCAGGGTATGGCCATCCTGTACGTCAGCCACCACCTCGACGAGCTGTTCGAGATCGCCGACACGATCGCGGTGCTGCGGGACGGTGAGCTCGTCGGCGTCGGCCCGGTCGGCGAGTGGGACGAAGCGAAGCTCGTGCGGGCCATGCTCGCCAAGGACATGGCCCACGCCTACCCCTGGCGGGATCGGCCGGTGGGCGCCGACCGGCTCCAGGTCCGCGAGCTCGACGCACCCGGCGTCAAACGGGCGACGCTGCAGGTCAAATCCGGCGAAATCGTGGGTCTGGTCGGCCTCGCGGGCGCCGGGCGTACCGAGCTCCTCAAAGCGCTGGCGGGCCTGTCCGTGCGCTCGCGCGGGAACGTCGAGGTAGACGGCCATCCCCTTCCCGCGCGAGCGCACGACGTGGTGCGCCACGGCGTGGTGTATGCGCCCGAGGATCGCAAGGCGGAAGGCCTGGTGCTCGACGCGTCGGTGGTGGACAACCTGTCCTACGGGGTGTACCGCTCGTTCGCCCGGGCCGGCTGGCTGCGCCGTGGCCGGCAGGAACGCCTCGCCCGAGAGGCCATCGCCGGATTCGGTGTCAAGACTCGCGATGCCCGTCAACCGGCTGGCAAGCTCTCCGGCGGCAACCAGCAGAAGATCGTCCTCGCGCGAGCCGCCGCGCACACGCCCAAGGTCCTGCTCCTCGACGACCCCACCCGGGGCGTGGACGTGGGTGCGAAAGCGGGCATCCACGAGCACGTGCTGACGCTGGCCGAGTCCGGCGCCGCGGTACTGCTGACCAGTTCCGACACCGATGAGGTACTCGCGATGGCTGACCGCGTGTACGTGCTGCGCGCCGGGCGGGTGGTCGGCGAACTGCGCCGAGCCGAGTTCGACCGGGAACGTGTGCTCCAGCTGGCCGCCGCCGGCTGACTCCCCTGACTCGCCTGTGAGAAACGGAAGGCCACCATGGTGATCACGACCTCCACGGAGAAGACGGCAGAAACCCGCAGGCCCGATCCACCTCCGCCGTCCGTGCTGCGGCGCCTTGCCGGGCATCCCCGAACCCCGATCATCGTCGCGCTGGTGCTGGCCTGTGTGGCGATGGCGTTCCTGTCCGACAGCTTCCTGTCGAGTCGCAATTTCACCAACATTCTCACCCAGTCCACAGTGGTGGGTATCGCCGCCGTCGGCGCGACGCTCGTGATCATCACCGGCGGCATCGACCTGTCGGTCGGTTCCAACGTCGCGCTGTCCGGCATGATCGCCTCGCAGCTGGTCAACGGCGGGCTGGCCGGGTTCCTCGGTGTCGTGGCCTGCCTGGTGATCGCCGCCGCGATCGGTGCGTTCAACGGGATTTCCGTGGCGTGGCTGCGCTTGGCGCCGTTCATCGTGACCCTCGCCGTGCTCGGGATGGGCCGGGGCCTGACTTTGCAGCTGAGTCAAGGCCAGAGCGTGTACGGACTGCCGAGCGGGCTCACCTGGCTCGGCGGCGCCACGATCGGCGCTGTCCCCGTCCCGGTGTTCCTCCTCGCCGCGATGTTCCTCGTCGGGCACCTCGTGCTGTCCCGCACCACGCTCGGGCACCAGATCTACGCGGTCGGTGGCAACCGGCAGGCCGCGCGGCTGAGCGGAATCCCCGACAAGAGGGTGCTGTTCCACGCCTACCTGATCGCCGGCGCGTGCGCCGGGCTGGCCGCGCTGGTTCTGGTGGGCCGGCTCGGCGCCGCCACCCCCACCGCGGGCACCGGCTTGGAGCTGCAGGTGATCGCCGCCGTCGTGATCGGCGGCACCAGCCTCTTCGGCGGCAAGGGCAGCATGGTGGGCACGCTCATCGGCGTCCTGCTCATCGGTGTCATCAACAACGGGCTGACCCTGCTCAACGTGAGCCCGTTCTGGGTCCAGTTCATCCAAGGCGCGCTGATCCTCGTGGCCGTGCTGCTGGACGCGTTCAACCAGCGAAGGCTCTCGGTGACCGATGCCTGATCCCCATCACATCCACGACAGGAGGCCTTCGTGAATCCCCCTTTTGATCACCGGCACCTCGACGATCTCATGGAAAGCGCCGGGCTCGACGCACTGATCGTGACCTCGAAGCACAACGTCCAGTATTTGCTGGGCGGGCACCGGTTCTTCTTCTTCGACTACATGGACGCCATCGGGGTCAGCCGGTACCTGCCGACGCTGGTGTACGTCCGCGGCGAGCTCGACGCGACCCGCTACATCGGCAACGCGATGGAATCGTGGCAGCTGGACAACGATCCGGTGTGGGTGTCCGATGTGGACACCAGCACGTGGCGCGCGCAGGACGCGATCGAACTCGCCCTCGCACACCTGCTCCGAGTGCTGCCGGGACAAGCCGTGGTCGGCATCGAAGGATCCTTCCTGCCCGTCGAGGCGTACCAGCGGCTGGCGGTCGAACCGTCGATGACGCTGCGGGACGGCCAGTTCGTGCTGGAACGCCTTCGCGCGGTGAAACGAGTGGACGAGCTGAAGCTGCTCGAAGAAGCGTCGGACGCCATCGTCGACTCGATGCGGGCGACCTTCGGCGGGCACGGCGCAGGCTCGACGAAACGCGAGATCGTGCAAACCCTGCGCCAGGAACAGACCCGCCTCGGCATGACCTTCGAGTACTGCCTCGTGAGCATGGGCGCCAGCCACAACCGCGCGCCGTCGAACGCCAGCTGGGCGCCCGGCGAGGTGCTGTGCCTGGACTCCGGCGGCAACCTGGGCGGCTACATCGGCGACCTCGCGCGCATGGCGGTGCTCGGCGAACCCGACGCCGAGCTGGAGGATCTGCTGGCCGAAGTCGAAACTGTGCAGCTGGCCGCGCGGGAGCCCATCGCGGATGGCGTGGTCGGCCAGGCGATCTTCGACCGGGCAGGCGAGGTGCTGGCCACGAGCCCCCACCGTGCCGTGACCACCTTCGTCGCCCACGGCATGGGACTGATCAGCCACGAGGCACCTCGGCTCACCTCGACCGGACCGGTTCCCTATCCCAACTACGACGGCCCCCGCGCACTGGCGGCCGGCATGGTCCTCTCGATCGAAACGACGATGCTGCACCCCCGGCGCGGGTTCATCAAACTCGAGGACACCGTGACCGTGACCACCGAGGGGCACCGCGCGTTCGGCGACCACGCGCGCGGCTGGAACGTCGTGGACCTCGCAGCCACCCGTGTCTGAGGCCTTACCCAAGCAGCCCGCCACTCCCGCCCGACCAGCAGAGGAGCAACCGATGACCGACAGCCTGCCCGACACGATGCCCGCCGTGATCTTCCGGGGCGAGGGCGTGCTGGCCCTGGAGCAGCACGCGGTACCCGTGATCACCGAACCCGACGACATCATCATCAAGGTCGGCGCGGTCGGCATCTGCGGTTCGGACCTGCACGCCCTGCACACGCCCCCGACCCACCCGGGCCTGCCGGGCGTGATCTTCGGGCACGAATTCTGCGGCGAGATCGTCGCCGCCGGCCCACAGGCGCGCGGACTGTCGGTGGGCGATCGTGTGGCGGTCGACCAGAACCCGCCGTGCGGCCGCTGCGGCCCCTGCCGTGACGGACACGGCAACTTCTGCGAGCCGTTGTTCGACAATCCGCACCTCGACATCCCGTGGCCGAACACGCCAGGGTTCTTCTGGGACGGCGGAATGGCCACCTACGTCAAGGTGCCTTCGTACTACGCCTACCGCGTGACCGCTGACGTGCCCTACGAGCACCTGGTGCTCGCCGAGCCGCTCGGTTGTGTCCTCAACGGGATCAACAAGGCCGGAGTCGTGGTCGGCGACCGCGCGGTCGTCCTCGGCGGCGGACCGATGGGCCTGCTCGCCGTCATCGCGCTCAAGCACTTCGGCGTGGAACAGGTCATCCTGGTCGAACCGGCTGTCAAACGCGCCGAAGTCGCCAAACAGGCCGGTGCGGACCTGGTGCTCGACCCGGCCAGTGTCGACGTACGCGAGGAAGTACTGGCCGCCACCGGCGGCCGCGGCGCGACGCTGGTGTTCGAGGCCGTCGGCTCGCAGCTGGACACCGCCGTCGACGTCGCGGCGGACCAGGCACGGATCGTGGTCATCGGCATCAACAACAGTTACCGCGCGAACCTGTCCGCGATGACCGTGACGATCAAGGAGCTGCGCATTCTCGGCGCGTTCCTGATGCGCTACACCATGCGCGAATCGCTCGACCTCATCCAGAGCGGCAAGCTCCCGCTCGAACGCGTGGTGAGCCACGTGCTCCCGCTGTCGGACATCCACAAAGGAATCTCGCTGGCGCAGGCCGGCGAAGGCCTGAAGATCGTCTTCAAGCCGTGACGGGAAATGAGGAGCCGGCCATGGCGCACCAACGGACTGTCGTGGTCACCGGAGCGGCTTCGGGGATCGGCGCCGGCATCGCACGGTCCGTGCACGAGGCCGGCTACGACCTCGTACTGGTCGACCTCGACGAAGCCGGGCTGGCGCGCGTAGCGACGGAACTGGGCGAGGCCACCACGCTGACCGCAGACCTGACCGACCCCGCCTCGGCCACGCGCCTCACCGAGGCCGCCCGAGCAGCACACGGCACCTGGGGTCTGGTCAACTGCGCGGGGATCTCGCTGATCAAGCACTTCCTCCACAACAGCGAACAGGAGTGGACGCGCATCCTCCGGGTGAACCTGGAGGGCACCATGCGGGCCACCCACGCCGTCGGCACGGTCCTCACCGAGAACGGCGGCGGCGCCGTGGTGAACATCGCCTCGATCTCCGGCGTTGTCCCGGCCGCTTGCCAGGCGGCCTACGCGGCGTCGAAGGCCGGGCTGATCGGGTTCGGCACCGGGCTGGCGTTCGACTTCGGCCCCCTCGACATCACCGTCAACACCATCGCTCCCGGCATCGTGCGGACCCCGATCTGGGACCGGATCCTGCACGAGGACGCCGACCGGACCGGACTGCCGGCGGAACAGATCTTCGCCGAACACGTCCGGCCCATTCCGCTGGGCCGGGCACAGACCGCGGCCGAGATCGGTGCGCTCACGGTGTTCCTGCTCGGACCGGGCGCGCGGAGCATCTCCGGCGAGACCATCAAGGTCACCGGCGGAATGACCACCGTGACCTTCGACTTCGCGAAGGCGGCGGACGCGGTCCGTGCGGGGGTGACGCGATGACCGCCCATTTCGCGGTGCAATTCAAGGAAAAGCTTGCCGCCGACGGGCCACTGCTGGGCACGTTCGCGGGGCTCGGCAGCCCGGTCGCGGTGGAGATAGCGGCCGCGGCCGGCGCCGACTGGGTACTGCTGGATCTGGAACACGGCGGGGGTTCCGAGGAGCTGGTCGGGCCGTCGGTGACCTCGGCGGCAGCCTACGGGGTCCCGCTGATCGTCCGGACGGAAAGTGGTGACCGGCCGCGGGCCGGGCGGGCGCTGGACGGCGGGGCGAGCGGCATCATGATCCCCCGGATCGATGGAATCCGGGACGCTCAGCACGCCCTGCGGATCCTCCGATACCCGCCGGACGGCGACCGCGGGGTGGCGACCTACAACCGCCAAGCCCGGTTCGGGCTGCGGCCCGAAGTGCTCGCCTCGCGCAACGACGAGGTCGTCAGCGTCATCCAGGTCGAGACCGTCGGCGCGCTTCGCGACATCGACGAGATCACCGCGACCGACGGCGTCGACGTGCTGTTCATCGGCCCGGTGGACCTCTCCTACGCGCTGGGCGTGCCGTTGGGGTTCACATCACCGGCGTTCCGGCAAGCCCTCGACACTGTGGCCGCCGCCGCGAAACGGCACGGAAAGACAGCGGGGATCATGGCGCCCTCAGCCGCCGCGGCGGCGGACTACCTGGACCGCGGGTTCCGGTTCCTGTCCATCGCATCCGACGCTTCCCTGCTCGCCAGAACCATGCACGACGCCTTCGCGTCGGTCAGAAAGGACCACCCGTGAGCCCCGTGCAGCTGAACCACTGGATCGCCGGTGCGGCCGTGCCCGGCACCTCCGGCGCCCACGCGGACGTCACCGATCCCGCCACCGGCGCGGTCACCGCTCACGTGCCGCTGGCCTCGGCGGCGGAAACCGGCGCCGCGATCGACGCCGCGGCCGCCGCGTTCCCCGCCTGGCGTGACACCTCGCTGGCCCGCCGTACCCGGATCCTGTTCGCATTCCGCGAGCTGCTGAACGCCCGCTCGCACGAGCTCGCGGACATCATCACGGCCGAACACGGCAAGGTGCTCTCCGACGCCGCAGGTGAGGTCGCCCGGGGCCTGGAGGTCGTCGAATTCGCCTGCGGCATGCCACATCTGCTCAACGGCGAAGCGACGCACAACGCGTCGACCAACGTGGACGTCGCCTCGATCCGGCAGCCGCTCGGACCGGTGGCGATCATCTCGCCCTTCAACTTCCCGGCGATGGTCCCGATGTGGTTCTTCCCCATCGCGATCGCCGCGGGCAACACGGTCGTCCTGAAGCCATCGGAGAAGGTGCCCGGCGCCGCGTTGTGGCTGGCCCGGCTGTGGCGCGAGGCGGGCCTTCCCGACGGAGTGTTCAACGTGGTCAACGGCGACAAGACCGCGGTCGACACAGTGCTCGCGCACCCCGGCATCAAGGCGGTGTCCTTCGTCGGCTCCACGCCGATCGCCCGCTATGTGTACGAAACCGGTACCGCGCACGGCAAACGGGTCCAAGCACTCGGCGGCGCGAAGAACCACATGGTCGTTCTGCCGGACGCCGACCTCGACCTGGCCGCCGATCAAGCTGTCAACGCCGGGTTCGGCTCGGCCGGGGAGCGCTGCATGGCGATCTCCGTCGTCGTCACCGTCGGGGACATCGCCGACGAACTGGTGGACAAGATCGCCACCCGGGCCGCGAAACTCCGCACCGGCGACGGCCGCCTCGGCTGCGACATGGGGCCACTGGTCACGAAAGCCGCGCAGGAACGGGTCACCGGCTACATCGCCGCCGGCGAACAGGCCGGCGCCGCACTCGTCGTCGACGGCCGCGGCCTCGCCGGCGACGGCTTCTTCGTCGGACCGACGCTGTTCGACCACGTGGCCACCGACATGTCGATCTACACCGACGAGATCTTCGGGCCGGTCCTGTCGATCGTGCGCGTCGACACCTACGACCAGGCGATCGAGCTGGTCA
This sequence comes from Amycolatopsis sp. 2-15, assembly GCF_030285625.1. NCBI lineage: Bacteria > Bacillati > Actinomycetota > Actinomycetes > Pseudonocardiales > Pseudonocardiaceae > Amycolatopsis > Amycolatopsis carbonis. The sequence continues at coordinate 7,592,041 of NZ_CP127294.1, forward strand.
ACGCCAGCCCCTACGGCAACGGCGTCGCCCTCTTCACCAACGACGGCGGCGCGGCCCGCCGGTTCCACACCGAGATCGAGGTCGGCATGGTCGGCATCAACGTCCCGGTCCCGGTCCCGATGGCGTACTACTCCTTCGGCGGCTGGAAGAACTCCCTCTTCGGCGACACGCACGCCCACGGCACCGAAGGCGTCCACTTCTACACCCGTGGCAAGGTCGTCACCACCCGCTGGGCGGACCCCACTCACCGCGGCATCAACCTCGGCTTCCCGCAGACCGGCTAGGTGAGCTCAGTGCCGCGGTTCGTGCACACCGGAAGCCTGTTTGAGCCCGGCGAAACCCACGGCACCACCGACAGCACGTGACCGGTGACTCGAGCTCACACCGCGAATCGCTCCACGGCGGCACCTCGCGACGCGTGCTTGAGATACGGAGCGCCTCGCAGTCCGCGTCGTTCACCGGCCAGTACCTCGGCAAAGCCCCCGCGGAATCGTCGAGGAGCGCATCGAACCGCAAGCCCTCCCCCGCTCGCCCTGACCCCGAAGACAAGTGCCCGCCGGAATGAATTCCGGCTGAGCGTTTCGTCCAGTGAAACGGTTCGCTTCGGCTCCGCCGGGCGCGCCGAGCCCGGGCGTATCGCGCTCGGTCAGCTTGAGGTTGTGGTGGTAGGGGTCTTCGTAGCAGCTCAGGTACGCCGAGCCCCGGGGGCGTGCGGTCTCGCGCATGCCCAGCAGCTGGGTGAAGAACCACAGCCTGCCTCGATGTCCGGGGTGTAGAGCTCGGCGTGCGCCATGTGCGCCAGCTCGAAGCGAGCGCCGGCGATGTCCGATGTGGTCATGGTGGTGCGTTCCTTTGCTCAGGCTTGGAGCAGCAGCTCGCGGTGGTCTTACTCGTGGATCCAGCTGAAGTCGTCGACGAGGTCGAGCAGCCGGCGATCGCGCGTGGCCGCGGCGTCGCCGTCGGGCAGGTGCAGCAGCGCTGAGGTGACCCAGGAGCTGCGCTGGACCTGGCACGTCCGCGAGCGTCGCAAGCGCTCGTAGCCGGCGAGTGCCGTGTGGACGTCCTCGAACCGGTTCTGGCAATCGGCGAGGACCGCGGCGTCTTCGATCGTCTGGTTCGCTCCTTGGCCGTGGTGGGGCATCATGGCGTGGGCGGCGTCGCCGAGCAGCACCGCGCCGTCGTTGCTCCACCGGGCGAGCGGGGGCAGGGCGAACAGACCCCATTGCGGCCCTTGGGGAACAGCGTCGATCATCGTCCTGACCGCGGGGTGCCAGCCTCGGAACGCGGCGGCCAGCAGGCCGTCCTCGGTGTTCGCCACTCCGCCCGGCGCGGTCCATCGTTTCGGCCCTTCGAGCACGGCGAGAAAGTTGATGAACTCGCCGGTCGCGTAGTGCAGCAGATGGGCGCCCTGTCCCAACCAGAACTGGACGGCATCCGGGTCTGGCAGATCGGGCACGTCGTCGCGGGTGACCAGGCCCCGGAAGCCGCTGGTTCCCGAGTACACGGGGACCACGTCGGTGATCGACACGCGCACGCGCGAGCGGATGCCGTCGGCGCCGACGACCAGGCCGGCCGTGGTGCTCGACCCGTCGGCGAAGGTGAGTTCGGTCGAGTCGCCCTGCCGGCACAGGCCGGTCAGTTCCTTGCCGAGATGCAGATCGGCGGTGCCCCACGCCTGCGCGAGAGCCCGCTGCAGGTGTGCCCGGTGAACGCCCCAGAACGGGGCGCCGAACCGGTCCTCGTACCACGCACCGACGGGGTGGGCGGCCAAGCGGTCACCATGGGACCAATGGCGGTAGACGAGTTCCGTCGGGACGGCCGAGGTCTCTTCGAGCGCCGATCCGATCCCGAGATCACGCAGGACGCGAATGCCGTTGGCGGCGAGCGCGACCGCGGCGCCGACCTCGGCGAGTTCCGGTGCCTGCTCGTAGATCCGCGAGCGGATTCCGTGCCGGCGCAGCGCGAGCCCCAGAGTCAGTCCCCCGATTCCGGCGCCGATAATCGCGATGTCAGATCGGGTCATCGCTCACCCGACCTGTGTCGGTGTCGGATCGATGAAGATGCGCAGGCCGCCGATGATCCCGTCTCGGTGCTCGATGATCGTCACCACCGGCAACGTGACCTCGCGGCCGTCGGGCCGGACGTAGGTGACGTTGGCCTCGAGCAGCAGGACCGCACCGGACGACCACAGATTGCGGAACTCGTGGCGCATCCTGCTGTAGGTGGTGAACAACCACTCGAGACCGCCGCGGATCGCGTCGCGGCCGGCCATCGGGTCGTTGGACCCGTAGGTCATGGTCGCCTCATCGGCGAATCCCTCGAGCACCGGCGCCACTTCGCACGCGTCGACGTGGGCGTAGAAGTCAGTCAGCCGGCCGGGGCCTGCACGAGTTTCTCCGCCGTGTTCCGCAACGGACGCTGATCGAGGTGGCGCTGGCCGACCCCGACGCGGGTCCGCAGCTGCGCAAGCTCGGCGAACACTTGCTGCTGACCAACGAGCGCAGCGAGCGCATGATCGAAGGCCTGCTGGTGCTGGCGCGCAGTGACCGCGGACTGGCCACGCACTCGCCGGTGCGGGTGGACGAGGTGGTGGGTACCGTGCTCGCCTCGACCGCCGCGCAGGCCGAGGCCGCCGGGGTGACGGTCGAGTCGAATCTGCGGGCGCGCACCGTCGCCGGCGACCAGGTGCTGCTCGAACGGCTGGTGACGAACCTGGTGGTCAACGCGATCACGTACAACACCCGCGGCGGCTGGGTCCACGTCGAAACCGGCGGCGACCCCGCGCTGACCGTCGGCAACTCGGGCCCGGTGGTCCCTGAGGAGGCCGCGGCCACGGTGTTCGAACCGTTCCGCCGGCTCGCCGGAGATCGCATCGGCGACTCCCGCAACGCCGGCCTGGGCTTGTCGATCGTGCGCTCGATCGCCCGCGCCCACGGGGGCGATGCCTTGGCGAGCCCGGCCCCCACGGGTGGCCTGATCGTCGAAATCCGACTGCCCGCCGCCGACTGCCCCACCCGCTGGTGACCGAAAGCAGGCCTGGCCTCTTGCCCGAGCTCGCACACGATCGGCACCGGCAGCTTGCGCAGCCGTGTGCAATCAAATCAGCGCCGCCGACAACTCACCGACACACCCCGCACCACGGCCCGGCTATCCAAAAAGGACAAACGGCCGGGCTGGCTGTTTCCTGACCTCACACCTCGCGGCATGACGCACCGGGCTCTGATCGAAGTATCGCCGCCGTGCGACTCGTGATCTCCCGGGATCTTCGGGTGACTGTCCGTAGCAGTCGAGACCGGGGATGATGAGCCATGCGGGGGGTTGGTCTGCTATAACCACCCTGCACGAACGCCGGCGTTACACTGTTGGGGCGCAGGCGATCCGAGGGGGAGGACGGCTTGGACGAGATCGGGTTGGCGGAGGCGATCGACCACCTGCGCTTCCAGTTGGGGGTGGCCCAGGATGCCGGGCTGAATCACCAACTTCGGTTCGAGGTGCTGGAAGTCGAGGTCGAGCTCCTCGTCGAAGCGCGCCGGGAGAAGACCGGAAAAGTCGATTTCAAGGTCGTCGGCGGCGATGCGAAGGGCACGAGCGCGAACAGCCACAAGGTGAAGCTCAAGCTCAACGTCAAAGACGCAGCGCTCGGCGGCGAACGCGCGGTAGTCGCCAGCAGCAAGCATCTCGACATGGAGTAGCCGGTGCAGCGGACGAGCCTCGTCGACATCCGGGTCGGCACCGGCGGGCGCAGCACGAGCGTCGGCTCCGGGTACCTGATCAGCCCGACCCTGGTGATCACGGCGCGTCACGTTGTCGTCGAACGGCAGATCGACGGTGGGCCCGAGCCGGCGGCGGATGGCGCCTCGCCCACGATCAAGGTCAGAGTGGGACACGTCGACGACGAGGCGTCCCTCCACCGGTCCGATGCGACCGTCTGCTGGCACCGCCCCGACGTCGATGTCGCCTTGTTAAGACTGGCGAGGCCGGCGCCCTTCCGGCCCGGTGTTCGCTGGGGGTCGCTGGTCACGAACGCGAGCGGCGAGTATTCCGGTGTCGGGTATCCGGACTTCGCGATCTACGACGACAATGTTCGTTCCGTTGAGCAGCTCGGGGGCAGGCTCGACCCGCTGTCGTCGGGCCCGAACGGCACCTATGTGCTGCACCAGGGTTCGTCCCCCGACCTCCGCGGGGGCCACGAATGGAGTGGCATTTCGGGCGCCGCGGTCTTCTGCGCCGAACTGCTCGTCGGCATCGTGGTCCAGGACGACAACCACCACGGAAACCGGCGGCTCTACGCGACGCGGGCCCGCAAGCTCCTTCAGGATCCCGAGTTCGTCGAGATCGTCGAGGGAGAGTCGAGTGAACCGGTCGAACTCGAATCGGTCGAGTTCCGGCACCTGGTGGAGCCCGCGCCACCGCGCCGCGAGTTCGCCGCCCCGAGTATGGTGCTGCGTCCGGACGCCGAGGCCGTGCCCTTCCACGGCCGCGCCGCCGAACTCGATGAACTGACGGACTGGTGCCTCGACCGGAGCCGCTTCAGCGTGCACGTCGTCACCGGCCCCGGCGGCCAAGGCAAGACCCGGCTCGGCCGCGAGTTGGCGAGGCGGTTGCGCCGGCGGGGTTGGGTCGCCGGACTGGTCAAGCGCGACGCGAAGGTCGATCGGGACAGCCCGGGTGGAGTTCAGGAACCGGTCTTGCTGATCGTCGACTACGCCGAGACCCAGCCGGAGCTGCTTCGGAACCTTTCGGCCTGGGCGAGCGGGGCCACGCACCCGGTGCGCCTGCTGTTGCTCGCCCGCGCCCGCGGTGAATGGGAGCGGACCGCCGAAATCCGGGTGCGGACCGAGACCCGGCTGCGTGCTCTCAGCGATGACGGCAGCGACCACGCGGGCTGGTTTCGCGAGGTGGCCCAGGGCCTCGCCCGGCATCTGCCCGCCGTCGACCGTTACGACCGAGTCGAGTGGTCGCGCATCGCGGCGGACCTCGTCGTCCCGCCGACGGCCACGCGTGGTGAGACCGCGTTGAAGGTCGAGATGGGCGCCCTCGTCACCCTGTTGCGCCAAGGCCTGGACGGCAGTGGCCCGGCAAGCGGCGACTCGGTCGAGGAAGAGTTGCTGTTCCACGAAAGAAGGTATTGGCGTGCGCGGTCGGCCGAGTCCGACCTCGGAAAGCGGGCGGACTGGATTCTTGCTCGGGCGGTCGCGGCGGCGGTGCTGTGCCCCACCCGCACCCGGAAGGAATCCGAGCAGACCATCGGGCGGGCGTTGCCGCAGGACCCGAGTTCGACCGTCGAAGAGGTCGTACGGGTGGTGCGGGATCTGTACCCGCCGCCGGCCGAGCGCTACTGGGGCCAGCTGGAACCGGATCGGCTCGCGGAATTCCACGCGAGCACCGAGGTGCTGGCCGACGAAGAGTTCCTGCCGAGCCTGTTCGGTGGCGCGACGGACGAGCAGCGCACGCACCTGCTGACGGTGCTGGCGCGGGCGGCGGTCGCCCACGCGAACGACGGGCGGAAGGACCAGGCGGCGCGCCTTGTCGTCGCGCTGGGCAACGTTCTCGGTCAGCCGGCGCCGGACCGTCCGTTGACGGTCGCGATGATGCGCGGGCACTCGGACGCCCTTCCGGAAAAGTCGCACGTGCTGCGCGACTACGCCCTCGACGTCGCCGTGCGGCTGCGCGACTTGACCGAGGCCGCGGACGGCTCGTCCTCCCGCGATTACGCCGCGGCAGTGCAGAACCTGGGCCGACGGCACGCTGCCGTCGGCAACTGGGCGGCGGCCGTGCAGGCGTCCGAGGAGGCGGCGAAGATCCGTGCGGTGTGGGCAGGGCCGGAGGGGTCGATCGCCGATCGGGCCGCGCACGCGGAATCGTTGGTCGCGCTCTCCGAAGCGGCGCGCCTTTCCGGGGACCGGCATGTGGCGTACGAAGCGGGCAGCGAGGCGCTGAGTATTTCCCGCACCCTGATCGCGTTCTCCAGTGGAGTGGATTCCCTGCCGTACAAGGTGGGTTTGGCTCGAACGCTCATCACCCTGTCACCGGTGCTGTGGCAACTCGGGATCCACGACATCGCATACGATGACCGCGCTCGGTCGGTGGGTTACACCACGGAGGCAGTGAATCTCGCGCGGGAAGTCGTCGCCGTGGATCCCGAACTGGCTCCCGATCTGCTCGCGAAGGCACTCGACGCACACAGCTCGAACTTGTGGCGTTTGCGCAAATTCGCGGAGATCGCGGACCCGAGCAAGCAGGCGGAAGAGGCGGCGCGAACCCTGGCCACGCAAAACCCGGACGCCTGGGACCCGGACCTCGCCGACGCGCTGCTGGGCCTTTCCGTGTCCTTGGAAAATGAGGACCGAGCCCGAAGGATGGAGTTGACGGTGGAGGCGATCGCCCTGCTCACTCCCCTGGCCGAAGACCTGCCCACGGTTCACGAGCACACGCTGGCCCAACTCTGGCACAACCTCGCTTGCGACCAACGTGATTCAAAAGAGCTCGCCGACGCACTGGACTCGATCGGCCGGGCGATCGAATTCCGCAAGCGCGCGGCGACCACGGGAACAGCGATCGCCAACCACGCTCATTCTCTGCAAATTCGCGGCCGCATTTACAGAGCCACCGAGCGCTTTCAAGATGCACTGGACACATTTGTCGAGGCGCATCGCATCACTGACCACCATCTTGGCGGGCTCAGTCCCGGCGAGATCAGGGTACGCGCGGACATCACAGCTGACCTCGGCTGGACATATTTCGGACAGCAGAAACCCTCCGCCGCAGTAAAGGCTCTGGACCAGGCCATCGCCGAGTTCCGCAGGCTGACGGCACATGCGCCGGCTGTCTACGCACAATATTACGCCGCCGCATTGCACGATCAAGCGGCCGTACTGGCGGACTACGATCGGACCGCACAGGCACGGACCCGATGGCGTCAGGCCATCGCGAACTATCGCCAGATCACCGACCCCGAAGAATGGGTGACCGAAGCGCTGGCGGAGGCGCTTCTCGATCTCGGGTCGAGCTACACGTCCCGCGTCACCACCGCGGACCGTGCCGTGGCACCACTCCGTGATGCGTACCTTCGGTGGACGTCGTTGGCGTCGCACAACCCGGCGCACAAGGTCCCGTTGGCTCAAACTTGCGTGGACCTGTCGCATGCGTTGACCATGACCGGGCAGTTCGCGGACGCCGTTCAGGTCACCGAGCGGGAGGTGTCGGTGCGGCGTCAATTGCTCGCCGCCGGCTCTGATCACGCCAACCTGTGGCTCTGCCACGCTCTGCTCCGCTTGGCCGAGTCTCAGGCGATGACAGGAATGGTTGACGATGCCTGGGATACGGTCCTCGACGCGCAGCGACGATGCCAAGCAGCAGCCGTACTCGATGAAGCCGTGCAAGACCAGGCCTTTTTGTTTCATCGAGTTGCCCGCGCACTGAGCCTGTGCGCCCGCTTCGACCGGCACTCGCCGGAGTCGGCCCGGCGCAAGTCGATGCTCGCCGAGCAGTTCGCGGGACGCGCGGTAACGCTCTACCGGCAGCAGGTCGACGACTCCGGAGTTATCCAAGACCAGGCCTCTTTGAACAAATCCGTCACGATGCTCGCAGAAATTCTGAGACGCCTGGGGAGCCACTGGGAGGCAGCCGATGTCGAACACCGACGAGGGGAAGGATACCGTGAACGCGCAACCCGATGACGACGCGAACAAGTCGACCAACGAGATTCTCGAAGAAGAAAAAGCTCGTGACGGGTCGGCCAGACTATTTTATGGGAATGTCAACGAATTCGTGACCGACCGCCTGCGTTATCTGTACCCGCTGCCACCCGCGGGATCCGGGTGGGCGTGGTGTGCCGAGTGGTACAGGCATGCGCAGGCATTGTCCCGCCTGGACTCGGTGTGGCGCGCCTGGGAGAACCTGCGCTTCGACGCGGCGCTGGGCATGTCGGCGTGGTGGATCCACCACGCCGACCCGATGATGCGCGCCCTGCTCGACCCCGCCACCGGACCATTCGCGAAATGCATCGGCGGGCACCGTTCCGATGAACCGCTGCCCGTCATGGAGCCGCCGTCCGGGCTGTTCTTCGACCAACGCACGCAAGGCGACCCGCTGGCCGGGCACCCGCTCGCGCTCGACTGACGACCGGCTCGGCGCGCTGAAGGACGACCGCGGAGCAGTCCAGGACAGCCATCCTCGCTAAGCGGGTGGCCAGACCTCGTCATTGCTCGAACAGGTACGGACAACCGGCTCGGTCAACGTCGCCCTCGCGTGCAGCTACGGCGAAGGGGCAGCGACTGATCGTTTCAGCGCGACGAGCGCAGAGTAGCTGTGGCGTACCGTCGTTCTGCGACGGCTCAGTTCGCCGCGAGCGTCACGGCGAAGTCCGGCGGTGTCCGCAGCGATTGGAAGACGACGCAGTAGCGTTCGGTCAACTTCTTCAGCGTCGCGAGCTGGTCGGGGTCGGCATCGGTGTCGAGGTCGAACGACAGCCGGATCGCGCGGAAGCCCACGGGGGCGTCCTTCGCGACGGCCAGCGTGCCGCGGAAGTCGAGGTCGCCCTCGGCGCGGACGCGGCCGCCGCGCACTTCGAGGCCCAGCGACGTCGCCACCGCTCGCAGCGTCACGCCGGCGCAGGCGACGAGCGCTTCGAGCAGCATGTCACCGGAGCAGGCGAGGGTGCCGTCGCCGCCGGTCGCCGGGTGCAGTCCGGCCTCGACGATCGCGCGGCCGGTTTCGACCTTGCAGGAGATGCCGAGGCCGTCCAGTTCGGCGTCGGCATGCAGCGTGACGAGCGCACTCGCCGGTTCGTCGCGGTACTTGTCCTTCAGCGGGGCCTGGGTCGCGCGCAGCTCTTCGGAGTCCATGCGCTCGATTGTGCCCACATTTCCCGGAAAACAAAAAGGTGTAGCCACGGCGAGCCGGTGTGAACGGAAATCGACGAGTGGGCGATGGATGGGCTGAAATTCAGCGAGACCTGCCGGCTCGAACGTCGACCACGGGGACCGAATCCGCACCCAGGTGCTTCTCCCCCGCGCGCAACGTCGGTCACCGTCTTCCCGGGATCGGCGAATGCTCAGGTCAGTACCAGGGGGCGTCCAGCCAGTCCACGTACGCCGGGCGCCAGGTCCGGTCCCAGCAGCGGGGCAGCCGGTGGCGGACCGCCTCGGCGCGGGCTCGCTCCTGGCCGTACAGCAACGCGAAGGTGAATCCGCTCTGCCCGGCCCCCTCCGCGCCGGCGAGCAGCTCGGTGAGTGCCCGGCCGCTGACCACGCTGTCCTGGTGTTCGCCGAGCAGCCGCCGCAGCTTTTCCAGCCTGCGGTCGAAGCGTTTGGCTGATGGCCCCACCACCGGCCGGGCCACCAGCGCCGATTCGCGCAGGTGGCGGGCGACCTTGCGCACCGCGTGCAGCCCGGCGTCGGAAGGGTCGCACCGCCGCACTGCCTCGAGCAGCAGCTCGGCCGTGGACCGGATGTGCACCAGCAGCTCGGTGCCCGCCGGGCGCTCGGCCGGCGCGGTGAGTGCCGGGTCGTCGACGAACAGCTCGAGCCGGCCGCGCACGGCCAGCCAGCGGGGTGAGTCCAGCGCCTCGGACAACGCGGCACCGGCCGCCGCGTCGACCCGGGCGAAGTGCTCGGAGACCAGGGTCCGGACCGGGCCTCGGTGCAGTTCGTCGTCCAGCTCGTCCAGCCCGGCGGTGATCCGCTCCCGGGCGACCTGGGCGTCGCGGGCCAGGGAAACCTCGCGGCCCAGCCAGCGCAGCTCGTCGATCAGCTCGGTCACCAGCTGCTGATCCGCTACGAGCGGCCGGTAGGTGCGCAGCGCCGCCCGGGTGCGCCGGACCGCGGTGCGAAGATCGAACGCGGCGTCCGGCACGTCGTGGCGGATCGCCCGCTCGGACTGGGCGAGCCGTTCCCGCTGGGACCGCAGGTACGCCGTCAGCGCCTCCCCGGCGGTGGCGTCCGGCCCCAGCGGGGCCGGGCGTGGCGCCCGGGGCAGCCTGACCCGCAACGCCGTTGTGCTGTCTATTGGTGAGTCCGTCTGCCACATCATCGGAGGTCATGATCCTCAACTCCGCTCCAGTACACGGTGTTTCAGGTCATGAATGTTCGTTATGGGGTGCCGTGGCGGCCGGCAACTTTCCCCTGCGGAACCCGCGGCCGAGAGGGTGACTCGATGGACCGACCGCGCGGAGAAAAGCGCAGGTCACTTGCTTCTCTGCAAGCGAGAGCTGCTCGTGGTGGTCAGCCGCGGGTCGCGGAGGCGGAGTCCGGACCGACGGGCACTGCGGCCGGGTCATGCGCGTTCCGAGCGTTCGAGCGGCCGCCGCATTTTTCGCTACGATTCACCGGCACCGAGAACGTTCGACTGACACCTTGGAGTGACTATGCCGCGCCCGTACGCCAGTGGAGTCGTCGCCGCGCCCGTCGACAAGGTCTGGGCCCAGGTCCGCGCCTTCGGAGACTTGCCCGCCTTCCTGCCCGCGATCGGCCACAGCGCGATCGTCGAGGGCGTCGACGGGCAGGCCGGGGCCGTCCGGCGGCTTACCCTCGCCACGGGCGGCGACCCCTTCGACGAACGGCTGTTGGCCTTGGACGACCCCGGTCGCACCCTCATCTACTCGTTCGTCGGCGCGAACCCGTTCGGCGTGCGCCGCTATGTCTCGACGGTCCGGGTCAGCCCGGTCACCGACACCGGCGAGTCCTTCGTCGAGTGGTGGGCCGAGTACGACGCCGACGCGGGCCAGGAGGAAGAGCTCAACCGCACCTTCGCCGAGGACGTGTACGGCAGCGGCATCACCGGGCTGCGGAAGCTGCTCGCGTAGGGGCAATGGATGGCTTCGCGCCGAATCTTGCCCTGGTCGACGCGCGCCGGTAAACGTCGCGCTGGGCGCGTTGGTCCCCGGCGTAGGCGGGCGATTGTGTTGTCCCCGGCGGTGATCTGCGCCTCGCGCTGACCAACCTCGTTGGTCAGCTCGAGGATGCAGCGGGCGCGCCGGGCGGTAGAGCGTCGCCATCATGGTCGTTCGTGCTCGCACAACCCCCGAAGGCCGGTTGACAAGCGGATCCGAGCCCGCCGATCATAGAACTCACACTGAGTGTGACAACGTTGTCAGACGGGCGATCGGAGCGACGTGACCCAGCTGAATCGCAGGCGGTTTCTGTCCGGTGGGATCGCGATCGCCGGTGGTGGCGCTCTCGGCGCACTCGGGCTGTCGGGCACGGCCGACGCGGCGCCGGGCGGCACGGCAGGCGCGCGTCCCCTCCACCTCGACGGACGCGAGATCACCAGTGGCTGGACCTTCACCGCGGCCGACACGACGACGACGCCCGGGGACCGGTTCGCCAGTGCCCAGCACCTCACGGGGCTGAAGCCGGCAGTCGTGCCGGGGACGCCGCTCACGAGCATGATCGCCAACGGCGAGTACCCCGATCCCTTGTACGGCCACATCGTGACCGACACGGTCCCGGACACCCTCAAGGACACCGGCTACTGGTACCGGGTCGCGTTCGCCGTGCCGCGGCTGATCCCGGGCCAGCGGTTCTGGCTTCGGTTCGACGGCATCAACTACCTGGGGACCATCTGGCTCAACGGCACCGAAGTCGGCACCGTCGCGGGTGCGTTCAAGCGGAGTGTCTTCGACGTCACGGACATCATCGCGAACGCCGGCGGCACGGCGTACCTGGCGGTGCTGGTCGGCAAGCTGGACTACGCCGACCCTCCGTCGGCGCCGAGCTACGCCAGCGGGGTGACGCGCGGCGGGCGCAACGGTGGCAAGACCGGGATCACCTTGCAGAACGGGCCGACGTTCTTCTGCACGGCAGGCTGGGACTGGCTGCCGACCATCCCCGATCGGGACCTGGGCATCTGGCAGCCGGTCACCTGGTCCACCACCGGCCCGGTCCGGTTGACCGACGTGCGCGTCGATCCGACGCTGTCGGCCGATCTGCGCACGGCCGACGTCACGGTCGACCTCGCTCTCGACAGCGCGTTCGACACTGCGAAAGCGGTGGTGCTGAAGGGATCCCTCGACGGTCACGACTTCGAGCGGACCGTCACCGTGCCGGCCGGGACGTCCACGGTCACGCTGACGCCGAAAGACCTCGCCTGCCTGCGTCTGGACCGCCCGAAGCTGTGGTGGCCCAACGGATACGGCGACCCCTACCGCTATCGGTTCACGATCGCGGTGGAGTCCGGCCGGCAGGTCTGCGACGAGCGGACGGTGGACTTCGGTGTGCGGCGGATCGAGTACACCAAGCCGGTCACGTCACCGTCGGGCGCGACCGTCGACGGCCTGGCGATCACCGTCAACAACCAGCCGATCCTCGTGATGGGCGGCAACTGGGGCTTGGACGAGGCGCTCAAACGCATTCCGCGCCAACGGCTGCGCGACCAGGTGCGGCTGCACCGCGACGCCAACCTCAACCTGATCCGGAACTGGAACGGGCAAAGCAGCACCGAAGACTTCTTCGAGGCGTGCGACGAGTACGGCATTCTCGTGTGGCAGGACTTCTTCTGCTCGACCGAAGGCCCGCCGCCGGCGGACGTCGCCCGCGACCTGGACAACATCCGCGACTGCATCGTGCGGTTCCGCAACCACCCGTCGATCCTGCTCTGGTGCGGTGGCAACGAAGGCCCGCCGCCGCAGCCGCTCATCGACGGCCTGGACGCGCTGGTGGCCGAGCTCGACCCGAAACGCGCGGCGCTGACCAGCTCGGCCGGGGACACCGGCAAGGACCCCATCGGCGGGTACAGCTCCGGCGGGCCGTACCACTGGGTCACCCCCAGCACCCACTTTTCGTTGAACGACGGCACGAAATGGCCCCCCTTCCACAACGAGGTCGGCTCGTACTCGATCCCGACGCTGGAGTTCATCCGGAAGATGCTCCCCGAGGCGTCGTGGGAGCATCCGGACGACTTCTGGGCCGACCGCGATGTCAACGGAAACGGGGGCAACGGCGGCGGCGCCGGGTACCTCGAGCTCACCGCGCAGCGCTACGGCGAAGTGCTGAACCTCCCGGACTTCGCCCGCAAGTCGCAGCTGATGAACTACGAGTGCATCAAGGCGATCTACGAGGCGCACGCTGCGAACATGCTCAGTGCCGCGCCGGGCAAGCCCTACCCGCGCACCGGAGTCATCATGTGGATGACCAATCCCGCGCAGCCCAGTTTCGTCTGGCAGATGTACACCCACGACCTCGAGGCGCATTCGGCGTTCTACGCGGTCCAGCACGCGTGCCGGCGCGTCAACGTGATCCTCGACCGCCAGACCCTCGACGTGGTGGTGGCCAATCACACCCGAGCGGCCGTGCGGGGCACCGTCGACGTCACTCTCTACGCCCTGAACGGGGCCGCGTTCGCTCGCGCCTCCCTGCGCATTCCCGGGGCGGGCGCGTCCGACCACACCATGATCGGGACCATCGCGCCACAGCTCAACACCGCGCCCGACGACGTCGCCTTCGTCCGGCTGTCCCTCAAGGACTCGCACGGTACGGAACTGGTCCGCACCTTCTCCTGGGTCGAGAACCCGGTGCGGCCCACGGGATTCGCGAGCCTGGACGCCGCGCCCGCGCCCGCCGTCTCCGTCGTGGCCGACGCGCGACGCGGGCGGGACGAGCTCGACCTGACCGTGAAGGTCGAGAACATCGGCCACGCCGTGGCACTGATGCTGCACCTGCAGGTCTACGACACCCGGACCGGCGAACGCGTCCTGCCGGCCACGTTCAGCGACAACTACCTGAACCTGGCCGGCGGCGAGTCGAGCACCGTCCGCGTGCAGCTGACCGACGAGCAGGCCCGGCGCCACCCCGACCTCGGCGTGCGGATCGACGGCTGGAAGCTCGACCAGCACGCCTCCCGCCTGCGGGGCCACGGCGTGGCCGTCACCTTCAACCAGACCGCGCTGTCCACCCATCCCCCGGCGAAGACCTTCGGCGGGTGATCGAGCAGGGCCGGGGTCACCCCTGAGTGTCGCAGCGGCGACCGCAAGCGTGGTGGTGCGGCCATCAGGCAGGCCTCCTCGCGGCCTGGGCTCTCGTCGACCGCCTCGGTGAAAAATACCCTGCGGCAAAGCGGTTTTGCCGTGCGTGAGGCCGGGCAGACTCGGGGCCGAGAGACGAGGAGACAGCCCATGACGGTGACCGAACGCACGACCGAAGACCGCTACCCCACCAGGCTCCCGCATGCCGCCGACCTGGTGGCACGCGCCGATCCCACGGTGTGGCCGGGCCGAATACCCGGACCGTTCACTGTGGACGACCTTGCCGGCTTCGACCGTCACGGCTACCTGGTCGTGAAAAACCTGCTGGGCACCGATGAGGTGACTTCCTTGCAAACGGAGGCGGCCCGGCTCGCCGACGACTCCTCCGCCGACGACCCGCGAGTGATCCGCGAAAAGCGCTCCGGCGCCGTCCGCTCGGTTTTCCAGGTGCACCGGACCAGCACGGTCATCAGCGCGCTTGTCCGGAACCCCGCCGTCCTGGATCGCGCGCGACAGATTCTCGGGTCCGAAGTGTACGTCCACCAGAGCCGGATCAACTTCATGCCCGGCTTCACCGGCGAGGGCTTCTACTGGCACTCTGACTTCGAGACATGGCACGCCGAAGACGGTTTGCCGGCGCCCCGCGCGGTCAGCATGTCCCTGGCCCTGTCGACGAACTTCCCCTACAACGGCGGGTTGATGGTGATCCCGGGGTCGCACCGCACATTTGTCCCCTGCATCGGCGAAACCCCGGCCGACCACTACCAGGCCTCGTTGCGCGAGCAGGAAATCGGCGTCCCCGCCCGCCACGACATCGAACAGCTGGCCCGCCCCCACGGCATCGACCAGTTCACCGGCCCGGCCGGCAGCGCCCTGTGGTTCGACTCGAACGTCCTGCACGGCTCGGGCAACAACATCACGCCGTTCCCGCGCTCCAACGTCTTCGTGGTGTTCAACAGCGTCGAGAACACGCCCGTCGAACCGTTCGCCGCCCCGGCCCGCCGCCCGGACTACGTGGCAGAACGGGACTTCACTCCGCTGGACGACGCTCGCCGTTGATCCGCTTTCCACCGCCGGTCCACTTCGGACGAGGGTCGGCCGGCGGTGTCGAACGCGGCTCGACACCCACTGCTACTGACGTCCCAGCACACGTCACGCCGGAGGCGGAGGTGTGCCGGCCTCGATGATGCGCAGCGCATGGCCGGGCACGGTGACTTCCACCTCGCCGCTGAGGTCGTCGAGGTCGTCGAGGTCGTCGAGGTCACGATGCAGCACGAGCGCGGTCAACGGTGGTGTGGTTCCGAGCAAGACCCGGGCGAGCGGCACGGTCCGGACCACCTCGACGACCTGAGCGCGCGCCCGAAGCGCGTGGTACGAGAGGCGATCCCGACCACCGATGCGGACTTCCTCCGGCCGGTAGTACACCGTTCCCCGTGTCGCGCCGTTGCCGAGAACCGCGCCGTTGCCGAGAACCGTGGGGTCGATCGGCAGGTCACCGACGTGGACGCAGTCGGTGTCCTCGCGGGCGGGGCCGAGCGCGGCCCAGCCGAGCAGGCGTGCGGTGACCGCGTCGGTGGGATGGCGCGTGAGCTCGTCCGCGGGCCCGGTCTGGCGGAGGGTGCCGGCGTCGAGGATGGCCAGGTCGTCGGCGAGGCGGAGCGCTTCGTCGCGGTCGTGCGTGACGTGGATGGCGGGCACGGCGAGGTCGCGCAGCGTCGCGCGCAGCACCTCGCGCAGCTCCTCCCGGACGGGCTGGTCGAGTGCCGAGAGGGGTTCGTCCAGCAGGAGCGCGGCCGGCCGGGCGGCGAGGGCTCGGGCCAACGCGACTCGTTGCCGTTCCCCGCCGCTGAGCGAGCGTGGCGCGCGGCGGGCGAGGTGCGCGATGCCGAACCTGGCGAGCAGTTCGTCGATTTCCGGGCTGCGCCGCTGTCCCCGCAACGCGGGTGCGAAGCCGACATTGTCGCGAACGGACAGATGGGGAAACAGGGCGGCGTCCTGGAACACCACGCCGATCCCGCGAAGGTCGGCGGGCCGGCCGGTGATGTCCTCGCCGTCGAGGCGCACCCGGCCGCGTCGAGGGGTGCGGAACCCGGCGATGGTGTCGAGCAGCACGCTCTTGCCCGCGCCGGAGGGCCCGAGCACGACCAGGACGCTGCCGGCTCGAACGGTGAGGTCCAGCGGCCCGAGCTGGAAGGAGCCCGCGCGGGTGAGCAGGTCGGACACGGTAAGCACGCGTCACCGCCTGGGCCGGGTGGTGCCGGCGACGAGCCACCCGGAGGCGAGCGTGCGCAGCACGAGAAACGTGGCCAGGGCGACGAGCAGGAGCAGCACCGCCGCCGATGCGGATTCGGCGAGCCCCGCGGACAAGAACAGGTTGTAGATCGCGACCGGCGCGGTGGCCGGGTAGTAGGCGAGGATGACGACGGCACCGAACTCGCTGATCGAGCGGGCGTACACGAGCACTGCGCCGGTCAGGATTCCGCGCCAGGCCAGCGGGAGGCTGACCCGCCGGAACGTCTGCCCCGGAGAGGCGCCCAGGCTCCGGGCGGCGCGTTCCACGTTGGGGTCCAGGGCTTCGAACGCGACCCGGGCACTGTTGACGGCGAACGGCGCGCTGACGAACAGCATCGCCACGATGATCCCGGCCTGCGTCCCGTAGAACGACAACCCCACGGGTTGCAGTGGAGCGCCGAGCCAGCCGGTGCGACCGAACACGAACAGCAGGGCTATCCCGGCGACCGTGTGCGGAATCGCCAGCGGCAGATCCACGATCGCCTGCACCAGGGCATGCCCGGGAAACCGCCGCCGGGCGAGCAAGCAGGCCAGCGGAACACCGAGCACGGTCGCTATCACCGCGGTGATAGCGGCGTCCTGCACGCTCAGCAGCACCGCGTCCCGGATCTCCTCGTTGACCGCGGCGTCGCGGAGGCCGCCGGGCGACGTCGCCGTCACCAGTCCGAGCACGGGCAGCAGGATGAACCCGAGCAGCACCCCGCTGGCAACCCACAACAGCGCCGGGAACAGCCCCCGCGTCACCCGGATCGCACTCCACCGTCCTCGTTCGCGGGAGGCCGTGTCGTTCATTCAGCCCTCAGGCAGTTCGGCCGGCACGGTCTGCGGCCGCACCGAGGCAGGCACCTGCGCGCCGTTGGCGGCACCGGCGACCGCCGGGCTGACCACGGTGAACCCGTTGTCGCGCATGATCTTCTGCCCCGCCGGGGAGAGCACGAACTCGACGAACCTCAGGCCCGCCTCCGCGTTGGGCGCGTTGGTCGGCACGGTCAGCGCGTACACGATCGGCTTGCCCGTCCGGGCACCTGAGGACGTCGGCACGCTGACCGTCGCGTACGTCGCGGCTTGCGCCGGGTCGGACAAGTCGATCCGGCTCGGCAGGTCGAGGAATTTCAGGTGGTGTTGCAACGCGTCGGATCGGTAGATCCCCAGGTAGTCGATCTGCCCGGTGGACACCGCGGGCAACAGCTGTGTCTCGGTGCCGACCATCGTCTCGGGCGGCGAATTCGCCAGCACCCCGGCCGACAGGTTCGGCTGGTGGTAGTAGTTCTGCGCCAGCGCGAGCATCTGCAGTGTCTGATACCCCGACGGGTCGGTGTCCGGATTGGACCGTCCGACCTTCACCCCCGGCTGTGCCAGCACCTGGTGCCAGTTGTCCGCCGTGAGGCCGGCCGCGCCCTTGCTCTGGTCGGTGTAGGCGAAGGTGATGCGGTTCGAGGCGAACCCGACGTACCAGTTCGCGAACTGCGTGCCGCCGTTCGCGCCGTACATCTTCGACGGGATCAGCGAGTAGTCCGCTACACCCAGCACGTCGACCGGGTTGTGCAGCTCGGCGATGCCCCGCATCACCTCGACGCTCCCGGCGAAGCGCGACTGCACCGCCACGCCCGGGTTCTGCGCCTTGAACGCCGCGATCATCGCCGTGAACGGCTTGGCCAACGTGCCCGCCCCGTTCACGATCAAGGTGCCGGCAACCGGGACGGCGGAACCACTCGCCGGAGCCGACGGCGCCGGCGGCGACGACCCGCACGCGGCCACCACAGCCACCGCACCGATTACCAGGAACCTGAGCCCGAAGCCACGTCGCATCGCGCCTCCTCCCGCCGCGTCGCCGAGGGAGCAAGACTACCGACCGAGTGGTACGGACGACAGCCCCGAACAGCCCGCGCGCCGCAATCACGACACATCACCGCGACGGCCGGCGAACCGGGCTCGAGGCGGAGTTCCCGCACCGCCTCGGTGCTCATCAGGGACACCACGCCGTCGCGGCCGCACTGGAACTCGACTTGCGCCATCACCTGGTCGGCGACGATCGCGGTGACCAGCCCAGCCAGCCGGTTGCGCGCCGAACTCCCGGAGCCCTCCTCGCTGCATTCACACTTCGGCGCGGTGCCGCTCCGCGAGGAGCTTCAGGTTGAGCAACTGCCGTCGGGCCATGATCAGGTCGCCGACGGACAGCCCGCGAGCCACCCAGCGGTTGGTTTGCATGACAAGCTTGAACAGCAGGCGCGTCCTGTCGGGATCCTGTGGCACGAGGACGTAGGACATGTAGGCGCCCATGATGACGCTGGTCAGCTGTTCCCCGGGATCGACCGAGACGATCCGGCCCAGTCTGCGCCCGCCGGCGGTCGTGAACTTTTCACCGACGTGCGGCTCGGGGAGATCCACCAGCTCGCGAGGTGAGCGGCGGCCCAGGTTGTCGATCCAGTCGTATGAGTAGGGGGCAAGCCGCACCTGTGTGACCCAGGGCCACACCGCTTCCGAAGGCGCCCGCACACCCACGCCCCGCCAGGCCTGCAGCGCGGGTGAGGTGACGAAGTCGTCGCATGGGTAGGAGCGCACGATCTCGCTGTCGCTGACACCCCATCGGTCACCGAGCATGCCTCGATCTTCACTCACGCCGGCCCGGTCTTCAAGCCCGCTACGGAACGCCGACGGGCGGGACGACCGGGCCGTTCGCTGACGGTGAACCACGGAATCAGGCGCCCGCCGCGATGCGTTTGCACGATATGAACAACGACAACGCGGAGCCGGACCCGCTGGACGCCTACTCGGCAATCGTCACCTCCGTCGCCGCGCAGCTCACACCCCGCGTGGCGGCGTTGGCCGTCCGCTCCCGCAACGGGGAATCCGCCGGGTCGGCCGTCGTCCTGACCGCCGAATCCCATCTGATTACCAACTCACACGTCATTTCCGGTGGCGACCACGGCACCGCGGAGTTCGCCGACGGCACCGTCGCGCGCTTCGACGTCGTCGGCAGCGATCCCCTCTCCGACATCGCCGTCATCCGCGCCGACAGGGAAATCCCCGCCCCACCGGAATACGGCGACGCCGACACCCTTCTCGTCGGCTCCCTCGTCGTCGCCGTCGGCAACCCGCTCGGCCTGGCCGGCACCGTCACCGCCGGAGTGGTCAGCGCCCTCGGCCGCAGCATTCCGGCCCGCACCCGCACCGCCGCGCGGCTGATCGAGAACGTCATCCAGACCGACGCCGCGCTCAACCCCGGCAACTCCGGCGGCGCGCTGGCCGACAGCCACGCCCGGATCATCGGCATCAGCACCGCCGTCGCCGGCTTCGGCCTCGGGCTGGCCGTCCCCATCAACACCACCACCCACCGCATCGTCCACGCACTGATGCACGACGGCCGAGTCCGCCGCGCCTACCTCGGCCTGGTGACCACGCCGGCGCCCCTGACCCCGGTCCAAGCCGAACGATTCGGGCAGCGCACCGCGTTGCGCATCGTCGAGGTGGTGGACGACAGCCCCGCCGCCCGCAGCGGACTGAAGCCGGCCGACCTGGTCCTCGCCGTCGACGGCGACCAGCTCCCCGACGCCCAGTCACTCCAGAAACGTCTGTTCTCCGAAGCCATCGGCCGGCAGATGGAAGTCACCGTCCTCCGCAACAGCGCCCTCGTCGACGTGATCGCGGAACCCGCCGAGCTCACGGACTGACCCCGCCGCTCACACGAGCTGAATCAGCCCCGAGGGCACGTCGGACTGAGCATCGCACGCCTCATCGCCCGAACGCCCAGGCCACCATCAGCGGGAACTCCTGTCGCCAGAACACGTCGCCGTGCGATCCGACCCGTTCCGTCATGACGACGTCCGCGCCTGCTTCGCGCAATGCTGCCGCCCAACGAGTCGCGTTCTCGTGGAAGAACGGCTCCAGCGTGCCCGCGACGAAGTACGCGCGCGGAAGCGAACTCGGCATCACGACGGGCCGCCGGAAACCAGCGCAGGGAGAGGCGCAGAAGACCGCACCCTAAACGTCCGGATACCGAAGCCCCAGGGCAAGAGCCAGCTCTCGAACGTCTCGGTGACGAACTCGCCCACGACGGACGACATCGTCGCCACCTCCTCGGCGGTAACGCCGCGACCGCATCGACTTGCAGTCCAAGCCGCCCGGTGAAGCCGCCGGCTCTGTCCCGGTCTCGGTGAACGTGGTTCCTGCGGAAAGCTCCCTCACCAGCCCTCGATCCTCGTTAGGGTGACCGCCATGACGTCCCGATCGGATCAGATGACCTTCGTAAGGCGCTTCGACCATGTCGGCATCACCGTCGCCGACCTCGACGCCGTGACCGCGTTCTTCGTCAGCCTCGGGCTGGAGGCCGACCCGAAGATGGCCGTCGAAGGCGAGTTCCTGGACACGGTGATCGGCATGACCGGCGCCCGCACCGAGATCGTCATGCTGCGACCGCCCGGCGGAGGAACGACCTTGGAACTCTCGAGCTTCACGCGCCCGGACCATCTGCCGGGTTCGCCGGCCGCGCAGGCCAACGAGCTGGGCCTGCGCAACGTCGCCTTCGAGGTGCACGACCTGCACGCCGCCGTCGACCACGCCGCAGCCGACGGCTACGGCCTGGTGGGAGACATCGCCGACTACGAGGGCGTGTGGCGGATGGCCTACATCCGCGGGCCCGAAGGAATCATCGTCTCGCTGGCCGAACGCCTCGACAAGTAAGGAGACATCGTGACCACGACCGTGACCGACGACCAGATCCGGGCCCTGGCCGCGACCGCGAAGCCCTACAGCTTGGCGCTCCTTCAGTGGACGCCGGCGCGGACCATCGACGGTGCGGACGCGATCGAACTCGAACACCAGCGACGGATGGTGTCGCTGCGCGCCGAGGGGGTGATCGCGATCCTGTGCCCGGTCGCCTCCGACACCATGGCCGGCGTCGCGATCATGACCGTGCCGGCCGAAGAAGCCACGAAGATCATGGCCGAGGACCCCTGCGTGCGAGCCGGGATGATGCGCTGCGAGGTTCACCCGTGCCACGGATTTCCCGGAGACACCCTTCCCGCATGAACGACCCCGGCCGGGGCATCGGGTTCGTCTCTTCGGACACTTCACGCTGCCGACGCAGCGAGGTGTCGTGATCTTGGAATACGGTCGTCGACATCCCGGCCGCAGAAGGCGGAGCGCAGTCCGCGTACGACGTCGTTTCGCATTCGGCAGGGCGATGTCTCGGTGCCGGGTGTTTCAGTTTTGCCGGAGGTTGCCGATCACGAATTCGGCCATTTTCGAGAGTCCGCCGCAGCGGTCGTTGTTCCAGTAGCTGCCGGGTAGGTCCTTGCCTTGGATGTCGAAGGTGAGCATCTGGTCATGGGTGACCTGGACGGAGACGGAGCACTCGTACATGTGCCGGAACACGTGGTAGACGACTGCGGGGAGGCCGGCGATCGACGTTTCGGTCCATGGATCCAGCTTGCCGTCCTTCTTCAGGCCGTCCACCGACAGTTCGGCGAGTGTCCTAGTGCCGTATCAAGCAACGTTGGGTAGGTAATCGGGGCGGCGGATTTTGGAGTTGATGGCGAAGTGGCGTTTGGGGTGGCTGTGGCGGTTGCGCCAGCGGAGGTAGCCGGTGATGGCGGCTTCCTGGGCGGCGTGGCTGGGGTAGTCGCTGCCGTCGAGGGTGAAGTAGCGGACCGCGGTGAACTCGCACTCGATCCAGTTCAGCCAGGACGCGTTGGTGGGTGTGTAGATCAGTTCGATGTCGTTGGCCGCGCACCAGTCCCGGACCTCGGCCTTGCCGTGTGGTCCGTAGTTGTCGCTGACCAGGTAGAGCTTCCCGGTCGGGAAGCGGCGGCGCAGTTGCTTGCAGAAGTCGAGGAACTGCGGCACCAGCTGATCGGCCGACCTCGCGGTGCGCCTGGGGGCCGCGAGCCGGCCGTCCACCTCTCCGGCCTGTTGCTGCATCAACCGCAGATCGCGGCGCGGCGCAGTCATGACCGCATCACGGCCTCGAGCATCCAGCTCCCCCTACTCTGGGTTCCATCAAGTGACGGAACGTGCCCAGTTGATCTTACTGCGACTGACCGACGCCAAGCACAGCAGCATCAGGCCGTCGACGCCGGCGTCCGACAGTTCGCCCATGCGCGTCGCGATGTCGGTCGCCGTGCCGACGAGGGGGTAGGCGCCGTAGCCCGGCCTTGACCGCGCGGGGATCCGGGTCGTCCGGGATGGTGAAGGCGACTTCGGCGTGCTGGGCCGCGAAGTGGCGGCCGCGTGGTGAGCCGCCCGCGTTCAGCAGGACCGGCCGGGACTGCAGGGGACGCGGTTGTGAAATCGCGTTTTTGACCGTGAAGGATTCGTTCTCGAGATCGAAGCTCTCGGTCGAGGACCACAGTTTGTCGAACACCGACGAACGCCGGGTTGACGAGTGTGATCGGCACGGTGCTGATGACGCTGATCCGCTCGGTGATCGAGGCGACGGCACCGGCCCAGCTGAGGGTCTCCATGACGTCACCGGAGTAGTGCCCGTCGCCACCGAAGGGGTGCCAGCGCGACGCGGAGACGAACCCTTCGATGCCGAGCTCGTCCGCCCGTTTCGCCAATCGTGCGGTGGCTTCGCAGTCGCCGGAGAACCGGTCCGGGTGAAAGGTGAAGGAAGCACCCCCGCCGTTCATGCCGAAGATGCTCAGCTTGAGCTTGTTGGCCGAGTCCCGAATGGGATTGGGCTTGACGACGTTTTCGTCCACGGAAGAACTCATTCCTCATAGTGAACACGGCTGGTATGAAACCAAGTCAGTTCCCGGATATTTTCGCGCCGGGAAATGCCGACTCGCCATACCCTTCAGGTGTTATTTATCCGCAGCCCGTCATTCCACCGGCCACCGGGGCGCCGACCGGAGGCCGAGGCGGCCCAGCGCCGTGTCCGCGGCGCGGTCCACTTCGCGAGTGAGCTGTTCGACGTCGACTGTCTTGAGCTGCTTGTCCTCCAGCACCACGCGGCCGTCGATCACGACCGTCTCGGCGTCGGTGCCGCTGCCGGAGTAGACGAGGTCGGCGATCGGGTTGGCCAGCCGGTTCGGGAACCAGGACAGGCCGGTCGCGTCGAAGACCACCAGGTCGGCGGCGCGGCCGGGCTGGATCGAGCCGATCTCGGCGGACCAGCCGAGCGCGTCGGCGGCGTTGACCGTCGCCATTTCGAACACCGAGTGCGCACCCATGATCAGGGGGTCGCGGCGCACGTCCTTGTGCGCGGCGGCCGCGACGTACATCACCCGCACCAGGTCCAGGAAACGGCTGATCGCCGCGCCGTCCGTGCCGAGCGTGACGTTCACGCCGGCGGCCACGAGCTCCGGGATCACGCCGTGGGCGACCCAGCCGTTGCCGCCGGTGAGACTGGCGGATGGCGAGTGGGCGACCGACACATCCGAGGTGCTCAGCAATTCGATGTCGCTTTCGGGCAACCAGGCGATGTGGGCGAGGAGCAGCCGCTGGTCGAGCGCGCCGAATCGTTGGTAGCGCTCGAGGTCCGGGTTGCGGCGCGCGTCCGTCCGGGCTCCGATGAAGTGGCCGAGGATGCCGGTGTCGCGTTCGGCCGCCCGCTTGACGACGCCCTCGAGCAACCGATCGCTGACGGCCGGCGGGATGTCGAGGTCGTACCAGACCTTCAGGCGGCCGTCGCCGGCGCCATGGAACCGGTCGTGGATGTCGTCGGCCTCGGCCAGGCATTCCTCGGCGGTCGGGACACTGCCGCCGAACGGCCCGGCCTGGTCACCGGACTTCGCCGCGAGCACACCGCGGATGCCGATGTCGAGCGCGGCCCGCGCCGTGGCGGCGGTGCGCGGCCCGGCACCGTCGGCGAAGCAGGTGGTGCCGTGGCGGATCAGCTCGGCGAAGCTCGCCGAGGCCGCGATGTAGGCCTCGTCTTCGGTCAGCTGGTCTTCGTGCGGGATGACGCGTTCTTTCAGGCGGTTCACTTGCAGCTGCTCGTCGACGACACCGCTGATCAGGAACGCGCCCGCCGGATGGTGGTGGCAGTCGATCAGGCCGGGCGTGAGCAGACCGCCCGGCCGGTCGATCAGCTTCGCGGGCGCGTAGGCCGCGAGGATCTCGTCGCGTTTGCCGACCGCGACGATCCGGCTGCCGGCGATGGCGACCGCGCCGTGGCGGATGATCCGGCGGGTCGCGTCCATCGTCGCGATCGCGCCCGCCGTGATCACCAGGTCCGTTTGCACTGCCCCACCGACGTCGTGCGTCACTCGAATCGTCCTCTCGCGAAATGGGCGGGGCCGGTTTCGAGACCCCGGCCCCACCTTGTTCCGCGAGAGCGGCCGTGGCCATAACCCTCAGGTGGTATTCCGGGCAGCCGGGCCGGACCAGACGTTCGGTGCGGCACATCGCCTCGAGGCGGGACCGGGCGCCGAGCTTGCGGTAGACGTGCTTCAGGTGCTGCTTCACAGTGTTTAGCGCGATCCCGGCACCTGAATCGTCACGTCGTCGCCGAGCCGCGTGGTGCGCATCTCGGCCACCCGCGACGCCGTCTTCAGCGCCACCTTCTCCTCGAAACCGGCCAGGCCCGCGGTGGCCTCGTACGCTCCCGCGTTGGTCAGCGCGACCGCCACGAACCGCGCCAGCCGATCCGCGACCTGCTGCTCCGGCCCGCCGAACACCGGCCGCCCGGTCCGCCCGGACAGGGTGATCATCCCGAACATCCGGCCGTCCCGGATCAACGGCACGGCCAGGACGTGCTCGAACCCGTATCTGCTCAGCAGCCGCCCTTGCGGCGACCGGCGGTGCTCGGCGGCGCTGCGGTGGATCATCGCGCCGTGCAGGCGATCGCGTGGTCAGAGCTCGTGGCTCAGGTGAGGGCGGCGACCAGCAGGGCGAAGGCGGCGATGAGGACGGCGACGCGGACGTAGTGGAAGCGGTCCCAGCGGTTCATCTGCTCCCTCCAGTCCTCGGGCCGGTTCTCGGGGGTCCACGTCTTGCCCCGGTTGTTGATCGGGACGAGCAGCAGGAGCGACATGATCACGCTCACGATCAGCAACGCGGCACCGATGACGACGAGGCCGGTGCCAGGGTGCCGCCATCCGGCGATGGCCCAGACCGCGCTCAGGACCACCGAGCCGATGTACCAGAACGGCATGAGGGCGCCGAGCATCCGGCCGCCGTGGGCGCGGCCGAGCTGGCCGCTGTCGCCAGGGAGCCCGTCGAGGATCCGGTTGATGACGAAGGCGACGGAGAACTCCACCCCCACCATCAGGCCGACGACCACGGTGGTGAACACCTCGAGTGCACTGAGCATGGTGACCTTCCCGGAATCTAGTGTTGCTAGATGACTGATCGACGCTAGTACTACTGCCGCTCGATTGTCTAGCGGTGCTAGCATCACTTCATGTCGGTACAGGAACGCAAGCAGCGCGAACGGGCGGACCGCGAGCGCCTCATCGTGGCGACGGCCCGCGAACTCGCCGAGCAGCAGGGCTGGGACGCGGTCACCACCCGCCTGCTCGCCGAGCGCATCGAGTACAGCCAGCCGGTCCTCTACAGCCATTTCCGCGGCAAGCGCGAGATCATCGGCGCCGTCGCCCTTGAAGGTGCCACCGAGATGGCCGCGACACTCCGGGCCGCGACCTCCGCCGTGGCCGGCCCGCGCGCCCGGGTCACCGCCCTCGCGCGCGCCTACCTCGACTTCGCTGGGCGCAACCCGGCGGTCTACGACGCCATGTTCCAGCTCGACGGCGGCCTGGCGTTCGCGAACGAGGACAGCCCGGAGCCACTGAAAGACGCCTTCGCGGCCCTGCTGGAGAGCCTCGGAGAGGTCGCGGGCGACGGCGTCCACCCGGGACTGTTCACCGAGGTGTTCTGGGCGGCCCTGCACGGGCTGGCCACCCTGACCCGGGCGGGACGGCTGCCGCCGGAGCACACCGAACAGCGAGTGGAGCTGCTGGTGGACCGGCTCGCCGTGCTCTGACGCACCGTCCCGGCGGGCACAGAACCTCCCCGCCGTCTGTCCGATGTGGACGTTACGGTGTTCGGCGACGGCGCAGATCATGTCGTGCCGTCCGGCACGGGCCGGGCGTGGCCCGGCGCAGAGAGATCAGCGGGCGCGGCGCCGGCGAGCCGTGAGGGCGAGCAGGCCCGTCCCCACGGCTACGAGCAGAAAACCGCGCCGAGCCAAGGACCGGCCGAGGTGCCGGTGGCGGCGAGTGGTCCGCTCGGGGTGGTGCGGGTCCTGGTCGGGCCGACGATGCCGCTGGTCGTTGTCGTGGTCTCGGTGGAAGTCGGCTCGCCGGTGGTGGTCGTGGTGGGCACGCCGGTCGTGGGTGGCGGCGCGGTCGTGAGTGGCATCGTCGTGGGTGGGGCGTCGTGGGTGGCGGCGCGGTCGTGGGTGGCTTCGTCCCGCAGGTGAGGGTGATGTCGATGTCGGGGACGTCGGCGTTCGTCGTGTCGGCCGGAATGGTGGCGCGACCGTCCACAGTGAAGCTTTCCGCCGGCACGACGCGGACCTGGTAGTCGTCCGGTGCGACGGACGTGAAGGCGTAGCTGCCGTCGGGCTCGGAGGTGGTTTCGGCGAGCACCGCGCCGCTGTCGTTCAGCAGTTGCACCGTGCCCGCGGCCGGCCGGCGCA
Source organism: Amycolatopsis sp. 2-15 (assembly GCF_030285625.1). Taxonomy (NCBI): domain Bacteria; kingdom Bacillati; phylum Actinomycetota; class Actinomycetes; order Pseudonocardiales; family Pseudonocardiaceae; genus Amycolatopsis; species Amycolatopsis carbonis. The sequence goes on from NZ_CP127294.1 coordinate 7,618,875, forward strand.
CCCGCCGGTCAGCGCGCCGCGCACCGTCCGCGTGAGAGCGGCGATCCAGAGCTGGTAGACGGGCCGCCCGGTCAGCACCGTCATCCGCAGGGTCAGCGAGGAGATCGCCGCGGTCGGCCGGAACCAGCGCTCGCGCCTTCGGTGTCGGGCCCGTTGCCGCGCAACGTCGCGGTGCCCGGGTCCCACGCCGGCAGGTCGCCGGCGCTCCCGCTGCCACACGACGCCGGTTTGGGCGTGCCGCCGCAGTAGTTGAAGGCACCCTGATAACCGAGTGCGGCGACGTCGACGCGGCCGCCATCCGCACTGGTGGCGCCGACCTGCACGGTGTCGGCGTCCACGTCACCGAGCGCGAACCCCAGCTCGACGCCGGAGTCGGGCGGGCGAAGCCGATCGTGGTCGTCGACGGCGCGCTGCCCACAGCCGGCCGGATCACCACGTAGGGCCGGCCGCGCGAGCTGCCGAAGACGCGTCCGAACGGCGTGTCCGCCGCGAGGTACGGGTCCCGCCGCTCGTCGCGACCGCTGAGGTCGTGTCGGTCGAGAAGGCACCGGCCGGGAACCCCGCCACCGGCACCGTCACTGAACCCTCGCCGGACCGCAAGTCCCAGGCGGCGTACGCCGAACCAGCCGCGCCGGCCGGCTGCGCGCCGACCACACCCAGCAGCGCGGCCAGCCCCGCCGACACAGCTCCGCGCAACGGGCCCCATTTCACGCAAACGGGTGATCAGCACCGTGAAGCGGACACCACTGCCGCTCGCGTCGAGCTCCGGTCGACAGCGCGGCGCTCCCCCGCGATCGCCTCCGACGATCCCGGCCTGCGGCGCGGGTCGACCGCGACCCGGGCGAACTCCTGCGCGTCCTCGGCCCGGATCGTCACCGTCTGGCAGATCGGCCTGACTGGGATCAAGGTTCCGCCAACGGGGATGACGTCGACGTCGGGCGGCGTCCCAGGACGGGACTTCCGATTCGCCGGACGAGTTGACCGAACTTCCCATCCTGCCACCGAAAGACCCGTCCTCAGGCCTCAGCCTCGGCTCCGGGTGCGTACCTAGGCTTGCCCAGACGCGAACTCCGCCGAGTGCTCATTCCACCAGTGGGCGATGTCGGCCCGCCGGGCGAACCAGGCTCCACCCTTGGCCTGGGCGTATTCGATGAACTCCCGCAGCGCACCCGTCCGCGCCGCCTGCCCCACGAGCCGGGGGTGCAGGCCGATGGACATCATCTTGGGCCGGCCCCGCGAGCCTTCGAGCCACAGTTCGTCGAAGCCGCGCTTCAGGTAGTCGAGAAACAGGCTCGGTGAGCGGGTTCCCTGAATATCGTTGTAGGTCAGCGAGTAAGGGACGACGAGCTGCCGGACTCCCTTCACGTCGACGTAGTAGGGCAGGTCGTCGTTGTAGGCGTCCGAGTCGTAGAGGAATCCGCCGTGCTCCACGACCAGTTCTCGCGTGTTGATCGAGGGGCCGTAGCGGCAGTACCAGCCGCTGGGCGCTTCGCCCCACGTCTGCTTGAAGGACGCGACGGCTTTCTTGATCCGGTCCGCCTCTTCCTCGCGCGACAGGCGCCAGTGCTCTTCCCAGCGCCACCCGTGCCCGAGCAGGTCGTGCCCGGCTTCCCGGGCCGCCGTCGCGACCTCCGGATTGCGTTCGAAGGCCACCGCGCAGCCGAAAAAGGTGGCTTTGACGTCGTACTCGTCGAAGAGGCGAAGCAGTCGCCACACGCCGACCCGGCTGCCGTACTCGTACATCGATTCCTTGGCCAGATCCCGCAAATCAGCCGGAAACGCGTACTCCACTTCGGCGAGGCTGTCGTTCGCACCGTCGCCCATCTCGTGGGAGTACTCGGAGCCCTCCTCGTAGTTCACGACGAGATTGACGGCCACCTTGGCGTCGTCCGGCCACCGGACAACCGGAACGTCCTTGCCGTAGCCGACCAGGTCTCGGCTGAGGTTGCTCGGAAGATCTTGCATCGAACCAAATCCTCACTCACGAAGTTTTCGTTTACTTGCCGGATCCGTGAAGAACCTCGAGGGGAACCCGATGGGTTTCCGGGACGAACAGCGCCGCCAGCCCCAACCCCAGATACATCACCGCCACGATCGCGAACACCCAGAACTCGCCGACACCCTGCAGCAGAGAGCTGGCGATCAACGGCAGCAGCGCCCCGCCGACGAATCCGGTGTTGACGACGACAGCCGTGCCGAAACTGCGGACCCGGGTCGGGAAGAGCTCCGGCGCCCACGTCCAGATGGTGGTGTTGACCAGGAGCACGAAGATCTGGAACACGAACCCCAGGGTCAGGATGAGCCCATCACCTTGAGCGAAAACGGCGAAGGCGAGCACGGCGACGGCTGCGCACACCGCGCCCACGCAGACCACGGTCCGGCGTGAAATGGCGAACCCGCCGTACGACGCGATCGCGCAGCCGAGGAGACCGCCCAGGTTCTGCAGCATCGTGAACGTCACGCTGCCCTGCACCGAATAACCTCGGTCGACCAGCATGATGGGCATCAGCAGCACCACACTGAACTCCGCGCCCCACGCCAGGAAGGCCGCGACCCCCAAGGCGATGGTGCGCCGGCGAAGTGGCTTGGTGAGCACGCTCTTCAACGCCTGAGCCGGAGGCCCGTCGCCCTGCGCGCTCTCCGAGACGGCAGCGGTCTGGCTGTCGACGTAAGGGCGGACTTCGCCGCTTCGCAGGCGCAGCCGTCCGGTCGCCAGCCGCGTGAGAGCCTCGTTCGTCTCCTGGATCTTGCCCCGGCTCAAGAGGTAAGCGGGCGTCTCGGGCAGATACCGCCTGAAGAAGAAGATCAAGACAGCCGGAAGGCCCAGCAGGCCGAAGGCCCACCGCCAGTCGTTGTCGCCCGCGCCGACCGCTGAGGCGATCGGGCCGATCACGAGCAACGTGTAGGCGTAGGCCAGAAACAAGCCGACGCCCGCGGAGATCGTGTTGAACAGGGACACGAACACGCCCCGGACCTTGGTCGGCGTCAGCTCGGACAGGTAGGTGAGCCCGACGGCGATCTCGCCGCCGACTCCCAGGCCGGTCACGACCCGGGTGACCCCGAGCACGGTCGAGTTCGGCGCCAGGGCCGACAGCACCGAGCCCAGACAGTAGATTCCCAGGCTCACGGCCAGCAGGCTCCTGCGGCCCAGCAGGTCCGCGATCACTCCGCCGGTGATTCCGCCGATCACGATCGCGATGAGACTCACCGTGGAGAGCAACGCCAAGGCGGAAGCATCGATGCCGAGATCTTTTTGGAGAGAGGGCCCGAGCGCGGAGAGAATGAGCTGCTCGAAAACCTCGAAGAGGCCGCCCAGCACCACCAGAGTGAGCGCCAGGTAATGGGTTCGGGTGAGCCCCATGTCATCGATGATGTCACCAAGTGACCTGGGTTTTCTGCCCATGGCGGCTTTCGCATCGAATGCCATGATTCCACTTCCTACGTTCGAGTTTTGTCGATCAGATCCTCAAGAAACCCTTTTGGCGCGCGTTGACGGCCGCGAAGGAGAGGGGAAGGAAAACACGGAAACGAGGTCCTCGCTGCCGGTGTTCTCGAGCGCGTGCCACGAAGCCGCCGGGATGAAGATCGCCTGGCCTCGCTCGAAGTCCAGAACTCCTTGGTCGGTATGCAATTGCCCGGTCCCTTGGGCGACGTACATGACCTCGGAAGTGGCGTGCGCGATCGTGTCCGTCCTGGGTGATCCCGCGGGGATCGTCACCACTCCGAGGCAGTTCTGGATCTCGGGGACGTCGGCCGCACTCAGCAACAGGCCGTCCGCCGGCGGGTTCGCGGGATCGTAGGTGACCTGGACGTACTTTCCCGTGACGCTGTCAGTCATTGATTCCTCTTCCGGATTCGGTCAGAGACCTGGCCACTCGACCCCCTCGTGCCCGGGGAAGAGCTGTTCCTTGTTCAGCCGCAAGTGATCCCTCATGGCATCCTCGGCACCGCGAGGACCAGCACTGCGAATGGCGTCGAGGATGCGCTGGTGATCGTTGACCAGCTTGAGGCGATTTTCGCGGTCCTGCAGCACGATCTGGTTGATCAGGACCCACAGGGGCTGCCGGTCGATCTCGACCAGCTCCAGCGCGAAGTGGCTGAGGATGTGGTTGGGGCACATCGCGGCCAAGTCGGCGTGGAACGCCATCGAGTGGTTGACGAAGTCGGGTAGCTGCGCCGGCTCGTCGATCAAGCGGGCGGCCAGGTCGAGCTCGTGCTGCACCTTGTCCAGGTCGAGATCACCCGGACTCGCCGCGAGGAGGCGGGACAGAGGTGGCTCGACCACCAGCCGAGCGGCGATGACGTGCTCGGGCGTCGAGCCGATCTCGTTTCCGGAGCGTTTGAACAGCCCCCGGCTCAGGTCGGCCACGTAGGTACCGTCGCCGTGCCGCACCACGATGGCACCGCTCAGCTCCAGCGCGAACAGCGCCTCACGCACGCTCGCCCTCGACACCTCGAACTTCGCGGCGAGGTCGCGGTCCGACGGAAGTCGGGCCCCGGCAGTCCAGCCCCCCTGCTGTATCTCGCTCAGCAGCGCCTGAGCCACGCGCAGGTACCGCCGCTGCGGCAAGGAGGTCCGCTCGGACTGGTCTGAAGACTGCATCAGCAGAGGTTAGACCAGTGCCCCGGGACGCACAAGGGTCGCCTCAACGGTCCGCCGAGGCCGTGTTCACTACCTTTTACCTGCGAGTATCACGGATGGTAGGCAAGAGAACCCGGACCGGAGCGGACCCGTGGGCGGGTGCAGGAACCGACGATCGTCCCGAACAGGCGGTGATCGTCCACTGCAGACCCTGAGGAATCACGCCGTGATCCGGCGGAACTCCCGCCGAGGACAGAGCGCGGCGTAGGTCGCCCTACGCGTCCTTGCCCTTCTCCCGCGACGCCTGCACCCGGGCGATCCGCTGGGAGGTCCGGCGGAGGTGCTTGGCCATGATCTCGCGCGCCTTCTCGGCGTCGCGGGCGGCGATGGCCTCCACGAGCTCGCGGTGCTCACTGGTGCCGCGGTGGCCCATCAGCGGCGCGGCCACCTGGGCCTCGCGCAGGGACATGAGCAGCGGGCCGTGGAACGAGTGCACCAGCATCTCGATGGCGGCGTTGTGGGTGCATTGCGCCACGCGGACGTGGAACGCGGCCGACATCTCCATGCTGTACTCGCCGCGCTTGAGCGCCGCCTGGTGCTCGCGGGTCATCTCGCGCAGTTCGTCGACGTCGGTCTCGGTCGCGCGCTCGATCACGATGTCGACGATGCCGAGCTCCACCACCTGCCGGGCCTCGATGACCTCCGGCGCGGTCATCGGCGAGAGGTTCACGAGGTCGGCCAGGTTCGCGCCGAGCGTCGTCGACGAGGGGGTCGTGACGAAGGCGCCGCCGCGGGCGCCGACGCGGATCGCGACGAGACCGGCGGCCTCCAGGACGCGCAGGGCCTCGCGGACGGTGACGCGGCTGACGCCCATCTGCTCGCACAGGGCGCGCTCGCTCGGCAGCCGGTCGCCGGAACGCAGTTTGTCGGCGCGGATGAGCGAGCGGATCTGCTCGACGATGACCTCCGACATCCGGCTCGACGACACGACGTCGAACAGCCCGCTGTCCGCCCGCGGAGCCGCCGCGGATCCACCCCGCCCTGCTGGTTCCATGCTCCGATCCTCTCACAGGAACACCGAACCGCCCGCGGTCGCAGCGCCCGCCGAAGGGTTGACCCGCAGCTGGAGAGCGCCTTATGGTCATATCGTCGTTCGGACTAACCAATAGACCAGACCTTCGGAACAGTCAGGAGGCACCGTGAGGGAGTCCGTCGCGCTTGCCTGCCGGGTGCTCGCCGCGACCGGCCTCGTCGAGCACGTGCTCGGCCACATCAGCGTCCGCACATCGCCGGACGAACTGCTGGTGCGCTGCCGCGGCCCCCGGGAGTCCGGCCTCCGGTACACGACGGCGGAGGACATCCGGCCGGTGCCGCTGCACGGCACGCCTGAGACCGGCGACTGGAGCGTGCCCAACGAGCTGCCGATCCACACCGAGGTGCTGCGGCGCCACCCCGAGGCGACAGCCGTGGTCCACGCGCACCCGCCCGCCGTGGTCACCATGGCGCTCGCCGGGCTGCCCTGGCTGCCGCTGTTCGGCGCCTACGACATCCCGGCTGCGCGGCTCGCCGCCGACGGAATTCCCGTGTGGCCGCGCTCGGTGCTGGTGAACGACCACGACCTGGCCGGGCAGATGGCCGACGCGATGGGCGACCGACCGGTCCTGGTCCTCAGTGGACACGGGCTCGTCAGCGTCGCCGGCGGCGACCCGGAAACGGCGGTGGCCCGGGCCGTGCTGCAGGCCATCGCCGTCGACACCCTCGCCCGGCACACCCTCGCCGTCGCCCAGGCCGGGGGAAGCCGGTGGCGATCCCCGACGAGGACCTGGCGCTCCTGCCCGATCTGGGCGGGGCGTTCAACGTCGCGACCCTGTGGCGGCACGTGGTGCGGCGCACCGAAAACCCCTGAAGTCCCCGCGAGTACGACAAGGAGAGCAGCAGTGCGTGACGAGTACCTGAAAGGTGTCCTGGCCAGCGAGAAGAAGAACCTCGATTCCTCCGAGATCGCGGCCCGCGACGAGTTCAACCGGCAGCACCCGCCCAACAAGGGCCTGGTCGTGGAGGACGACCTGCGCAAGATGGAGCTGCCGGCCCGGCCGTGGCGCAACAACCGCGGCCACTACTTCGACCTCGCCGACTACGAGGTGCTGAGCGCACACATCTCGGAGCTCAAGCCCGGCAACAACTCCGTGCGCCACCGCCACACCACCGAGGCCTACCTCTACGTGGTCAAGGGACACGGTTTCTCGCTCATCAACTACGACGACGAGCCGATCGAGGTCGTCGAATGGCAGGAGGGCACGCTGTTCGCGCCGCCGCGGTGGGCGTGGCACCAGCACTTCAACCTCGACGGGAACGACACCGCGCGCTACCTCGCGATCCAGGACACGGGACTGCTGCGCACCATGCGCCTGCACAACATCGAGCGCCACGGCGTGCAGCTCTCCCCCGAGGAGGGCAAGCAGCTCCTCGACGCCGCCGTCGAGTCCGGCACCACGCACGGCGCGCGCAAGTAGCCGGCCCCTCGGCCGTGTTCCCGCACTCCAGGCGGGAGCACGGCCGAGTCACGAACCCATCCGACCTGTGAGGAGTGCCCGTGCCCGAAGGAACACCCGTGTCCGAATGGCTCGACCCGACCGTCGCGACGTCGTGGCTGGAACAGGACAGCCTCGTCGGATTCCTCGTGCTGCCCCGGCGGATCGCCGCCACGCTGGTGGCGGGCGACCGGCCGCGGACGAAACTGGTGGCCGACATCGGCAGCGGCCCCGGTGACTTCCTGGAGGTCCTGCTCGATCTCTTCCCCGGCGCGCACGGCATCTGGACCGACGTCTCCACCGTGATGGAAGACGCCGCCCGCGCGCGGCTCGCCCGGTTCTCCGACCGCGTTTCCTACCGGCTCACCGACATGACGGACCTCGCGCAGCTGCCCGGCGACCTCGACGTGGTGATGACGTCGAGGGCCAGCCACCACCTCGACCCGGCGCGGCTGGCGCGCTTCTACAACGAGGCGGCCGAGCACCTGGCGCCCGGCGGCTGGTTGCTCAACCTCGACCACATCGGGCCTGCCCCGGTGTGGGACGCGCGGCTGCGCGCGGTTCGCAAGCAGCTCATCCCGCCTTCCGACAAAGCCGGTGCCCACAAGCACAACGACGCCCTGCCGTCGGTGGCCGACCACCTCGACGGCCTCGCGAAAGCCGGGTTCAGCGACGTCGAAATGCCCTGGCGCGGCCTGTACACCTGCCTGCTGGCGGCTCGTCGTGACGGCTGACGGATCCCACCGGCTCGCGCGCCTCCGCGTCGCGCTCAGCGGCCGCGAGTGGGCGTCGCTGGGCGGCATGGCCACGGTCGTCCTGCTGCTGAACCTCGTCGGCTGGGGCGTGCTCGGCCTCGTCGTGGCCCCGGAGCACCACGCGCTGGCCGGCGGCGGGTTCTTCGGCGTCGGGCTGGGCGTCACGGCGTTCACGCTGGGACTGCGCCACGCGTTCGACGCCGACCACATCGCCGCCATCGACAACACCACCCGCAAGCTGATGGCCGAGGGCGGACGGCCGCTCTCGGTCGGGTTCTGGTTCTCACTCGGTCATTCGACCGTCGTGTTCGGACTGTGCCTGCTGCTCTCGATCGGCGTGCGCGCGCTCGCCGGATCGGTCACGGACGACTCGTCGGCGCTGCACCGGGTGACCGGCCTGATCGGCACGTCGGTGTCCGGGGTGTTCCTCTACATCATCGGGATCGTCAACCTGGTGGTGCTGTTCGGCATCCTGCGGGTGTTCCGCGAGATGCGCCACGGGCGGTTCAGCGAAGCCGAGCTCGAGGAGCACCTGGCGCGGCGCGGAGTGCTGAACCGCCTGCTGTCCGGCCTGACGAAGGCGGTCCGCAAGCCCTGGCACATCTATCCGGTGGGGGTCCTCTTCGGACTCGGGTTCGACACCGCGACCGAGGTGGGCCTGCTCGTGCTGGCGGCCGGCGCGGCCACGTTCGCCCTGCCCTGGTACGCAATCCTCGTGCTGCCCGTGCTGTTCGCGGCGGGGATGACGCTGTTCGACACCGCCGACGGCTGCTTCATGAACTTCGCCTACGGGTGGGCGTTCGCGAAGCCGGTGCGCAAGGTCTTCTACAACCTCACCGTGACCGCGCTTTCCGTGGCTGTCGCGCTGGTGATCGGGACGATCGAACTGCTGTCGATCCTCGCCGACCGGCTCGGGATCGTCTCGGGCCCGCTGGCCGCGATCGCCGACCTCGATCTGAACAACGTCGGCTTCGCGATCGCCGGGCTGTTCGTCGCGACCTGGCTCGTCGCCGTCCTGGTCTGGCGGATCGGCCGGATCGAGGAGAAGTGGTCGGCCCACCTCTCCCTCGACCCCGACCGTTAGGCGACCGGCCCGCCGAACAGCTCCGCCACGCCCGCGACGGTGATGCCCTCCATCACCTCGCGGGCGGTGTGCGCCACCGGCAGGTCCTGGCCCACACCGTCGGCCATGCGGAACGCGTTGGCCAGATCCTTGCGGTACCAGGTGAAGCGCATCAGTTCGAGCTGGGCGAGCGTGGCGCTCGCGGCCACCCCGTCGAGCAGGGCCCGGCGCAGCTTCGCCGGCTCGACGCCGAGGTCGCGACCGAGCCGCATCGCCTCGACGATCGCCGTGATCTGGCCCCAGTGGCACAGGTTGTTCACCGTCTTGCCGACCTGGCCGGAGCCCAGCGGACCGAGGTGGTGCACCGCCTTCGTCCACGGCACCAGCGCCGGGCGCACGCGGTCCAGCACGGCTTCCTCGCCGCCGACCAGCAGGACGACCTCGCCGTTCTCCGCTCCGCGGACGCCACCGGTGAGGGCCGCGTCCAACACCGCCACGCCGGTTCCCCCGGCCTCGGCCTCGACGCGGTGGCACGTCTCGGGGGTCACCGAACTGCAGATCAGCAACGCGGATCCGGGCTCGGCCGCGGCCAGCACGGCCGCCGACACCTCGAGCACGTCCTCATCGGACGGAACGATCACGAGCACCACGTCGCACCCGCCGAGCTCCGCCGTGGACCCGGCCGCCCGCGCGCCCGCGCCGACCAGTTCGTCCACTGTGGAGCGATTGCGGTCGAACACCATCGTGTCCCGGCCGGCGCCGACGAGGTGCCGGGCGATCGGCGCGCCCATCGCCCCCAGCCCCGCCATGCCGACACTTCCGATTCCGTGGTCCGACATCAGCACCTTCCTCCCCGCCGCTGGGCCGCGCCCCCAGGCAGTCGAAACGAAAGGGGCCCGCCTCGCGGTGAATTCACGAGACAGGCCCCTTCGACGGATGATCAGACGGCGCTGGCGGCTTCGGCCAGTTCGCCGGTGTACTCCGGAGCGTTTTCGAAGTAGTGCACCTTGTCGTAGCCGAGGTGCTTGAACATGCGGTTCTGCGCGGACAGCAACCGCAGCGGGGTACCGTCGGCGGCGTAGTGCACGGCGATCGTGTTCTGCGGAACGTAGAGCGTGTCGCCCTTCGTGATCTCGTGCCGGGTCGGCGTCTTCGCGACCCGCGCGTAGTACTTCTCCGCGATCTCCTCCTGGACCTCCCAGTGCAGCGAATAGCCGGAGCCGTCGAGCACGTAGAGGACCTCGTCGGCCATTTTCCAGTGCTTGCCCGAGTGGCTGCCGGCCGGGATGTCCAGCTCGAAGACGTCGACGGAGAACTGGCGCAGGTCCGTCCGCTCGGGACTGTTGAGCACACGGACGCGGCCCATCGGGGTCGTTTCCCAGACCGTGTCCTCCTGGCGCACCACCTTCTTGCGCTCCAGCACACCGTCGGTCCAGATCCTCGACCAGTCCTCGCGCTCACCGAACTCGTCCGGCCGCTCGATCGGACCGCCGCGGCCCTGCTGCAACAGGCCCAGGAACATCCACGTGCACTTGGCCTTCATCACCAGCGCGACGGCTTTTTCGTCATAGGGGTTGTAGTGGCGGTGCACCGAATCGGTGTGCACGAAGACCAGCTCCCCGGCCTTCCAGTCGTACCGCTGGTCGTCGTGGATCTCGTACCCTGCCCCTTCGAGGATGTAGAAGGACGCCTCGTTCTGGTGTCCGTGTCCCCGGTTGGAGCTGTGCGGCGGCAGTTCGACGAAATGCACCTGCAGCGTCTGGGTCAGGAAGTCCTCGTCTCCCGGCCCGATCCGCCACCACGTGCGGGACTTCTCAGAGTCGCCGGAGTGGCCGACCTTCGCGTCGTCGACCACCACCGAGTCGTCGCGGACCCGTTCGGCGGCCAGCTGGGCCTGACGGAACTGACCGAGCCCGTAGGTCTCAGAAGTCAAGCCACGTACGAACACGCGTCCCTTCTTGCCCATGCGTTCCTCGCTTTCCCGCGCCTTGGCGCTTTTCGACGGAGGCAGAACATGTTCCTCCCGGACGCCCGGCCCGGGTACGCTCCGAAGTATAGGCCTAACTGTCCTACCAATCCAGAGCGCGACCTTCCGGGAGGCTTCCTTGAGCGACGTCCACCTCAGCATCGCGACCACCGACTACGACCATTTCCGCGACTTCCGCACCGGCGCCGTGCGCGCCCAGGGCATCGACCACACCTGGTCGACGCTGAGCCACCACGAGATCTTCGCGCGGTTCACCGCGAACCGTGAGTGGGACGTGGCCGAGCTGTCCTTCGCCAAGTTCAGCACCCAGATCACCCGCGACGAGCCGGACATCGTCGGGCTGCCGGTCGTCTGCTCGCGGCTGTTCCGGTTCGGCTCGTTCTACGTCAACCGCAACAGCGGTATCCGCTCCGTGGAAGACCTGCGCGGCAAGAAGGTCGGCTCGCCCGAGTGGGCCCACTCGGCGGCGGTGTACATGCGGGGCTGGCTGCACAACGACATGGGCGTCAAACTCGACGAGATCGAGTGGTACCAGGCCGGCGCGAACGCCCCGGGCCGCGTCGAGAAGGTGGAGCTGAACCTGCCGCCCGGCGTGCGGCTCACCCGCGTGGCCGACCGGTCCCTGTCGGACCTGCTCGCCGCGGGCGACCTCGACTGCGCGATCATCGCCCGGCCGCCGACGTGCTTCCTCGAAGGCCACCCCGACGTGGTGCGCCTTTTCCCGGACTACCGCGACAAAGAACAGGACTACTTCCGCGACGCCGGGATCTGGCCGATCATGCACTTGATCGCGATGCGCCGGCGGATCATCGAGGAGCACCCGTGGGTGGCCCGCAACCTCTACAACGCCTTCCTGGAGTCGAAACAACGCAGCGTCGAACGACTGCTCGACCCCGCCGTCTCGCGCTACCCGCTCCCCTGGCTCGCCACCTACGGCCGCGAGATGCGTGACCTCTTCGGCGGAGACCCGTTCCCGTTCGGCATCGAACCCAACCGCGCCACCTGGGAACAGCTGCTCACCTACGCAGCCCAGCAGGGCATCGCGCACCGGCTCGCCACCGCCGACGAGATCTTCCCGGCCGGGATCATGACCGAGGTGGTGGTGTGAACCCGCTGAGGTAATCCGCCATTCGGCCCTACGGTTTCCGCCGGATTTTGGCAGAATGACTGAACTTCACCGCAGGGACGCGCCCGCCGGCACCCACCGCGCACGGGCCGTCCCGCCCTGCGCTCACCGTCCGAAATGGATCCGTGGGCCCAGGATTTCGATCCGGACCAGCATCGGCGTCAACGGTTGACAAATGGTCATACCATAGGTCCATACTGCTCAAACCGAACGGCCCGTGGCCTCAGGCACCGGGCCCGTCGGCACCCGAAGCTCCGCGACAGTTCCGCACTCACATCGTGGTGAGCCCGCCTTGTTCCCGGCGGCGGTCCGCTCACCGGAGGGAACCGCAATGCACAAGAGGCGAAGCACCCGCCGGACCGTCTCGGCCGTCCTCGCCGGTGGCCTGGCGTTGACGATGGCCGCCGCGTGCGGCTCCGGCGCGGCCAGTTCTTCCGACGCGGCCCAGACGACGGCCGACCAACGCAACCCGCAGCAGCTCGCCGAGGTCGCGGCGAGGGAAGGCGAGGTGGTCTGGTACACCACCTTCGCCGACGCCGACGTCGCGCCGATCATCGCGTCGTTCAACAAGATCTACCCGAAGGTCAAGGTCAACGCGCTGCGGCTGAGTGCCGACAAGATCCCGCCCCGCGTGATCACCGAGCAGCGCGGCGGGAAGTACAACGCCGACGTGGTCTCCGGTGACTCCCCGCAGATCGCCCAGCTCCTGCAGGCGGGCGCGCTGCAGCCCTACAAGCCGGTCGACGCCGCGCCGCTGCCCGCCGGGCTCAGCCTGCCCGACGGCTACCAGGGTGTCGTGTACGCCGTCACCACCGTGCTCTCCTGGAATCCGCAGGTGCTCAGCCAGAAGGGCCTGACCGCACCGAAATCCTGGGAGGATCTCACCAAGCCCCAGTGGCGTGGGCAGTTCTCGATCGACCCGGGCGCGGTCAACTGGTACGACAGCATGATCACCGCGATGGGCCACGACAAGGCGCTGGCGCTGCTGAAGGGACTCGGCGACAACGCGCCGGTGTTCGTCGAGAGCCACACCCAGTCGCTGACCAACGTGCAAGCCGGCGAGCCGCTCGCCGCCGCGACCGCGTACGGCTACAAAGCCTCCAGCCTGAAGAAGAAGACGCCGAACACCCTGGACTTCGTCAACGGCACCCCGCTGCCGGCGTCGCTGAACCTCATCGACGTCGTGAAGAACTCGCCGCACCCCAACGCCGCCCGCCTCTTCGACGACTGGATGGTGTCGAAGGCCGGGCAGCAGGAGATCGTCGACGTCACCAACCACACGTCGGTCCGCCCGGACGTCACCAACGACACGAACGTGTGGGACGAGGTGAAGTGGCCGGCCGCGTGGGGGCACCCGAACCTCTCACAGGCGGACTACAACAACGAGCTCGCGGAAATGAAGTCGGCACTGAAAGCGCCGTGACCCCCGACGGCCGTGGCGGACCCCGCCGGCGAAAGGACCCACGATGACCCTGCTGGACACCCGACCCCCAGATCCGGCACCCCCCGAGACCGGCCGGGCCGCGAAGACCTCGCGCCCGCGGTCCTGGCGCTCCCTGCTGCAGCCGCGTTACCTCACGCTCGCCGTCGCGGCGATCGCGGTGGCCTACCTCGCGCTCGTGCCGGTCGGCACGATGATCTACGCCAGCCTGCAGACGTCGTTCCTCGGCACCGGCGCTTCGGCGTGGACCCTGCACAACTACGCCACGACCTTCGCGTCCGACGGGTTCGGCACGCTGGTGCTGAACTCGTTCCTCTACGCCGGGCTCACGGCGATCGTCTGCACGGTGATCGGGTTCGGGCTCGCGTGGCTGGTCAGCCGGACCAACACGCCGTGCAAGACGTTCGCGCAGCTGGCGGCGCTCGTTCCGCTGATCGTGCCGGGGATCCTCAACACGGTGGCGTGGGCGCTGCTGCTCTCCCCCGAACGCGGGCCGCTCAACGGTGTCCTGCGGTCGCTGGGACTGCCCGCGTTCAACATCTACTCGATCGCCGGCATGGTGTTCGTGCAGTCCATCCACGTCGCGCCGGTCGCGTTCCTCATGGGCACGGCGGCGTTCAGCTCGATGGACTCCTCGCTGGAGGAAGCCGCGCTCGCGTCGGGCGCCTCGCCCGTGCGCACCTTCCGGGTGATCACCCTGCGGATGGCCCGGCCGGCCATCCTTTCGGCCGCGCTGCTGATGTTCATCCAGACCATCTCGACGTTCGAGGTGCCGCAGCTGATCGGCGTCCCGGGCCACACGTACGTGTTCGTCAGCCGGATCTACAGCGCGCTACAGGCGTTCCCGGCCGACTACGGCACGGTCGGGGTGATCGGGGTGTTCGTGCTGGTGATCGCGTCGATCGGGCTGGCCCTGTCGCAACGGCTGAGCCGGCGCTCGGCCACGCAGACGATCACCGGCAAGGGTTTCCGCTCGACGGTGCAGGACCTGGGCCGCTGGCGGTGGGCGGGGCTGGCCGTGTTCATCCTGTTCTTCGTCATCGCGGTCGTGCTGCCGCTGGCGATGCTGATCTGGTCGTCGCTGCTGCCCGGTTACGAGCCGCCTTCGCTGAAGGCGTTGGGAGACCTGGGGTTCGGCAACTACGCCCAGATCTTCCGGCAGCCGGCCCTGATCGAGTCGGTGCGCAACAGCGTCGTCACGGCGGTGAGCTCGGCGGTGATCGTCACCGCGCTGAGTGCCGTGGTCGCCTACCTCACGGTGAAGACGAAGATGTTCGGCCGCGGGCTGCTCGACGGGCTCGCGACGGTGCCGATCGCCGTGCCCAGCATCGTGATGGGTGTCGGCATCCTCTACTGGTACCTCGCCGCGCCGCTGCCCGTGCACCTCTACGGCACCCTGGTCATCCTGGTCGTCGCTTTCGTGACGATCAGCCTGCCGTATGCGATGCGCTACCTCGTGCCCGGCATGTCGCAGATCAAGGACGAGCTCGAAGAGGCGGCGACCGCGAGCGGGGCCTCCTGGCTCCAGACCTTCCGGCGGGTGTTCATCCCGCTTCTCATGCCCTCGCTGCTGGCCGCGTTCCTGTACACGATGATCGTCGCGTTCCGCGAGATCTCCGCGGCGATCTTCCTGTACTCCTCGGGGTCGGAGGTCGTGTCCGTGAGCATCTACGACCTCTACTCCAACGGGTCGTACCCGGTGGTCGCCGCGCTCGGCGTGGTGATGGTGGTGTTCCTGACCATCCTCGTCGCCGGTGTCCGCCTGCTCGGGCGCCGCTTCGGGATCCAGGGCGCGAATCAGAGCTGAGCAGACCCGACAACCACCGTAGGAGAAGGGGATCCGAAGATGATCAGGCTGACCGGACTGACGAAACGATTCCCGGGCCGGACCGTGGCCGCGAACGCTGTCGACGGGATCGACCTGGAGATCGCCGAGGGCAAGCTGGTGACCCTGCTGGGCCCCAGCGGCTGCGGGAAAACCACCACACTGCGGCTCATCGCCGGGCTGGAACGCGCCGACGCCGGCGCGATCGAGCTCGACGGCAAGGTCGTCTCCGACCCGCGCAACGGGGTGTTCGCCGGCGCGCACCGCCGGCCCATCGGGATCGTGTTCCAGTCGTACGCGATCTGGCCGCACATGTCGGTGGTGCAGAACGTGATGTTTCCCTTGCGGGTCAACAAACCCCGGGTCCGCGCCGCCGCGGCGCGCAAGAAGGCGCTGGACGCGCTCGACCTCGTGGGCTTGGCCGACTTCGCCGAACGCCCGGCCCCGGCGTTATCCGGTGGCCAGCAGCAGCGGGTCGCGCTGGCCCGCGCCCTGGTGCGCGAGCCGAAGGTGCTGCTGCTCGACGAGCCGCTGAGCAACCTCGACGCCGGCCTGCGGGACCGGATGCGCGACGAGATCCGCGCCGTGCAGCAACGGCTCGGCATCACCACGGTGTTCGTCACGCACGACCAGGACGAGGCCCTCGCGGTCTCCGACGACGTGGTGGTGATGAACAGCGGCTCGATCGTCGAACGCGGCCGGCCGCAGGAGATCTACACCCGGCCGCAGCAGGAGTTCACCGCGCGCTTCCTCGGGGTGTCCAACACGCTCACCGGCGTGGTCACCGAGGTGTCGGACGCCGGGGTGTGCGTGCAGGTCGGCCCCGGCCGGCTGGTCTGCCGCGCCGGCTCCGGGCTGAGCGCGGGCGACACCGTCAGCGTGTTCATGCGCCCTGAGAGCTTCGGGTTCTCCCGCAAGCAGCACGACGCCGAAGCCTGGAAGGGCACCGTGGAGTTCAGCATCTACCACGGCGACTGCTGGGACTACTACGTCCGGCTCGGCGACGACGTGCTGAAGGTCCGCGTTTACAAGGAAAAGGTCGGTCTCGCCCACGGCGACCCGATCTTCCTGCAGCCCGAGCCCGAGGACGCGATCGTCCTGCCCGCGCACTGACCCGAGAGGAGCACGGCCGCCGATGAGCGCTCCGTACCCCCTGTCCGAGCAAGCCCCCGGTGTCCCCGCTCCGCTGCCCGGGTTCGACTACCCGGCGCCGCGGTTCCCGGGCTACCTGCTGCAGGAACGCACCGACGATCTCGAGGAGCTGATGCCGCTCGCGCGGGCGCACGTGCGGCGCCGCTACGGCCGATCCGCGCTCGGCGACGTGCGGCCCGGCGACGAGCTGCTGATCGTCACGTTCCCGCACCAGCACGAGCTCGTGTTCCAGGCCATCCGCCAGGCCCTGCTGGAGATCGGCGTCGCGAAGGTCGACCGCATCGACGTGACCGACCTCGGCATGGAGGTGAAGTCCTACAGCGCGGCCGAGGGCTGGCGGGAGATCACCGACCGGCTGCCGCCGATGATCGAAGAGGGCATCGAGTTCAACGTCGCCGCGGCGGCGCTGAAGCGGTTCCTCGACGACCGCCCCGGCTACACCGGCGTCTACGCGGGCGAAGCCGGTCGCTCGCACTGGAAACGCGCCGCCGGCAAGCGGATCCGGAACAACTGGGTGTACTCGACCTACGAGGACTTCATCTCCCGCGCCAACGGGATCCCCGACGAGATCTGGCGGACGGTGGACCTCATGGTGGTCGACGCGTTCCGCGACGCCGCCGAGGTCCGCATCACGAGTCCGGAAGGGACGGACCTCGGCTGGCAGGTGACGCCGCAGCAGGCGGAACTGTGGCCCAAGGGCGCCTACATCTCGGGGCACATCCTCGGCTCGACGATCCAGGGCATCCGGTTCGGCCACCCGGCGGAGACGTTCCTGCGCGAAGCGAAGACGTTGATGCCCACCCTCAACGGCGTGATCGGCGGGACGAGCAACCACACCGGGTACTTCCCGCACGCGTCGGTGACCATCGAGTCGGGGATGATCACGAAGATCGAGGGCGGCGGCCGCTACGGCGAGCTGTGGCGCGAGGTCGTGGAACGCTACCGGGACACGCACTACCCCGGCTTCCCCTATCCCGGCTGGGCGTACTTCAACGACGCGTCGATCGGCACCAATCCCAAGAGCTACCGCCAGATCGAGACCCTGTGGAACTACAACGACTCCTGGACGAACCTGCCCGAACGCGCGCAGGCCGGCGTGATCCACTTCGGCTTCGGCGCCGAGCACTGGGACCAGACGTTCCTCTCCTACGCCAAGGAGAACAAGTTGCCGACGATGCACTTCCCGCACGTGCACAACCTGTTCGCCACCTACGAGATCCGCCGCCGCAGCACCGGCGAGTGGGTCAAGCTGATCGACAAGGGCCGGATCACGGCGCTCGACTCCAAGCGCGTGGTGCGGCTCGCCAGCAGCCTCGGCGGCACGCACCACCTGGAGTACGACTGGATTCCCGCGGTGCCGGGCATCAACTACCCCGGGGACTACCACCGGGACTACGCGCCCGACCCGGTGTCGTGGATCCGCCGCGAGCAGAACGGGGAGTTCGCCCGGTGACCGCGCCCTTCTACCTGCCGGCCGGCGACGAGGTCGACCTCTTCCGCGCGGCCTACGACCAGCGCATCCCGGTGCTGCTCAAGGGACCCACCGGGTGCGGCAAGACCCGGTTCGTCGAGTACATGGCATGGGAGATCGCGAAACAGCGCACCGGGACGCCGCCGGACGAGCCACTGGTGACGATCACCTGTCACGACGACCTCACCGCGGCCGACCTCGTCGGCCGGTATCTGCTCTCGGCCGAGGGCACGACCTGGCTCGACGGGCCGCTGACGCGAGCCGCGCGCACGGGCGCGATCTGCTACCTCGACGAGGTGGTCGAGGCCCGCAAGGACACCACCGTGGTGCTGCACTCGCTGACCGATCACCGGCGGACGTTGCCGCTGGAACGGCTCGGCACCACCGTGGCGGCGCACCCGGACTTCCTGCTCGTCGTGTCGTACAACCCGGGGTATCAGGTCACCAGCAAGGATCTCAAGCCGAGCACCCGGCAGCGCTTCCTCGCCATCGAGTTCGGCTACCCGGACCCCGAGCTGGAGGCCGAGATCATCGCGCACGAAGCGGGCGTGCCCGCGGACGTGGCCGAGGCACTGGCCGCGCTCGGCGCCCGCATCCGCAACCTCGACGCCGCCGATCTCCTCGACGGCCCGAGCACGCGGCTGCTCGTCCACGCCGGCGCGCTCATCGGCCGCGGGGTCGCGCCGCGGCGGGCGTGCGATCTCGCGCTCGTGCTGGCCACCAGCGACGACCGGGACGTGCAGGACGCCGTCCGGCAGGTGGCGCACGCCGTGTTCGCGGCATGACGACACCGGGGCCCGCGCACCTGGACGAGCTGACCGGCTCGCTCTCGCTGTACTACCGGGCGTTGTGCGGGCGGGGCTGCGAACTGGTGCCCTACGACGACGAGGCCGAACTTCGCCAGCGGCCCGACACCGCGACGACCGTGCGGCTCCCGCCGCACGTGCACGCGGGACCGTCGTGGTACCAGGTGGCGCTGACGCACCGGGCGCTGCACCACGAACTCGGCACGTTCGACCTCGACCTCGAGCGGCCGGAGCCCTTCTTCCGGCGGCTGCGCCCGGCCGGCCTCAGCGGCAGGCTCGACCGCTTCGCCGGCCTGTTCGGCCGCACGGCGCTCGCGGTCGAGGTGTTCACCGTGCTCGAAGACCTGCGCGTGGACACCGCGGCGCTGCGGCTGTTCCCCGGTCTGGCCCCGGTCTACGAGCGGGTGCGCGCCGACGAGCTGGCGACGAGGCCGGATCTCGCCGAGCTGCCGGCCCGCTCCGCGGCGGCCGAGGCGCTCGTCCGGCTGAGCCTCGGCGCCACCTCGATCCGGCTGCCGCCGGCACTGCATCCGGCGCTCGCCCGGATGGCCGCCGTGGCCCGGGTCCTCACCGACCGGGAGTCCACTGTGGAATCGACGGCCGAGGCAACGCTCCGGTGCTACGGCATATTGGCGCGGCTGCCCAACCTCGCCCCGGCGGCCGGCGTGGGCGAAGAGGTCGCCTTCACAGAATCCGAGGTGGACGACGGGTTCACGCTGCCGGGGAGCGAGTTCCGGCTCGAAGGGGACGAGGTGTTCGACGTCCGGTTCGCGCCCGTGCGCTACCGCGACGTGCCCGGTCCCCGGTACCTCGGCTTGTCGGCCTCCGGCATGCCGCTCACCGAAGCGATCCTGCGGATGACCGGCGAGGAAGCGCAGGCGGCCGACGAGTTCACCGAACGCTCGCTGGCGGCCGAGAGCGGGCAGGTCGACGTCACGACGGTCGAGCGCCCGCCCGAGCCACTGCCGCACGACCACGGCCCGGACCTGGAAAACCACCACCACGGGGAAACCGGGCCCGTGCAGGCGAACGGACGGCACGAGTTCGCCTACCCCGAGTGGGACCACCGCGCCGGCCGGTACCTGGCCGACTGGTGCCTGGTCCGGGAGAAGCGGCCCCGGTCGGGGCGCAGCGGCCGCGCGCACCGCGACGCACTCGGGCGCAACCGCGCGCTGCTGCCCGCGCTGACCGCGCAGCTGGAACGCATGGCTCCGCTCGGTCGCCGCCGGCGCACGCGGCTACGCCACGGCGACGACCTCGACCTCGATGCCTGCGTGGAGGCCATGGCCGACCTGCGGACCGGACGGACGCCGGGGGAAGCCGTGTACAGCGCGCTCGAACCGGTGGCCCGCGAGGTGGCCGTGGCGTTCGCGCTGGACCTGAGCTCGTCGACGGCCGAACGCCTGCCCGAGCGCGACGACGGGATCCGCCGGATCCTCGACCTGGAACGGGAGTCGGTCGCGTTGCTCCTCGAAGCGGTGGAGCGGGTCGGCGACAGCTACGGCATCTACGGCTTCTCCGGCACCGGCCGCGAGGACGTCGTGGTTTCGGTCGTGAAGTCCCTCGACGAGCGGCGCACCCCGGCGACCCTGCGGCGGCTCGACGGGCTCGTGCCGCAGCACACGACCCGGATGGGCCCGGCCATCCGCCACCTCACCCGCCGGCTCGCCACGCACGGCGCGCCCTCGAAGCTGCTCGTGCTGGTTTCCGACGGTCGTCCGTTCGACCTCGACTACGGACAGCAGTACGGCGAGGACGCCGTGCTGGACTACGCGCTCGCCGACACCACCCGCGCGCTCGCCGAAGCCCGGCGCGCCGGTGTCCGCCCCTACCTCATCACCGTCGACCCGGCGGGCGGCGATTACCTGCGGACGATGTGCGACCCGGACACCTACCACGTGATCGCCGATCCCCGTGACCTGCCGGTGGCTCTCGCCCGGCTGTACGTCACCGCCCGGCGGGCGTGGCCCGCGACGCAGAGCCCGGACTCAGTGCGGCCGTGAGAGGTCGCCGGGCCGGAAGCCTTCAAGCGTCGAGCTGACGAGCCCGTCGAACTGGTCCTTGTCCTCACGCGGGTAGACCCAGCGCAACGCGGCCATCGACGCGGATCCCGTGAACCCGCGTTCGTAGAAGATCTTGCCGTCGTCCTCGTAGCCGGAAACCGAGTACCGGTCGCCCTCGACCTTCTGATACGTCACTCGCCCGCCGCCCGCTTCCACCGCGGCGACCGCACCGGCCAGTGCCTGGGCCGCGGACTGGTTCGAGTTGGCGCCCCACACCGTCAGCGTCGCGTCGGCATCGGAGTTGGTGAACGTCATCCCGTCCCCGTTCGGCGGGGTGTACGGGGTCGCCAGGTAACTCTCGGAAATCAGCGCGGTGAAACCGAACCGGGGGTTCGTGTACGTGGGCCCCTCCGCGGACTGTCCTGTAGAGGGCACAGAGGGCGTAGAGGTCGCAGTGGGCGTCGACGGTGTCGGGGAGAGCGAAGTCGAAGGCGGCGGCGAGGCCGGCGCCGCCTTGCCGAGCGTCGCCAGGAACTTCGGCTGGATCAGATCGCCGACTTCGCCGTACGGCACGGTCACGGTCTCCTGCCCGTCCGCCGTGGTGGCGCCGAGCTCGTACCACAGGATCTCGAACTGGACTCCGGTCTCGGTGAACCCGAAGTCGGCGCCCGGCACGTGGTCGCCGCCCGCGGTGCTGTTCGCGGCGTCGATGTCCACCTTGCGGCCTTCCTCGCCGACCGCCGGCTCGCGGCGGAACCCGTACTTCGTGTGCGGTTCGAGCCGTTGGGTGAGCGTCTGCATCCCGGCCGCGGTCAGCACTTCGGGCCGGAAAACCTCGCGGGGTCCGAGGGTCTGCCCGGTGCCGAGGTCGACGGTCGTCGTTTCGGGGAACCGCCAGGTCGGGTGCGACAGCACGGACGAGTCGAGATCGTGTTGGTACCGCACGGAAAGCAGCCTCGGCGTCTGCAGCAGGATCCGGGCCGTCGTGTGCGCCGCGGCCGTGTCGCCCGCTTCCTGGAACCGGTCGCGATAGTCGGACACCCCGTCGCGGATCGCCTTGAGCCGCTTGTCGACCGGTGCCCGCAACGCGTCGTTGATCCGTTGCCGGACCGCGGGATCCGGTCCGCCGGACACCTGCGGGAACTGAAGGTCGTAGGTGACCGGCAGCGCCTGGTCCCGTCCGGACGTGGTCTGCAGGCTGACGGTGAGCGCCGCCGCTTGCGCGGGCGGATCGTCGTGGTTGCCGAAGATCGCCATTCCCCCGGCGACGAGCGCGCCGACGATCAGCACCGCGGCGGCGATCTTGCCGGCGATCACCGCGGTCGCGCCCGCCCCGGTGCCCGTGGCCGGCACCCCGCCCCCGACCCCGCCGGCCACAGCACCGGCGCCGGCGCCGATCGGGGCGGCCGCCGTCCCGGCGGTGGCCAGGAGCGCCAAGGGCGTCAGCGCCGTCAGCGCGGCGGCCGAGGTGGCCAGCCGCTTCCAGCCGCGCTTCTCCCAGTTCTTCCCGTAGGCCTTGCGGGCGACGGCTTCCAGCTCGGTCACGAAAGCGTCCGCGGTGGCCGGTCGCCACGCCGGGTCCTTCGCCATCCCTCGCGCGATCAAGGGGCGCAACGCCTCGGGCACCGCGTCCACGGGCACCGGCGCCGCTTGGTGCAGCGAGCGCAGCCCTTCGGTCGTGTCCGCCCGGAACGGCATCTGCCCCGTGACGCACTGGTAGAACACGCAGGTCGCCGCGTACACGTCGGTGGCGGGCACCCCGGGCTGCCCGGACCACTGCTCCGGCGCCATGTACGACGGTGAACCGGCCGTCAGCCCATTGTGACCGTCCAAAGTGGCGAGTCCGAAGTCGACCAGCTTCGACTCGCCTTCCCGGGACACCAGCACGTTTCCCGGTTTGTAGTCCCGGTGGACCACCCCGGCCGCGTGGGCGTCGGCGAGGCCGAGCAGCGAGCCCTTCAGAATGGCCAGGGCCGATTCGGGGACGAGCACGTTCTCGGCCGCCAGCAGCGCGCGCAGCGACACCCCGGGCACCGCCTCCATGACCAGCGCGGCGCCGTCCGGCGTCTCCACGAAGTCGAAGAGCCGGACGACGTGCGGGCTCCGGACGCCGGACAACAGCCACGCCTCGCGCCGGAACCCGTCCGCGATCCCCGCGTCGGCGAGGTACTCCGCCCGCAGGTACTTGATCGCCGCCATCCGCCCCGAGGCCTCGTGCTTGGCCAGCACGACCCGGCCGAAGCCGCCGATGCCGAGCACGTCCACCTCGGTGAACCCGGGCACACGCCAGGTGTCGCTCATCCCCGCCCGTTTCCCCTCACGGTCACGACCTTCCCCCCGCCCGCGCGAATCGCGGAGGACATCAGACCACGGCCGGGGGATCCGCACTACCGGAATGTGGCATTTTGTGCGAAGTCGTCACACTTGTGGGGCGCCGCGCTCGAAGCCGCGGCCGGTGATCAGGCCTGCGTCGGCTCCTCGGCCCGCGCCGCGGCGTACTTGCGCACCGGGTTCGCCCGGCCGAAGTGGCCCACGGCGAAGGCGGCGGTCGCGAGCCCGCCGATCATCAGCGCGAGCACCGGACCGATCGCCGCGGCGACGCCACCGATCACGGTGTCGCCCAGGGCGGGGCCGCCGCGCGAGGCCATCTGGTAGATCGCGGAAACCCGCCCGCGCAGCGAATCCGGCGTCTCGAGCTGCACCGCCGCCTGCCGGATCGTCGTGGCCATCGCGTCGAACGCACCGAGCAACAGGCACGCGACCAGCGCGATCAGGAGCCCGGCGGCCCAGGCGAGCAGGACGGCACTCAGGCCGTACGCGATCGTCGAAGCGAGGAGGACCTTGCCGAGCCGTTTGCTGCGGTCGACCACCCGGAAGACCGTGTACGTCGCGACGAGAGCGCCTGCTGACGGTGCCGCCGAGAGCAGCCCGTAGGCCGTGGCGCCGAGGTGGAACCGGTCGATCGCCAGGGAGGGCAGGAGGACCCGGTAGCCCGCGAAGACGGTCGCCACCAGGTCGAGCAGCACCATCTGCCACACGATCCGTCTCCCCAGGACGAACCGGACCCCCTCCGCGAGCTGCTCCCGCAGCGTGATGTGCTCGCCCGCCCCGGGCAGGTGCGGAATCCGCAGGAGCGCCAAGGTGAGCATCAGCAGGAGGTAGGTCACCGCGTCGACGGCGTACATCAGGCCCGGCCCGCTGACGGCGATGAGCACACCGGAGAGCGCGGGGCCGAGGAGCACGGCGAGCTCCCGAGATGGGTTGAGCAACGCGAAGGCCTGCGGCAGTTGGGCACGCGGGACCAGGGCGGGGATCAGGGCTTGGCGGGCGGGCTGGTCGAAACTGGCCGCCGCGGTGGTGAGTACGACCGAGCCGACCACCTGCACGACGTCGACGTGACCGGTGAAGCTCGTCGCCGCGAGCGCGAGCGCCACGACCATGGCCACGGCTTGCGACCACTGGAGGAGCTTGCGCCGGTCCACCCGGTCCGCGTAGACGCCGGCCAACGGACTGAGCACCACCAGCGCCACGACCTGCGCGGCTCCCACCAGCCCGGTCTGCGCCACCGAACCGGAGAGCTCGTAGACCTGGTAGAGGTTGGCCGCGATCGTGCCCCGGCTGCCGATCTGCGAGAGGACGACGCCGCCCCAGTAGAAGTCGAAGTCGCGGTTGCGCAGGACCTCGGCGACCTTCATGGTCGTCATATTGCCTGATGGTATGACCAAAAGTCCATGCTTGCCGCCGGGCGCCCGGCGGACCACAATGCGAAAGGTAAAATGGTCCGCCCAATCAGGAGGCTCGGTGTCGACGAAGACCACGACGAAGACCACCCACTACCACCAGCAGAAAGCCCGGCGGGCGAAGTTCCTGGAGGACTGGCGCGACAACCACCGCACGGTCATCCGCGGCGACGACGTCAAAGTGGAGCAGACCGCGCGGGGCATGCGCACCGGCGTCTACATGGGTGAGGACGGCGACAACCCGACCCGCTCCATCGACGCCCTCGTGCACGAGGTCGACCACGGCGTCGTCACCACGATCCACCGGCACTCCTGGGACGCGATGGTGCTCGGCGTCGGCGGCCGGGGCTGGCTCGAGATCGACGGCGAGCGGGTGCACGTCGCCCCCGGAGACTCGGCCCACATCCCCGCGTGGGCGTGGCACCGCTCGGGCAACGACCAGGACGAGACGTTCCGCTACCTCACGTTCTCCAGCGAACCGCTGCTCGCCACCATGGGCATGTCGATCCTCGACGACCGCGGGCACGAGCCGGTCGAGAACCTCCCCGGCCGGCCCGAGTTCAGCGCGCCCGACGTGCAGGGTGACGACGCATACGCCCGTCGCCTGCGCCGCCTCGGCAAGGAGCAGCAGAAGCGCCGCAGCGGCCGGCTCCACACCGACTGGGACGAACTCGAAATGCTCAACACCCCGCGCGGCACCCGCACGACCTTCCTCCTCGACCGCGCCATCGGCTACCAGGCTTCCGGCATCACGATGGCGATGTTCGAGATCGGCCAGGGCCGGCAGCAGTCGATGCACCGCCACGCCGGCGAGGCCTGGCTGTACGTGGTCGAAGGCGACGGTCACTCCTACCTCGGCACCGAGCCGGAGGGCGGGGAGAACCACCCGTGGAAGAAGGGCGACCTGATCGTGGTCGACCACTTCCTGTGGCACCAGCACTTCAACGACTCGAAGGAAAACACCGCGCGAGTCGTCCGCATCCACATGTTCGACAGCCTGCTCGAGACGATGCGGGCGCTGATGGATCCCGCGGTGCTCTTCGAAGAGCCGCCGGACCACATCCGCGACGCCCAGGCCGGCGACGTCACCACGATCGTGTGGCCCGCCCTCGACCGGCCGTCCTGGCCGTGAGCGAGCGGACGCTCCCGCCCGGAGTCGTCGGACTGCACGCGCTCCCCTCGGACCACCACGACGGGCCGTGGGACTCGATGATCGTGCCGGCGGGCACCAAGGAGCGGCTGCTCGGCACCGCGCTGCTCGTCCTGCGGCAAGGCCGGTTGCTGAGCGGGCTCTCCGGCGCGCCGCACGGCCTGATCGTGCTGGCCGGTCCCCCGGGTACGGGCAAGACGACCCTCGCGCAGGGGCTCGCGCAGGCCGCCGCGCGGAAAATGGCCCCGCGCGGCGCCACCACGCTGGTCGAGGTCGACCCGCACGCGTTCCCGAGCGACATGCTCGGCGAAAGCCAGCGGGCCGTCTCACGCCTGTTCCTCGACACCCTGCCCGAGATCGCCGCGCGGCGGCCGCACACCGTGGTGGTGATCGACGAGGTCGAAGCGCTCGCCGTGCGCCGGAGTTCGGCGTCGTTCGAGACCAACCCGGTCGACGTGCACCGCGCGACGGACGCCGTGCTGTCCGGTCTCGACCAGCTTCGCGCGCAATGCCCGCACCTGGTTGTCGTGGCTACGACCAACTTCGTCGACGCGGTCGACGAGGCCGTGCTCTCGCGGGCCGACCTGGTCATGAACACCACGCTGCCCGACGACGAGGTCATCGAGCGGATCGTCGCGTCCTCCCTGACCGAGCTGGCCGAGCAGTGGCCCGGCCTGGCGCCGCTTGCCCGCGACGCCGATCTCCGCGCGGAGCTGGCCAAAGGCCTGCGGGGCCTCGACGGCCGGCGGGTCCGCAAGTCGATCCTCGCGGCGCTGACGCTGCGCACCGAGGTCGCCCTGGACCCCGAGCGGCTCACGGCCGACGACCTGCGCCGCGCGTCGCAATTCGACGGCTGAGGCCCAACGACGGACGCGCGGTGCCGGGTCGGCGATCGACCCGGCACCGCGCGTTTCCACGGCCTACTTGGTCCCGAACGCCTTGTCCACAAAGGACGAGTCGATGAGCGACGCGAGATCGACGTTGTCGACCCCGTTCACCGAGCCCTCCAGGGACTGCTGGGAGGACTTGAGCTGGTCCACCGTCGCCACCGGCGGGTCGGTGAGGACCTCGCCCGCGTAGTACTTCCAGGTCGCGTCGAGCGCGCGCTGGTCGGTGACCCCGAGGTGGGCGCCCAGGATCTTCGTCGAATACGCCTCGTCGGAGCGCTCGCGGTCGAACCCCTTCTTGAGGCCGGCCATGAACTTCCCCACGACGTCCGGGTGGTCCTTGAGGTACTCGGACGTGCTGGAGATGCCCACGTTGATGTTGGGGATCTTCTCCTTGGCCATGTCGATCACCATGTGCAGACCGGCGTCTTCGAACTTGAGGCTGGCCGGCGGGTGCGTCGCGGAGGCGTCGATGGTCTTGGCCAGCAGCGCGTTGTTGACGTTCGTCACCGAGCCCAGCGGCACCAGGTTCACGTCACCGGGGTTGATGCCCAGCCTCTTCAGCGCCTGCAGGGTGCCGATGTACTGGGATCCGCTCTTCGTGGTGTAGCCGATCTTCTTGCCCCTGAGCTGAGCGGCGGTCGGCACGTTGGCGTAGATCTGGTACGGGAGCACCGGGGTGAGCGCGGCCAGCACCTTCACGTCACCGCCCGCCGCGGTGCCGGCCACGATCTGGGAACCGCCCATCGAGGCGAGCTGCGTCTGGCCGGCGATGAGCGCCGGGTACCCCTGGTTGCTGTCGAGCTTGATGAGCTTGACGTCGAGCCCTTGCTCTTTGAAGTAGCCGGCTTCCGAAGCGATCCACAGGGGCAGCTCGTCGGCGACCTCTTCGCTGTAGCTGACCGTGATGACACCACCGGCTCCGGCGTCCGACGAACCACCGCAGGCGGTCAGCGTCGAGGCCGCGAGCGCCACGGAAAGGGCGACGCCGAAGGCGCCAGACTTGAACTTCATTGTTCTGTCCTTCTGGGAATGGGCGGGGACGGGAAACGTCAGTCGCTCAGGCGCCAGGCCGCGTAGTGGTTCTCCACCCGGCGCAGCAGGGCCGTGAGAATCACTCCGGCCGCGGCGAAGATGACCAGGCCGGCGAAGACCGTGGCGGTCTGGAACTGCTGGCCGGCGGTGTTCATCGTCATCCCGACACCGTGCTGCGCGCCGCTGAGCTCGGCCACGAAAACACCGATCAGCGCCTGGCCCACCGCGAGCCGCATCCCGCTGGCGATGAAGGGGACGGTGCCGGGCAGGGCGACGGTGCGGAACAGCTGGAGGTCGCTCGCCCCGAAACACCGCGCGACGCGCACGGTGCCCTGTTCGAGCGACTGGACGCCCTGCGCGGTGTTGATGAGCACCGGGAACAGCGCCATCAGGAAGACGATCGCGATCTTCGAGGAACTACCGATGCCGAGCCAGATGATCAGCAGGGGCGTCAGCGCGATGCGCGGCGTGGCGTAGAGAAAGTTGACGAAGGGGTTGAGCGCCCAGGCGATGCGCTTGTACCAGCCGATCAACAGCCCCACCGGCAGCCCGATCACCACCGCCAGCGCGAGGCCGGCGAGCAGTTCCTGAGCGCTGGTCCACAGGTCGATCCAGATCTGGCCGCCTTGGATCATCGCCCCGAAGGCGTTGATGACGTCGACCGGCCCGGGCAGGATCAGCTGCGGCTGGATCCGCAGCAGCGCGACGACCTCCCACGCGACCAGCACGACGACGACGGCGCCGATGCCGAACAAGCGCTGCTCGCTGAGCCAGGACGGCAGCCGGCGGCGGGCCGCCTGGCCCGCGCGAGGGCTCCGGGCCGGGCGGGATTCGGTCCGCGAGGTCGGCCTTGGCGAAGAGGTGACGCTCATCGGGTTCCCTCCCCGGCGCCGGCTTTGGCGCCGTAGAGCACATCGGCGATCTCGTCCCGCAGCTGCGAGAACTCCCGCGTCCGCCGGATCTCGTGCGAACGCGGACGCGGCCACGGGACCGTGATCTCCTTGACGATGCGACCGGGGC
Organism: Amycolatopsis sp. 2-15; assembly: GCF_030285625.1. Taxonomy (NCBI): domain Bacteria; kingdom Bacillati; phylum Actinomycetota; class Actinomycetes; order Pseudonocardiales; family Pseudonocardiaceae; genus Amycolatopsis; species Amycolatopsis carbonis. Next base: position 7,647,449 of record NZ_CP127294.1, read on the forward strand.
GCGGGCTGAACACGCACACCCGGTCCGCGAGGAACGCGGCTTCGGTGATGTCGTGGGTGACGAACAGAGCCGTCACGTCGCGGGCGGCGCACACCCGGAGCAGTTCGACCTGGAGTACCTCACGGGTCTGCGCGTCGATCGCGGCGAACGGCTCGTCGAGCAGGAGGATCTCCGGCTCGACCGCGAGCGCGCGGGCGAGGTTGACCCTGGCCTGCATGCCACCGGAGAGCTGCGCCGGGTACTGCTGCCCCACGCCGGCCAGTCCGACCAGCTCCAGCAGCTCGTCGGCGCGCTGTTTGGCCGCCGGCTTCTTGACCTTTTTCGTGAGCTCGAGGCCGTAGCTGACGTTCGCCTGGACGGTCCGCCACGGCAGCAGGTTGGCGTGCTGGAACACCATCGCCCGGTCGGGTCCCGGACCGGGGATCGGCCGCCCGTCGAGCTCCAGATCGCCCTCGGCGAGCTCGACGAACCCGGCGACCGCGTTGAGCAACGTGGTCTTGCCGCAGCCGGAAGGCCCCACGAGGCAGACGAAATCGCCCCGTTCCAGGCTCAGGTCACACTGCTCGACGGCCGTCGTCACCTCTTTCGACCCAGGCTTGGCGTAGTCGATGGCGACACCTCGGGCCTCGAGGTGTGCGATCCTGCCCGTGGCCCCCACATCGATGTGCGCAGCATCACGGCCTGCCGTTCTGGACAGTGCCGGCTTGTCTCGGCTCAGCATGGAGGGGAGCGTAGGACTAATTGTCAGTCCAAAGCAATGGTCCAACTGAGTTTTCTGGCCAGGTCGTGACCGGCCGGAGCGGCGCGGCCGCCCCTGACCAGGCCGGGTACCGTAAGGTCAGACCATTAACTGTTAAACTACGGTGCATTTCCGGCATCGACCATGACGAGGTGGAGACATGGCTGCAACAGGGCGCGGCGAGAAGGACGACCTCTTCAGCCGCGTGAGCACCTCGCGGGTGTCCCAGGTCATCGTGGACCAGATCAAGGTACTCATCCGCGACGGTTCCCTCACCCCCGGCGACCGACTGCCGAGCGAGCGCGATCTGTGCCAGCGCTTCGGCGTGAGCCGGGTGACCGTGCGTGAGGCGCTTCGCGTACTGGAGGCCACCGGACTCGTCACCATCCGGGTCGGCGCCCACGGCGGCGCCTTCCTGACCGCGCCGAGCACGGACCGCGTCGGCGAGGGCCTCGCCGATCTCCTGTCGATGTCGGTGCTCACGGCCGGCGAGGTGACCGAGGCGCGCAAGATCGTCGAGATCGGGGCCCTCCCCCTGATCGTCGAGCGGGCGACCGAAGAGGACATCGACGCACTGTTCAAGCTCGTCGAGGAGGGGCAGCACGCCGTCGACGAGGGCGAGTACACAGTGGACATCTCGGCCCGGTTCCACATCCGGCTCGCCGAATGCGCCCACAACACCGCGCTGACGATGCTGATCCAGAGCTTCCACGGCCCGCTCCTGATGTCCCTGCGGGAGGCCCGCGAACAGGCCCCCATCATGGGGAAGCGCGGGACCGGCGAACACCGCGAGCTCGCCGAGGCCATCCGCAGCCGTGATCTCGCGGCCGCCCAGCGGGTCATGAGCGAACACATCGCCCGGACCGCGCAACGCGTGTCGCACGAGGTCGAGTAGCACCGGGAAACCCCGCACCACCGTCGCCGAACGCCTCTCGCACTGAACGCTGCCTTCCGCTAAGGTCTAATGGACTAGCCAACAGAGGTCAGGGTGGTGAAGGCATGGCGGTGAAGGGAAGCAGCACCCTGGTGGTGGGCGCGAGCCAGGCGGGCGTGGAGCTGGCCGCCTCGCTGCGCAAGCTGGGTGCTTCGGGACCGATCACCTTGCTCGGCGGGGAAAACCGGCTGCCCTACCAGCGGCCTCCGCTCTCCAAGGCATTTCTCAAGGGCGAACTGCCCGAGGAGCGGCTGGCGCTGCGGGGCCCGGACTTCTACGAGGCGCAGCGGATCGAGCTCGTCCGAGGTGAGTGGATCGACGCGATCACCCTCACCGATCCCGAGCTCGGTGGCGGCTTCGCGGCCACACGGTCCGGGCGGACGGTGGATTTCGATCGGCTCGCCCTGGCCACCGGGGGCACCCCACGCCGCCTGCGGATCCCGGGGAGTGAGCTCGCCGGCGTCCACTACCTGCGCGATGTCGACGACGCGATGGCGCTGCGGCACGACCTCGCGTCGGCCCGCGACGTCGTTGTCGTCGGCGGGGGCTTCGTGGGACTCGAAGCCGCCGCGGCCGCCACCGCCGCCGGCCGCAACGTCACCGTGGTCGAGGCGGCCGACCGGTTGCTCGCCCGCGCTGTCGCGCCGCAGATGTCGGGCTTCTACCTCGCCGCCCACCGGCGCCGCGGCACCGAAGTCGTGCTGTCCACCGGGGTGACCGAGCTCCTCGGCCACGACCGAGTGACCGGCGTCGGGCTCTCCGACGGCCGCACCCTCCCCGCCGACGTCGTGGTCGTCGGGATCGGCCTGGTCCCCCACACCGAGCTCGCGGAACAGCTCGGGCTCGCGTGCGCCGGCGGGATCCTGGTCGACGAGTCCGCCCGCACCAGCACCCCCAGCGTGGTCGCCGCGGGCGACTGCACGATCGTCGCGCACCCCGACCACGGCACCCTCCGCCTCGAGTCCGTACCCAACGCCATCGCGCAGGCGAAGACGGCGGCCGCGAGCCTGCTCGGCCTGGCCGCTCCCGCGACCGGCATCCCGTGGTTCTGGTCCGACCAGGCCGATCTGAAACTCCAGATCGCCGGGATCAGCAGCGGCTACGACGAGACCGTGCTGCGGGGCGACCCCGGCACCGAACGGTTCTCGCTCTTCTACTACCGCGGCGGCCGGCTCGTCGCGATCGACGCCGTCAACGCGCCCCGCGACTACATGGCGGTGCGCAAGCTGCTCGAGGCCGGCCGCACCGTCCCGCCCCACGTCGCGGCCGACACCGAGGTGGCGCTGAAGGAGCTCCTGCGCGCGGCCTGAAGTCAGATGACGAAGGACTCCGTCGACTCGGGCGCGAACAGTTCTTCCGCCGTGCGCAGGCGAGCCGAGAGACCCTGCTCGTGGTGGTAGCGGAGGAACACGTCGAGCACGTGCCGGTTGGCGTTCAGCCCGTAGGACCAGTAGTCGGGGCCGAGCAGGCTCCGCGCGTCCTCCAGGTGCTGGTTGAGCCACGGCTCCATGAACCGCAGCGCCGAGGCGTCGTAGATCCGGGCGTACGCCTCCTTCTTGGCCGCCGTGAACGCTTTTGTCAGTGACTGCGCGACCCACGGGTGCCGCTCGTAGACCTCGCGCCGCAGGGCTACCACGTGCATGATCGGGAAGATCCCGGTCTCCGCGTAGTACTCCTTCTCCGCCGCGACGGTGTCGGGGAAGAGCCGGGCGACGCGACCGTCGCCCGCGACGTACGAGCTCGGGATCCGCGGGCTCTGCAGCGCGTCGATCTCGCCGGTGGCCAGCAGGTCCGACAACGTCCGGTCCGCTGGGATCGGCTGGACGTCGAAGCGCGTCGAGACCGCACCCTTTTCGATCCGCCCGGGAGTTTCCTGGCCACCGGTGAGGTAGGTGACCGAGTCGAGCGGAACGTCGTACGCGTCGGCGAGGATGCCGCGGATCCAGACACCCGCGGTCAGCTGGAACTCGGGCGTGCCGATGCGCTTGCCGACGAGGTCGGCCGGTTTCTCGATGCCCGCCGCGGTGTTGATGAAAATACCGCCGTGGCGGAACATCCGTGACGTGAACACCGGCAGCGCGACGAACGGCGCCGGGTCGCGGTCGAGCGAGGCGACGTAGGTCGACAGCGACATCTCCGACGCGTCGAACTCGCCGTGGCGCAGCATGCGGAAGAACGTCTCCTCGACCGGGAGCCGCAGGTACGTCAGGTCGATGCCGTCGGGCCGGATCGACCCGTCCTCGAGGGCGCGCGTGCGGTCGTAGTCGCCGCAGGCGAACGTGAGGTTCAGCCGGCTCATCGGATCACCTTCCTGCGGCGGCGAGCCGCCGGTCGAGCCGGGGGTAGACCCGGCGGGCGTTGTCTTCGTACACGGCCGCCAAGTCCTCGGCGGTAAGGCCGGCGCGGTCGACGTACTGCTTCGTGTCATCCCATTCGATGCCGGTTTCGGGGTCGGCGCCGCGGACCGCGCCGAGCATCTCCGAGGCGAAGAGCAGGTTCGGCGTGGGCAGCACCTTCAGCAGGAGATCGACCCCGGGCTGGTGGTACACGCAGGTGTCGAAGAAGACGTTGCGCAGCAGCTCGGCCGGGTCGGGCCAGCCGTTGCGTATCGCCAGGCCCCGGTAGCGGCCCCAGTGGTAGGGCACCGCTCCCCCACCGTGGGGGATCACCAGTCGCAGACCGGGAAAGCGGTCGAACAGCTTCGACTGCAGCAGCTGCATGAACACGCTGGTGTCGGCGTTGAGGTAGTGCGCGCCGAGGGTGTGGTGGTTCGGGTTGCACGCCGTCGAGACGTGCACCATGGCCGGCACGTCGAGCTCGGCCAGGACCTCGTACACCGGGAACCACGACTCGTCGGTCAGCGGTTTGCCCGCCCAGGTGCCGGACGGGTCCGGGTTGAGATTGACACCCACGAAACCGAGTTCTTCCACGGTGCGGCGGATCTCGGCCGTGACGCCGCCGAGGTTGCCCTCCGGGGTCTGCGGAAGCTGCGCGACCGGGGCGAAGTGCTCGGGGTACAGCTCCGCGACGCGGTGCACGAGGTCGTTGGACGCGCGGGCCCAGGCGTTCGCCACGCCGACGTCGGGCACGTGGTGCTCCATGCCGGATGCCTTGGGAGAGAACAGCATCAGGTCGCCACCGCGGTCCCGCAGAACCCGGAGCTGGTGACCCTCGACGCTTTCGCGCAGCTCGTCGTCGGACACCGGCGCCAGTGCCGCCCGCTCACCGTCCAGCTGGGCGTCACGGAACCTTTTCAACGCCGGCGGAGCGGTCGTGTAGTGGCCGTGGATGTCGATGATCACTTCGCGCGCACCTGCCTGAGGTACTCGTCGTGCTCCACGTACCGCAGGCCTTTGCGCGCGAGTCGCTCGCGCATCGAGTTGACGTCCAGGCCGAGCTCGCCCTCGGCGTAGCGGGCCCGCAGGCGCGCTTCCTTGTCCTCCCGCGCCGTGGCGGCCGCGAGGACCTCGTCCGCGTCGGCCCGGCGCACGACGACCACCCCGTCGTCGTCGGCGACGATCACGTCACCCGGCTCGACCAGCCGGCCGCCGCAGACGACGGGGGTGTTCACCGAGCCGAGGGTTTCCTTGACCGTGCCCTCGGCCGACACGGCCCGGGACCAGACGGGGAACGGCAGCGCGCGCAGCTCGGCGATGTCGCGGCAGCCGGCGTCGATGACCAGGCCCCGGACGCCCCGCGCCTTGAGCGAGGTCGCCAGCAGCTCACCGAAGTAGCCCGCGTCCGACGGCGACGTCGGCGCGACCACCACCACGTCGCCGGCCTGACACTGCTCCACGGCCACGTGGATCATCCAGTTGTCGCCCGGCGCCACGCTCACCGTCACGGCCGTGCCCGACACGTGCGCACCCGGGCAGATCGGGTTCAGCGACGACGCCATCAGCCCGGTGCGGCCCTGCGCCTCGTGCAGAGTGGCGACCCCGAACCGACCCAGGCCGTCGCGCGTCTCCGGACCGGTCCGGGGCGGATTCGTGACGACGACCCCGCTCATCGCACGACCGCCCCACCGGCCTGGCCGACCAGCGAGGGCATCAGGGAAATGTGGATCGCGTCCTCGTCGGTCTCGCCGGCGAGCACGCGGATGGCGTGGTCGACCTGGTCGATGCCGTAACGGTGGGTCGCCAGCTTCTCCAGCGGGAAACGGCGCGAGGCGAGCTGGTCCACGGCGAGCTCACAGGCGCGGAACGAGTGCCCGCGCGCGGACTTGATCGTGATCGCCTTCTCGGTGACCTTCTTGACCGGGAAGTCCGGGAACGCGGCCAGCTCACCCTGCATGAGGAGCGTGCCTTCACGGCGCTTGAGCACGTCGACGCCGAGCAGCACCGGCGCCGTGCCGGCGCGTGAAGTGCAGTCGAGCACGATGTCGACGCCGCGGCCGCCGGTGAGGTCCATGACCTTCTCGCGCGGGTCCTCGGTGAGCACGTCGATGACCTCGTCGGCACCGAGTTCCTTCGCGAGGTCGAAGCGGTGCTTGTCGCGCGTGGTCCCGGAAACCAGGATCTTGGCGGCACCCGCGGTCTTGGCCGCGACCAGCTGCGCCAGGCCCTGCTGGCCCGGACCCTGGATCAGCACGGTGTCGGCGTATCCGACCCCGGCGGTGAGCAGCGCCCACTCGATGCCGTTGGACAGCGGCATGACCATGCCGGCGAGCTCGGGCGTGACCGTGTCGGGGATCTTGTGCAGCACGGAGTTCCACGGCAGGTACATGTATTCGGAGAACCCGCCCCACAGCGTGCCCGGGTTTTCCGCGGAGGTGTAGCCGAACCGCCGCCCGTCGGGGTTGGTCCGCCAGTCCGTCGCCTCGCAGTGCCGGTACTCGCCGAGCCGGCACCACTCGCAGTTGAAGCAGCCGACGTAGTGCTCGACGAAAACCCGATCGCCCTCGGCGAGCCCGTGGCGTCGCTTGAACCGCGGCCCGGCCTGCGCGATGACACCGACGTTCTCGTGGCCCATGATCACCCGGCCCTGGATCACCGCGGGCGGATCGGCGTACATCTTCACGTCCGTCCCGCAGATCCCCGCGACCTCCACCTGCAGCAGAGCGGAGTCGTCGTCGATCGACGGAAGTTCGAACTCCTGCATCTCCGTCGTGCCCGGCGCGACGCGGACGGCCGCCTGCACAGTCTGGACCATCGAATCTCCCTCTTTGGCAGAATGGACAGCCCAATATACCATCGAGACCGCACTCCACGGTGTAACTCCACGATGACGAGGCGAGGACCGATGGCCGAGCACCTGCTGACCGTGACCCGCACCCAGGGCAACAACCGCGCGCTGACGTCCGGAGAAGTCGTTCCGGCCGGATTTCCCTTGGCGTTCAAGGAAGAACCGGTCCTCGTCGACGGGTTCCGGCGGATGGTCCGCGAGCTCGCCTACGACGTCTGCGAGATGGCGCTCACGACCTACCTCACCGCGCGCGAGCACGGCGTGCGCTTCACGGCGCTGCCCGTCTTCCTGGTCCGCGGGTTCCACCACGGTGCGATCCTCGTGCGGAAGGACTCCGGCATCACCGAGCCGGGCCACCTCGCGGGGAAGCGGGTCGGCGTGAACCGTGGCTACACGGTCACGACCGGGGTCTGGGCCCGCGCGATCATGGCGCTTGAGCACGGCCTCGACCTCGATTCGGTCACCTGGGTCCTGAGCGGCGACGAGCACGTGGAGTCCTACCGCCCGCCCGCGAACGTCGAGCCGGCCGGCTCCGGCAAGAAGCTCGGGGACCTGTTGCTGGCGGGCGAGCTGGACGCGGTCGTCAACGCCAAAGTGGACTCACCCGAGGTCGTGCCCCTCATCGCCGAACCCGTCGAGGCAGGGTTCGCCGCGCTGCGCGAACGCGGTTTCTACCCGATCAACCACCTCGTCGTCGTCAAGGACGAGGTACTCGACGCCCACCCGGGCGCCGCGAAGGCCGTGTTCGACGCGTTCGCCGAGTCCAAGCGCCGCTACGTCGAGCAGTTGCGCACCGGGGTCGTCGACACCGCCGACGACCGGATGTACGCCCGGGTGATGGCCGAGACCGCCACCACCGACCCCCTCCCCTACGGCATCGAACCCAACCGCGCGATCCTCGACCTCCTCGTCGAACAGGCTGCGGCGCAACACATCCTGACGAAACCGGTGGATGTCGACTCGATGTTCGCGCCCGCGACCCGTCAACTGGTGGGCTGAGGCCGTGCGGATCGCGATCGCCGCCGACCACCACGGCGTGAACCTCAAGCAGCGCCTCACCGCCTGGCTCACCGCCCACGGTCACGAGGTGTCCGACCGCGGCTCGCACAGCGCGACGGACACCGTCGACTACCCGCCGCTGTGCGCCGACGTGAGCCGGCGGGTCGCCGACGGCCGCGCGGACGCCGGGCTCGTACTCGGCGGCAGCGGGCAGGGCGAAGTCATCGCCTGCAACAAGATCCGGGGCGTGCGCGCGGGACTCGGGCACAGCACGTTCATGGTGGAGATCTCGCGCGGCAACAACAACGCCAACGTGCTCGTGATCGGCACGAAGGTCATCACGGACGACGAAGCGGAAAGGCTGCTGGCGTTGTGGTTGTCGACTCCGTTCAAGGGCGGCCGGCACCAGGACCGCATCGACCAGATCACCGCGCTGGAAGCCTGACCGCCGGGCGGAGCGGGACGGCGGTCGGCACCTCGGCGCCGATCGCCTCCCGTATCTCCAGGCCGCTCACGTGGGCCAGCAGCATGCGCAGCGAGTTGCCGTGCGCGACCACAAGCACCCGACGGCCCGATTCCAGCAGTGGCAGCAACACCTCCCGCCAATACGGCCGCAACCGCTCGTGCAGCATCTCCAGGCTCTCGCCGCCGGGCGGCACCCCGGCCGGCGAGCGCCGCCAGCGTTCCACCGCCTCGGCGCCGAACCGCGCCCGCGCGTCGGCCCGCCGAAGTCCTTGCAGTGCACCGTAATGCCGCTCGACGAGCGCCGCCTGGTACTCCACCACGACGTCCGGCGTGAGCCGGCTCCCGACGATCGCGGCGGTTTCGGCGGCACGGACCAACGGCGAGGAGTGGACGACGTCCGGACACCAGCCGGCGAGTTCTTCCGCCGCGGCACCCGCTTCGACGACACCGGCCGGCGTCAGCGGGACGTCGAGGTGCCCGGCGAACAGGTCCCCGGCGTTGGCGGTGCTCTCACCGTGGCGAAGCAGGACGAGCGAGGTCACCGCTCGTGCCCGCGGAGGAATTCCAGGACTCGCGCCGGCGCGGTGTTCGCGGTCTGCTCGGCCACCGGAACATCCCAGTATTCGTGCACCGGCAGGCACTCCTGGAGGTAACGAGCGGCCGAAGGGGCGTGCGAGCTGTCCTGCCCGGGCACGATCAACGCGGGCACGTCGCAGGTCATCAGGTCCTCGGGCTCCACGCCCGGGACGGTGTCGCGATCGAAGAGGCCGCGCACGGAGGCGGTCACGAGCAGGTCGTAGCGAGCCGGGTCGAAGGCCGCGTAGGCCTTCGCGAAGGTCTCGTCGCTGCGCAGCGGCGCGGCCCACGGACCCACCCGCGGGTCGGCGCTGAAGCCGGCGGTCGTCGAGCGGGCCAGGCCGACGACGGCGGGCAGCCCGTGCTCGGCGACGTAGGCGAGGTGGCGCACGAACCGGCGGTGCTGCGCCATCCGGTAGCGAGGCCCGCCGGCCGGCGAGAACAGCACCATGCTGCGCACCCGCTCCGGTGCCGCGACGGCGAGCGCCGCCGCGCTCGAGCAGCCGACGCAGCCGCCCATGGTGTGCGCCGCGTCGATGCCGAGGTGATCGAGCAGGCCCAGTGCTTGGCGCGTGTACGCCGGCCACTCCAGCCGCTCGACCCGGCCACCCGAGCGCCCCGATTCACGCCGGTCGAAGACCACGCAGGTGTAGTCGGCGGCGAAGGCGTCGAGGAAGCCGAGATCGCGGTAACGCCCGAAGCCGCTCCAGTTGTCCAAAGTGGAATCGAAGCCGCCCGGGCTGAACATCAGCAGCGGCGGGCCGGCACCGACGGTCTCGTAACGCGTGGCGATCCCGTCCAGCACGACCACGGGCATGCGAACTTCTCCTCAGCTCTGCGGCACCTTGATGCCACCACGGATCTGCCTGCCCCCGCGGATGTCCGCGGCGCAGTCGGTCAGCGCGTCGAACGCGATCCGCGCGACGTTGGCGTAGGTGTCGACGTCCTTGTCCACGTTGGCCGCGTTGTAGCCGATGGCCGCGGTCGCCATGCGGATCCGCCCGTCGAGCCACGGACCGCCCCCGAACCCGCCGAGCACCGGGATCGACACGGCGTCGACCACCGCCGGCCCCACCATCGGGCCGGAGTTGGTGAAGTTGAGCGCGACCGCGCCGGCCGATTCGAGCAGCTTGGCTTCCGCCACCAGCTCGTCCAGCATCTCGTCGGGCACCTGGGCGACGCTGGCCGCGGAGTACTCGATGCCGTACTTCAGGGCGGTCTGCGGCGTGATCCCGAACTGCGCGAAGACCGGGATGCCCGCCCTGGTGACTGCCTCGACCGCGTCCGGGAAGTCCGCGGCCCCGTCGAGTTTCACCAGGTCGACGCCCGCCTTCTTGACCAGCCTGATCGCCGCGTCGACGGCGCTGGCCGTGCCCTGCTGCAGCGGGCCGAACGGGAAGTCGCAGCTGAGCAGCGCTCGCCGGACTCCCCGCCGGGCCGCCTTCGCGACCACGAGCACCTCGTCGAAGGTGATCTCGAGCGGATGCGGCTGCCCCCAGAGGTTGACCCCGACGGTGTCGCCGACCGAGACGATGTCCACGCCGACCCGGTCGGCGATGCGCGCCATCTGGTAGTCCCAGGCGACGATGCAGACGCTCTTCTCGCCGCGCGTCTTCATCGCCTGCAGAGCCGGGATGGTGACCTTGCCGGCCGGATCGCTCTGTGGACTCATGCGCGCGTCGCTTTCAGCAGTTCGAACAGGTCGTCCTCCTCGGCGGGCACCAAGAGGATCCGGGCGTGCGGGCGCAGCGAGAACAGCGCCTCGTTCGCAACCCCGTCCGAGGTCACGACCAGGCCGGCCGTCATGATCCCGCGCACCGTGCAGGCCGCACCGATGGTGGCCGCCGCCTCGGCGTTCTCGCCGGTGGTCGACACCAGCACGACCGTGTTGCTGTCCCTGAGCTCATCGGCGAGCGCCACCCGGTCGCCGGTCATGGTGACCAGCTCGTCGCCGGTGCCGGAAACCGAGTAGAACCGCGCCTGCGCCCACTCCTCGGCGGCGGTTCGCTCGACGATGTCTTTCGCCGCGTCGTCGAGCGCCACCACCCGCGTGTTGCGGGCGGCTGACAACGGGTAATCGATCCGGAATCCCGCTTCCTCGGCCGTCGCCGCGCGGGCACAACTGCTGACCAAACCACGTGACAACACCGCGTTCCTCGCCGTCTCAGACCGTGGTCTGCCGCACGCCCGGCTTGGCGACCATCGCCTCACCGATCCCGTCCACAAAGGACTGGTCGGCCGGCAGCACGACGGCGACCGAGCGCACCTTCTGGTGCCGGGCCCGGTTGCCCGCCGGCTCGACCCCGTCCTCGGCCAGCGCGAGCGCCGCCTTGCGGAGCTTCTGGCGCGCCTTGATGATGCCCGCGTCGGTGGCAACGAGACGCTCCTTGGTCCGGTCGACGATCGGCCCCATCGACTCCTGCAGCGACGAGTCCTGCAGCGCGATGCCCTTGATGCCGGAGTAGGTCTCGCCGCGCCGCTGCGCGTCGCGGTCCATGAGGTAGTCGTTGTCCTTGTTCGCGAGCGGCCGGTAGTTCTCGTCGTTCGCGCTGTGCACGCCCAGGCCGGCCCGCATGGCCGCGACCTCTTCGCTGTCGAGCTGGCGGGTCGGGTGGTAGTCGAAGCTCCAGGCCCAGCAGTTCTCGTCGTCGATCGGCACCCAGAAGTGGCCGTGCATCGGGTGGTCGGCACGCGGCGGGACCATGGTGAAGTTCGGCAGCACCCACGGCGTCACCCGCCAGTAGTAGTGCCCCTCCTCCGCGCTGCGGCGGGCGCCGATGAGCAAGCCGCCCTCGTAGTCGACGACCTCGAAGAACGGCTTCAGGTCCGCGCGGTTGTAGGCGTTGCCCCTCGAGCCCTTGAACAGCGGGTCGCTGTCGAGGCTGCCCGAGTGCAGGAAGGTGACGTGGCTGGAGTCGATGCCGCCTTCGAGTGCCTGCAGCCAGTTGCACTCCTGGAAGCGCTTCGACGTGAACGCCTGCCCCTCCGGAACGGTCACGAACTCCCACTCCGGCAGCGGCGGCTGCGCCTCGGGGTCACCGAAGTAGGCCCACAGCACGTCGCCGCGCTTGATCATCGGATAGGACTTGAGCTTGACGTTGGCGCAGAAGTTGCTGGTCTCGGGCTCGCTCGGGACCTCGATCGCCTGGCCGGTGTAGTCGTACTTCCAGCCGTGGTACGGGCAGCGCAGGCCGCCGGCCTCGTTGCGGCCGAACCAGAGCGAGACGCCGCGGTGCGCGCAGAACTCGTCCATCAGACCGTACCGGCCCTCCGAATCGCGGAAGGCGATCAGCCGCTCCGAGAGGATCTTGACCCGCACCGGCGGGCAATCGTTGGCGGGCAGCTCCTCGGCCAGCAGAACAGGCTGCCAGAAGCGCCGGAACAGAGCGCCCATCTTGGTGCCCGGCCCGGTTTGCGTCAGCAGTTCGTTGATCTCTGTTCGGAGCACGCTGAAGTCCTTTCACGCCGGCGATCGCGAAGCCGTTATAGGATTGAATATCAGACCATTGAACCACTGGCAATGACGAGTTCCCCGCGCCGAGGTCAGACGACCTGCTCCCCGGGCACGTCCACGGTGAGCCCGTCGAGCTGCGGCGTCACCTCGATCTGACACGAGAGGCGGCTCCCGGCCCGCCGGTCGCCGACCGCGAGATCAAGGAGGTCGTCCTCCATGTCGCCGACTTCGCCGACCTGATCCCGGTACTCCTCCCGCACCCACACATGGCAGGTGCCACACGAAAGGCAGCCCCCGCACTCGCCGATGATCCCCGGCACCCCCGCGCGCACGGCCGCGCTCATGACGCTCTCCCCCACGGAGGCGTCGACCGCCCGCTCCTCGCCGGCGTCGTCGACGTACACGACCTTCGGCATGTCCACTCCTAGCCGCTGACTAATGGACTTACCAATATACCGGTTAGCTTCGGGTGCGCAAGACGCCAAGAGCCTGGCGGCCTCCTGCCGGACGCGGGCAGGCCAATGGACAACTTCGCCCACCGCCGGTTCGCCCAGCGCGACGCCGCCGCGGACCGCGAGAACAGCCAGGTGCTGAGCTTCGTCACGTTCGCGGTGATGCACATGTATGTCGGCAGCGACGCCGAATGGCTGGCCTACGACGATCCGCTCACCCCCGGCCGGCTCGCGGTGCTGGACCCCGCCGCGTGCGATCGGCCGGGCGCGCCGATCGGCGACGAGGGCGCGGGCGACCGCCTGGCCGCAGTCACGGGTGTCGGCGCGGCTGGCGGAGCTGCTGACGTCCGGCGCGGTGCACGTCGCGGTCGATCTCGCGCCGCCGCTGTTCGGTTTCCACGCCACGGCCCACCTGTGTCTCACCGTCACCCCCGGCGACCTCGAGGCCACCGGCCGCGCGTTGTCGCTGCACCCGGAAACGACGTTCTCCGCCGCCGTCACCGGCGCGGCCAACCTGCTGATCACCGTCACGTGCCGCGACGGTGAGGCGCTCTACACCTTCGTGACGACCAAGGTCGGCGTGCTCCCGGCCGTGCGGCAGGTCGAGGTGGTGCCGGTGCTGCGCCGGCTCAAGCAGTCGAGCACGCGGGTCCACGAGGGGCGCCTGGTGATCGAGTGAGCCGTATCGCCTGGCCCCTCAGGGAACCGACAACGGAATCCCGACGTCTCAGACCGGACGAGTGTTACATTACCGGCACGGAATGTCACTCGGCCTCGCCGGTGACCTCCGCCTGGCGAGCGGGACTGCGCGGAAGGAAGCTCTGTGGGGTTCGAGGTCGATGTCGAGAACATCAGCAACGCCGCGGCCAAGCTCGGCCAGGGGACGCCACCGGCGCTCTCCGCGCCGGGGTCACCGAACGTGGGCGGCACCGATCGGGCCGGTGGCTTCGCGGGCGACTACGAGGTCTGGCTGCTGACCCGGCAGGAAGATCTGGACGCGGCGCGCCAGCAGGTCGAAAGTCTCGTCGAAACCATCGGCAACGCGGCGAAGAGTTATGACAGCAGCGACGACGAAGCACGCGGCGTCTTCCTGAAGGCACTGGACAGCGGTTTCGAACGGATCGACCGGTGACGGCGGTGTTCGACAAGATCCGTGAGCTCGCTGGCAAAGTGGAAAAGGGCAGCACGACCGAGCTGGACGATCGGGCCCGCGCGTGCAGAGCCACCAAGGAATCGGTGAAGGACGCCAAGGCGCTGCTGGAGAGCGTCCGCACCCAGCTGAGCGAGAGCTGGCACGGCGGGGCCGGAGAGTCGGCCCTTTCGTCGCTGGACGCCTTCAAGAAGAACCGCGAGGACCAGGTCGAGGACCTCGAGGAGTCGGCGAAGTCGTTCGAAGTCGCGCGCGACGCGCTGGCCAAGGCGCAGTCCGACGCGAGGAGCCACCGCGAGGACGCCGAGAAACTGCAGGCGAAGCTCGACAACGTGTGGAACGACCTCTCCCACGGCAAGGGCAACATCGTGTTGGCCTGGGCTCAGGACAAGTTCATCAAGGCCGAGGCCCTCGTCCTGCTCGCCGATCTGCAGCGGGTGGTCACCACCTACGACGCGGTCCTGCTCGCCGAAGGATTCAAGCTCCGCAACAGAACGGGCCAGGTGTGGGAGCTCGCCGGCTCCGAGAAACGGAACCCGGCCGAGATCGCGGCGATCATCCTGCGGGAGATCCCCGGCCTCGCCGCCCTCGTCGCGAAGAACCCGAAGCTCGATCTCGCGCTGCTCAAAGGAGATTGGGACACGATCATGCGCGACCCCGAGGTCGCGCAGAAGATCTACGACTACTTCGGCTTCAAGTACGTCGAAAGCGGCGACTTCTACACCACCGGCGAGCACTCGGTGCAGAGCTACCTCGGCTGGCACGACATCTACGACAAGATGGAGAAGCTCATCGGCGCGGACCTCGACCGCACCAGCGCCCAGGGCGACAACATGGAGTTCACCGACCCCAAGACCGGGAAGCAGTACCGGCTGGAACTGTGGAAGGGCAGCTACGGGTTCGGCGGCGCGTTCGGCGGCGAAGTCGGGTTCTACACCCGCGACTCGGGGTCCCAGGATCCGTCCGGCTACTTCTCCGCCGCCCAGGGCGACGACCAGATCAAGGTGACCCAGCAGATCTACGACAAGCAGAGCGGCAAGGTCTACTTCACCAACGACGGCCAGGGCGCCGACGGCACCGACAAGCGGCACTTCTGGAACCTGGCGATCCGCTCCGAGCCGGGCGTGCACCCCGACCAGCTGGGCCAGCGAGCCACCATCGAGGTGCGCGACACCGACATGCGCGACCGGATCTACAACGAGATGACGCGCTACGCCGCCGCGCACCCCGAAGAGAACCTCAGCGTCACGAAGGTGTCCGACCACCCGCCCGTGCTCAGCTACGACTGGCAGAAGTGAACCGCGGGGTCACAACGAGGTCAGCGGCTTGAACTCCCACGGCTCGTCGTCGTCTTCGCGCCTCCCCCGACCTTCACGACTCACACGGCCTTCGCGGCTCCCCCGCGCCGGAACCTCGCGGTCGGCGAGACCGGCGAACACCTCGGCGGCGTCGATCAGCCCGGCGACCTCGTCGGCGACGCCCCGGCCGTACCGCTCGTCGACCTCTTCCAGCCCTTCACGCAACACGGCGACCGCGGCGTTCCTAACGCGGGCGCGCAACGTGCGGGCCAGCTCTTCCGCCGTCTCGCCGGCCCGTCTCGACTCAGTCATGGCCACACCCTATCCGGCCGGAGCGGGCGAAAAGGCCCATTTCGCACAGCGGACCAGGTGACCCCGCGGCCGCACGGTCAGAACACCAGAACCGGTTTGACCGTCTTCCCGGACGCGGCGTCGGCGGCGGCCTGGTTGATCTCCTCGAAACGGTAGCGGCCCTGGATGCGCTCCAGTGGCAGCGCGCCGCGGCGGTAGGCGTCCACGAGGAAGGAGACGAACGTCTCCGGCTCGCTGTCGCCGAGGGTCACGCCGCGGATCGTCCGTCCCGGCAGCAGCCTCGGGACGTCGAAGCTGCCGCGGCTGCCGGTTCGGGGTGCGCCGACGACGGCGCAGCAGCCGCCGACAGCGAGGGCCCCGAGGCGTTCGTCCCGCACCGGCACCACACCTGTCGTCTCGACGACGTGGGCGGCTCCGCGGTCTTCGGTCCGCTGCTGTCCGTCCTCGAGTTCGACACCGAGGACGAGGCCGTGGCGATCGCCAACGGCGTCGAATACGGCCTGACCGCCGCCGTCTGGATCAACGGCTCCTCCCGCCACTACGTCGGCACCCCGTTCGGCGGGTTCAAGTCCTCCGGCATCGGCCCGAGGAATGCGTGGAAGAACTGCTGAGCTTCACCGAAACCAAGGCGGTGCACGTCGTGTACCGGTGGCCACCGGGACAGCGGCGAGGAATTCGCAGTCGTGCGGCCGGGAACGGTGGGTTCCCGGCCGCACGACTCGGTTCACTGCGCGCCCAGAGCGCAAGCATGCCGCGCGTCGGTGGCGGACACCCCGAGGACTTCCAGGCCGACTTCGCAGACGGTCGGGAAACCGTGGGCAGCGGTGTTGCAGGCGCTCGTCGACTTCGGGCCGACGATGTATCCGGCCCCCGCCAGATAGAACTCACAGCTCAACGCCGTCCGCGGAGCGGCCGCGGACGCCGGCGCCGCCGAGGCCGCCGTCGCACCGGCCACACAGAGCGTCCCGGTCGCCAGGACCGCGACTCCGAGCTTCACCGACAGTGTTTTCGTCATATCCCTCTCCCCCTGCGGATTGTGTCCGCGCCAGGGTAACCAGAAGCCGCGACAGATCTGTGCGGTTTGCCGAAAATGACCACGTGCCGCCGAGTTAGAGTGACCGCGCCCGGTCGACACCGGAAACGCAGTGGCCGGCCCGATTCTCGCGGAGGTTCTCGATGCGTAACGGTGTCCGCAGGGGTCGTGTCGCGCCGCTGCTCGGGGGTGCCGTCGTGGTCATGGCGAGCCTCGCCGGCGGAGGTTGCGGGTCGATTCGCCTGGAGGCGCAGGAAAACAAGGACACGGTGTCGTTGAGCGCGGCCAAGAACCGCGACAGCGCGGCGCTGCCCTGCGCTCAGATCTTGGCCGCGGTCACCGAGACCGCGACGCTCACGCGGCCGCTCGACGGCCGCGCGTTGACGGATCGCTCGACGGGAGCGCCGATCCAGTACTTCGACGGCGCCGCGCTCGCGGCGATCGCCTACCTTCTCGCGGGTTTCCGATTCGACCGCGACCAGTTCGACACGCAAAGCTCCGCGGCGCCCATGGGCCCGCAAACCCCCGTTGCGTGGAGCCGCGTCTACACCCACGACGGTGTCGGCGACCTGGTCGTGACCCAAGCCCTGCCCGGCAGCGGAGTTCTCGACTGGCCCGCGGACGGGACGAGCGGGGTCGGGCGTATGGGCGCCCAGGTGCGACGCGGCGGGTCCGCGGTCGGGCTGGCGTGGACGGCCGGCGGGTTCGAGTTCGCGGTGTATTCCGAGGCCGGCAACACGCTGACCCAGACCGCGCTCCCGGTGAGCGAACTGGTCCGCGTCGCGGAGAGCGTCGAACTCTAGCTGGGCCACCCACCTTCTTGGGGTGCAACGGAGTGCATTCCCGTTTCCGCATGCCCTTCGCCTGTCCCGAAAAGGTCCGGCCCCGCGACCGGTGGGTCGCAGGGCCGGGGTCAGTCAGGCGTCACACCGCGTCGATCACCCAGCGGGACGCCAAACCGATGGTGGACTGGAAAACGACCTGTGCGCCGACCTTTCCGCTGGCGTCCAGGTATTTGCCGCTTTGCGTGTGCCGGATGGAGGTCGGGCTGCTGCCGGTGGTGGTCCATTTCTGGTAGGCGCCACCGTTGCACGGGTAGGTGTAGACGTCGGTGCCGTTTCCGTCGAGGCACTGGCCCGAGGCCGGGTTGGTGAAGATTCCGCCGGCGATGCGCCACACCTGTTTCGCGCTGCGGTCGCAGGTGCCGAGGACGAGGTTGCCCTTGCCGCCGGAGATGTTCACCTGCAGGCAGGAGTTGCTGCTGTTTCCGTTGATCACCTGGTAGTTGCCCGCGGCCTGGGCGGAGGTCGCCCCGGCGACCAGGAGGGCGGAGCCGAAGGCGACGGCGGCACCCGCGGCGGCGATTCGCGTGCGGTTTCCCCTGAATTCCATGGTAACTCCCCTTGCCGTGTCGAGTTTTGTTTTCCGGCCTCAAAAGCAATTTATCGAGCCGTTCTACAAACCCACTACACACGTTCTACAGGGCAATTTCCCCAAGAAATGCACGAAAACGACTGTGGGGCCCGAGGAAACCCTCGGGCCCCACAGGCCTTCCGGCTCGGGTCAGCTCGGCACCACGAACAGGTGGGTCATCGCCGAGGTGTGGTTGGGCAGCGATCCGTTCACACCGGTTTCGTCGGTGAGGCCCGGGGCCGCGCCGCCGACGGTGCCGGGGTTGCCGCCCAGGTGGGTGGTCGTCACCTTGGCGCTGAGCTGCGTGCAGCCGGGGTTGACGGGCACCTTGGTGTACAGCGGGATGGCGGCGTGGTTGACGCCCCGCACCACGGTTTCCTCGGTCTGGGCCACGGGTGCGCTCGCGCAGTTCGGGCCGCCGGAGGTGGTGACGGTGAGCGTGAAGCGGGCGGTGGAGTAGTGGATCGTGCTGTCCGGGCTCGCTTCGGGGCCGCGGTGGTACTCGACGTCCGCGATCACGGCGAGGTTCTTGTAGCCCGCGGGCATCGTCGCGTTGACGATCGGGGCGACGGTGCTCGTGGTGACGGGCAGGTTCCCCACCGGCAGTGACCGTTGCATGGCCGTGCCGTTCACGTCGCCGCCGACCGCGGTCGAGGCGAACCGCAGGGTCCCCGCCACGGTCTCCTGGGCCACCGACGGCGAAGTCGAGGCTGTCCGCAGGTACAGCGTGCAGTTCAGCGCGCCGGTCTTCGAAGCGGTGACGAGGAACCGGTTGACGATCGTGATGTCGCGCAGCGCCGGGTTGGGGTTGGTGGACGGGAGGACGTTCTCCCCCATCACGACGTTCGACGCGCCCGCGCCGGAGCAGCGGATCTCGTTGTCGATGAGGTTCGCCTGGTCGGCGTTCCAGGCGCGCAGCTCCGAGTACACGTAGGCGGTCGCGCCGGCGTCGATCTGCGTGCTGATGGTGGCCAGCGGCACGACCTTCTGGGTCGGCTTCTCGGGCGGGGTCGCTTGCAGGTCGGGCGCGTGGGGCACGCCGGTGATGACGGTCGGGCCGAAGTCCTGGCTGGTCGCGGCCGGAGCGGCGACCGCCGGGGCGGCACCGAGCCCGGTCAGGGCCACGGCCAGGACAGCGGCGGCGTACCGGGCCCGCTGTGCGCGGTTTCTCATGTGTTCCTCCGAGGCCAAGGCCGTGGCCTTCCCGGTTGCTCGACGCGGCCGGGCGGCGGACCGTCCCCCTCGTCGACGGCCCACCACCCGCACCGGAACCACTGGGTCACGAACGGCCGACGCGAATTGGCCGCGTTCGTGAGCCCGGAAGAATCTAGGCAGCCGCCCCTACACAGTCCCTACACGTCACCTACAGCGCGGCCCGCGAGGACGAGCGCTGCCGGTGCATTTTCTGCTACGCTGCGTTGTCGTTTGCTCAGCTTGGGCGGGGAGCTGTGGGGGACACCGCGAGGTTCGGGATCTTGGGCCCGCTGCGCGTGACGAACGCCGGCCGGCCGTTGAAGTCCGCGGGGCCGCGGCAGCGGGCACTGCTCGCCGCGCTGCTGGTGCGTACCCGTCAACCGGTCGGTCTCACCGGTCTCGTCGAGGCGATGTGGGGCGAGTGTCCGCCGAACTCGGCCGTCGCGAACGTGCACACCTACGTGAGCCGGCTGCGGCGCGACCTCGCCGAGATCGGTCTCCGGGACCTGCTGGTCACCGACGGTGGCGGGTACCGGCTGCTCGTCGAACCCGATCAGCTGGACAGCCACCTGTTCCAGACCGCGGCCGAGGAAGCGCGCACGGCGCTGGCCTCCGGCGACACCGTCAAGGCAGTGGCCGTGTGGGAGGACGCGTGGACGGCGTGGCGCGGCGACCCGCTGGAGGACGTCCCCTGCGCCGGGTGGCTGGAAGCCGAGAAGGTACGGCTCGAGCAGACGGCCGCGGCGGCCCGCGAGGACTTCGCCGACGCTCGCCTGGCGGCCGGCCAGTACAGCACGCTCATCCCCGAGCTGGCGGCGCTGGTGCGGCAGCTGCCGTTGCGGGAGGGCTTGTGGCAGCGGTTGATGCTCGCCCAGCACCGGGCGGGCCGGCGTGCCGAAGCCCTGGAGACGTATCACGCGCTGCGCGGAGTGCTCGTCGAAGCGCTCGGCGTCGAGCCGTGCGGCCCGGTGCAGGAGCTGCACCAGGTGATCCTCAGCGGCGAGCCGGCCGAGGCCGACCGCACCGTGCGGCCCATGCAGCTGCCACCCGACATCGACGATTTCACCGGGCGGGCGGTCGAAACGGCCGAGCTGCGCGGCCTGCTGACCCGGCCGTCGAGGTCGGTGGTCGCCGCCATCACCGGCAAGGCGGGAGTCGGCAAGACGGCGCTGGCGATCCGGGTGGCGCACGAGGTCGGCGAGCACTTCGCCGGCGGTCAGCTCTACGTCCGGCTGGGCGGTGCCGGATCGTCGCCGCAGGAACCGGCGACCGTGCTCGCGAACCTGCTCGTGGCGTTCGGCGTGCACCCGCACGCGGTGCCGGAGGACTTCGAGGCCCGCGCCGCGCTGTTCCGGTCCCAGCTGGCCGCCCGGCAGGTGCTGATCGTGCTCGACGACGTCACGAGCATGGCCCAGGTCCGCCCGCTGCTGCCGGGTTCGGCCGGGTCCGCCGTGCTCGTCACGAGCCGCGTGCAGCTGGTGGGCGCGCGGACAGTGCACCTCGACGTGCTCGGCCCGGACGACTCGGTGCGGCTGCTGTCGTCGATCGCCGGCCCGGCGCGGATGACCGCGGAGCCGGACGCCGCCGCCGCGGTCGCCCGCTACTGCGGCAACCTCCCGCTGGCCCTGCGCATCGCCGCGTCGCGCCTGGCCCGCCGCGGCCAGTGGACCGTCGGACGGCTGGCGGACCGGCTGGCCGACGAGGGCACCCGGCTCAACGAGCTGCGCATCGACGATCTCGAAGCGCGCGCCAGCCTGGCGTGGAGCTACGAGGGGCTGGACGAGGTGCAGCAGCGGGCGTTCCGGTTGCTGGGCCTGCTCGAGGTGCCCGACTTCCCCGCCTGGGTGGTCGCCGCGCTGCTGGAGGTGGACCTGGCGGCGGCCGAGGACATCGTCGACAGCCTCGCTGACGTGCACCTGGTGGAGCTCGCCGGCACCGACCCGGCCGGACAGGGCCGCTACCGCTTCCACGATCTGCTGCGGGTGTTCGCCCGCGAACGCGCGAATGCCGTCGACTCGCCCGCCGACCGGACCGCGGCGCTTCGCCGTGCGTTCGGCGCCTGGCTGGAGCGGGCCGTGCGCGCGGAGGCGGGTCTGCCGTGCCGGTTTCTCAAGGTGCGGCTCACCGCCGGGCGACCGGCCGCCGCCGAGGAGCTGCCGGCCGATCCCCTCACCTGGCTGGACGCCGAGCGGGACGCGCTCGTCGCCGTGGTCGGGCAAGCCCTCGCGCTGGAGCTGACGGCGCTGGGGTGCGACCTCGCCTGCGCGCTGACCACCTTGTTCGACCTGCGCAGCCACTACGACCTGTGGCGGCACACCCACGAGCTCGCGCTGACGGCGGCCGTCGCCACCGGGGCGCGGCGCAGCCGGGCGATCCTGCACCAAGGCCTCGGCGCACTGGCGTTCTACCGGGATCGCTACGGCGAGGCGAGCGAGCACTTCGAGCAGGCACAGGGAATCTTCGCCGAGATCGGCGAGATCCGGGGCCACGCCTACTCGAACCTCGGCCTCGGCAGCGTGCACCTCTACCTCGGCAAACACGGCGAGGCGGCGGCCGAGCTGGGACAGGCGCGAGCCGCCTTCGACCGGTGCGCGGACGCCAGCGGCGAGGCCTTCGCCTTGCAGGCGCTGAGCATCGTCCACCGCAACCGCGGAAACCTCGAGGAGGCCGCGGGGTGCCTCGACCGCGCGCTGACGACCTTCCGCGGCCTGGGCAGCCGCTACGGCCAGGCCTGTGCGTTGTTCAGCCTCGGTCTGCACCACCAGGCCCGCGGCGACCGCGAGGCGACCGAGCGCGCGCTGGTCGAAGCCGTCGAGCTGTTCCGCGCGGCCTCCTGCCCGCGGGACGAAGCGCTGGCGCTGCACGTGCTGGCCGCCACCTGCGCCGCGCACGGCGACGCGGATCGGGCGTCGCAGCTCATGGCCCAGTCGCTGACGGTCTTCTCCCCCGAGGACGAGAGCGTCGGCAAGGCCTGTGCGCTCTACAGCCTCGGCTGGGTGGCGCACCGCAACCAGCGCCTTGACGAGGCCGCCGCCTGTTTCGACGAGGCCTCCCGGCTGTTCGAACGGCTCCGCATGCCGCTGCACAACGCCCGGGCCCTCTCCGCGCTGAACGACCTTGGGCTCAGCCTCCCGCGCCGGTGAAGCTGATCGTCTTCGTCAGGTGCCGCTGCAGCACCACGAAGACGAGCAGGCACGGCAGGCCGGTGATCGTGGCGGCGGACATCAGCTCGGCGGCGGTCAGGTTCCCGGACTCCAAAGTGGACAGTCCGACCGTCAGGGTACGCATCGAGTCGGAGTGCCCGACCACCAGCGGCCACAGGAAGTCGTTCCAGTGCCACAGGAACACGAACACGGCGAGCGTGGCCAGCACCGGACGGCACAGCGGCAGCACGATGCTCAGGTACACCCGCCAGTCCCCCGCGCCGTCGACCCGCGCGGCGTCGAAGACCTCGTCGGGCAGAGCGCGGATGAACTGCCGCAGCAACAGCACGGCCTGGGCGTTGGCCAGTGTCGGGACGATCAGGCCCCAGTAGGTGTCGGACCAGCCGAGGTAGGCGATCACCACCAGCGACGGCATCAGCAGGGCCTGGAACGGCACCATCATCGTGGACAGCATCGACCACAGCAGCACCTCGCGGCCGGCGAACCGTTTCCTGGCCAAGACGTACGCGGCCATCGACGACGAGAGCAGCACGGCCACCACGGACACCACCGAGTAGATCACCGTATTGGCCGTCCAGCGCAGGAAGCTCCCGGTCGAAAGCACCTCGGCGAGGTTGTCCAGGGTGAGCGAGGTGGGCAGCCGGTACGGGATCGTCGGCGCGTTGCCCGGGGAAAGGGCGACGACCAGCATCACCACGAACGGGCCGATCGCCACGAGCGAGGACAAGGTCAGCAGGACGGCCGGCCAGGCACCGCGGCGCATCACGGGTTCCGCTCGAACGCCCGGCGCTGAGTGAGCGACACCAGCAGCACGATGGCCCACAGCGCCACCCCGATCGCGGCGGCGCCACCGACGTCGAAGTATCGGAAACCGTAGTCGTACACCGCGTACGCCAGCGTGTAGCTGGCTCGCACCGGGCCGCCGCCCGTCATCACGTACACGGTGTCGAAGACCTGGAAGGCGGCCATGGTCTCCACCACGACGACGAAGAACACCGCCGGGCGCAGCGCGGGCAGCAGCACGTGGCGGAAGCGTTGCCACGCGCTCGCGCCGTCCACCTTCGCCGCCTCCAGGCAGTCGGCGGGGACGTTCCTGATGCCCGCGAACAGAACCAGCATCGCGTAGCCGAAGCCTTTCCAGACGCCGACCACGGCCAATGTCGGCAGCACCAGCGACGGGTGCTGCAGGAACCCGGTGGGTTCGAGCACCCAGCGCCAGACGACGCCGCTCAACACCAGGCTGGTGGCGTACGGCGCGAACAACGCCGCGCGGAACAGGCCGCGGCCCCAGGGCACCGCGTGCAGCAGCACCGCGGTGCTCAGCGCCACCGCGACCGTGAGCGGCACGTAGACGGCGACGTAGCCGAGCGTGGTGCTCAGGCTGCTCAGGAAGATCTCGTCGTGGGCGAGGCTCCGGAAGTTCGCCGCGCCCACGAACCGTGAGCCGCCGCCGGGGTGGTAGTCGGACACGCTCAGGCCCACCGCGCCCAGCATCGGCAGGAACCGGAACAGGGCGAACAGCACCAGCACGGGGAGCAGGAAGACGAGCACCGTCAACGACTCCCGCCGCCGCGCCATCAGCTGCTGCCGAGCAACGCGTCGACCTCCTCGGCGGCGTCGGCGAGCGCCGCCTCCGGGGTCTTCTCGCCGAGCAACGCGGCCTGCAGGTGGGGTGCGAGCAGGCCCATCACCTTGCGGGCCTGCGGATGGGCGTCGCCGGCCGAAGTGAACGGCAGTGCCTGGGCGAAGCTCTGGTGCACGTTGTCGCTCGCGGGTGGCGCTGGGTCGGGCCAGGGCGTGAAGAAGCCGGAGCCGGCACAGAGTTCGCCCACCAATGCCGGAGACGTCAGGTAGGCGAGCAGTTCCCGTGCTTCGGCCGGCTTCTTCGTGCCCCGCAGCAACGACAACGCGCCGGGCGTCCCGAACGTCACCCGGCTCCGGTTCCGCAGCGGTGCGCCGATCGCGGTGTTCCGGGCACCGATCGCGGCGATGACGTTGCGGGCCGCGGCCTCGGTCATGGCGGGCGACATCGCGGCCCGGCCCGTGGCCACGGCGTCGTCGGCCATCCCGCTGCGCTTGGTCGCCACGTCGTCCGGCAGGCCGTGGACGGCTTCGAGGCCGACCAGGAACTTCAGTGCCGACACGCCTTCCGCACCCGCGAACGCGCTTTTCGTGCCGTCGGCGGTGAACACGTGGCCGCCGGCCTGCCACAGCAGCGGGTAGAAGGTGAGGTTGAGCGGCTCCTCGGTGGAACCTGAGTAGTCGACGATCGGGACGCCCCGCGCGGCGAGCTTCGGCGCGTCCGCCTCGACCTCGTCCCACGTCCGCGGAAGCTCGGTGATTCCGGCGTCGGCGAAGAGCTTCCGGTTGTACACGGTGGTCGTCACGGTCCGGTACAGCGGCACACCGTAGGACTGCCCGTCCACGCGAAGCGCGTCGAGCGCCTGAGGCGAGTACGCGGATGCGCCGCCGACGAGTACGTCGTCGACCGGTTGCAGCGCCTTTTCGGCGACGTACTGGGGAATCATGTCCGATTGCAGCAGGACGACGTCCGGGCCGTCGCCCGCCATGAGCGCGGCGCCGAGCTTCTCCTCCCGGCCTGCCCAGGGCTGCAGCTCGATGTCGAGGTCGACGCCGTAGTCGCGTTCGAAGCCGGTCTCGACCTTCTGCCAGAAAGCCCGGCTCTGCGCCTGGTCCTCGATGACCGGGTACATCCACAACGTCACCGCGTCGCCGCTGCCTTTCCCGCACGCCACAAGGGAAGCGGCGGTCAGCACCAGTACCGCCGCCGCCTTCGTGGGGCCGGGTCTCATGCGGTCGGGTCCGTCTCGGCTTCGAGGCCGAAGAGACCAGCGGCGTTGCGCCCCATCACGTGGTCGTACTCGTCGTCGGTGAGGTCGGCCTCCAGCACCACGCCCATCGCGACGGCGGGATCGACCAACGTGCTGTCGGTGCCGAACAGCATCTGCGCGAGCGGAACGCGGTCCAGCGCGTAGCGGAACCGGCCGCGGTCGGTGATCGAGCAGCACGGTTCGAGGTAGAGCCGGTCACTGCGGCGGGCCGCCTCGACGGCCGTGCGCCACGCCGGGCCGCCCATGTGCCCGGCGATCACGCGCAGGTCCGGGTAGCGCTCCAGCACGTCCACCAGTCCCAGCACGGTCTCGTCCCACGTGTGGACCAGCACCGGCAGTCCCGCCTCGGCGGCCAGCCCCAGCGCGTCGCGGACCGCCGCCGACATCAGCGGCTGGCCCGGGTAGGTCGTGTGCACCTTGACCCCGACGAACCGGCCCGTGGCCCGGTACTTCTCGAGCTCTCGCGCCGCGGCGGCGAGGTCGTTGGGGTTCACCACGACGTAGCCGAGCAGGCGCGGCTGCGTTTCGAGGACCTCCGCCAGCCAGCTGTTGCCGGAGACCATGTCGTAGGTGACCGCCTCCGAGGCCGAGACGATCTGCCGGTCGATGCCGTAGCGGTCCATCAACGCGAGGTTCAGCTCGACGCTCCCCACTTCCGTGCTGAAGAACCAGGGCCCGGCGTGACCGTGGACATCGATGATCATGCCGGGTCCGCCAGCCACGCCGCCGCGGTGCCGCCGGCCACCTGCCGCCATTCCCGGTCGTCGAGCCCGGCCGTGCGCAGTCGCAGGGCCGAAGGCAGGACGTCGTGCAGCGGAGCACGCGACCCGTAGGCCAGGTGGTGCGCGCCCACCTCCCCCGCGATCCGCTCGATGGAGTCGGGGCCGCACAGCATCCGCGTCGAGGCCACGAACCCCGGCTCACGGCGCGCGAGCACCACGAAATCCGCCACCCGATAGGCGTGCACGTCGAGGAAACACACCCGCGCGCCCCGGCCGGCGAACGGCCGCCAGAAGCTGCTGAGGTCCCCGCTCGTGAGCAGCACCATCCCGTGGCCGACCGCGACGTCCACGAGGTGCGCCAGCCCCGGCGAATCCGCCTCGACCCACTGCTCGGGCGGGAAGAGCCGCAGCAGCCGCACCCCCGACGCGACAAGCCGCTCGATCTCCGCCTCCGCGGTCAGCGCGTCCCGCACGTCGACGGCGCCGACCGGGACGAACCCCGCTCGTTCCCGGGCCTTGCGCATCTCGTCGTTGCCGGTGCAGGCGTCGAACAAAGCGCTCCGCAACGAACAGACCAGGCCGCGCCGGATCCGGTGTCTCTTGTGGAGCTCGGCCACCGCCTCCAGCGACGCGTCGAGGCGGCGGCTCGGCACCACGCCGAACAGCACGTCGACGTCGAGGTCGATCTCCTGCCGTTCGACGGGCACCGGTGGTAAGGGTGATCGGTTCAAGCTTTCTCCCCGTCCGTTGCGGATGGGGGCAGCCTGGTGGGTCGTGCTACAAGATCGCTACACACGGGTCCGGCCGTGTCAGCTCGGCTAGCGCCCGTACACCGCGGCGGTGAAGCCGGCCTTTGCCGCGAGCGTGACGAGGTCGTCGGCTTGGGTGGCGGGCAGGAGGACGAGGGGGTAGCAGTCCGACTCGATGTCGAGGACCGCCAGGGCCGTGCCGGTGGTGAGCAGCTGCTTTCCGGCCGTTTCGAGGAATTCGTAGGTGGGCAGGTCGATCTCGGCGAGGGACTTCCAGAGCTCGTCGGCCGCCGGCGCGGAGCGCAGTGCGAGCAACCGGCCGGAGATCTCGTCGGGCGCTTCCTTCCAGTCGACCTCGGCGAGCCGGCCGTGGTCGGTGAGGGCGTCGACCAGGGCGATCCACGGCAGGCCTGCGAAGGGTTCGTCGATGCCGCGCTCGTCGAGGCGATCGGCGTGGTCCCGCAGGTAGGCCTCGGGGTCGTCGTGGGCGGCCAGCGCTCGCTCGGTCACTTGCGGAGCGCTCGGCGCCAGCAGGGTGGCGACCGCCGCGAGGGCGTCACGGGTCGGGGTGGTCATCGACGTCCTCCGCGGGGGCCGGGTGGTTCAACGCCAGGGATGATCGCACCTCGGCGCGGCCGGGCGTCGCCGAGCCCGGTGTGTCGGTCGTGCATGGCCAGGTCGCGACGAGGTAGAGGACGCCGAAGGGGTCGTCGATGTAGTGCAGGTGCGGGGTCGCGCGGTTCGGGAAGCGCTGCATGACCGCGCCGAGGGTGTGGAGGGCGGGGCGGCCCTGGGCTCGCAGGGCGTCGGAGAGGGTGGGGTCCAGGTGGGTCAGGGCGGTGGGGTCGTTCGTTTCGAGGGCGTGTGTGATGGCGACGTCGAAGGGGACGGCGCGCTCGTCCAGGTAACCCGGAGCCTTGGGGGTGCGGCTGGCGCTGCCGTCGGCCAGGACGAGCAGCGCGGTGCGTTTTCGGGGGTGGGCGAGGTCGTCGGCGAGGCGGTCGCAGTCGGCGGCGGTCGCGGTGCCGGCGACGGGGTGCCAGTCGAAGTCGCCGCGCCGGCCGGCTTCGGCCAGGAGACGCCGGGCGACGCGAAGGCTCCAGGGCGGGTCCTCCTCGGCCGGATCACCGCGACCGACAACGTGGAGGTGGTCGGGGCGCCAAGACAGGAGGGTGTCGAGGGCCTGGTGGCAGGCGGCGCGCAGGTCGGGGATCGGGTCCTGCTGGCCGGAGAGCTCGCGCAGCAACAGCGGCGGGTGGGGGCAGAGGACGGCGCCGAGGAAGGTGTTCACCGGGCCGGCCCCCGCTCGGTGCGGCTGGGCGGGGACATGATCGCCGCGACCACGCCCAGCGAAGTGCCCATCACGCCAACCCCCGCACCGTGCGGCTCGGGGCGCGCAGGCCCATGATCGTCGCGACCATGTCGAGGACCGCGCGGGTTTCCGGGACCTCGTGGACGCGGAAGACGCGAGCGCCGAGCCAGGCGCAGAGGGCGGTGGCGGCGAGGGTGCCGGTGAGGCGCTCCCCCACGGGCAGGTCGAGGGTCTCGCCGACGAAGTCCTTGTTGGACAGCGACACCAGCACCGGGCGGCCCACCGCGGCCAGTTCGCCGAGCCGTCGGGTGATTTCGAGCGAGTGCCAGGTGTTCTTGCCGAAGTCGTGGGCGGGGTCCAGCAGGATGCCCGCCGGGTCGACGCCGAGTCTTTCCGCGCGGTCGGCCAGCGCGGTCGTGTACTCGACGACGTCGGCCATCACGTCCGGGTAGTCGACGCGGTGCGGGCGGGTCCGGGGGCGGGCGCCGCCGGTGTGGGTGCAGACCAGGCCGACGCCGGCCTGCGCAGCCACCGCGGCCAAGTCCGGGTCGTAGCCGCCCCAGGCGTCGTTGATGAGGTCCGCCCCGGCAGCACAGGCTTCACGTGCGACCTCGGCGCGCCAGGTGTCCACGCTGATCACGACGCCGGGGTGCTCGGCGCGCACGTTGCCGACGAAGTCGACGATCCGGCGGATCTCCTCGGCGACGGTGACCTCTTCGCCGGGAGCCGCCTTCACCCCGCCGATGTCGACGATCTCCGCGCCCTCGGCCACGACCTGCCGCACCCGGTCGTAGGCGGCCTGCTCGTCCCAGGTGGCGCCCTTGTCGTAGAAGGAGTCCGGGGTGCGGTTGACGATCGCCATGGTGAGGAACTCCTCGCCCGTGAACTCGTGCCTGCCCAGCCGGATCGCCGGCGCGCGGTCAGCGAGCGGTGACGCGGACATCGGAACCCAGAGCGTGGCCGAACCCCTCCGGCACCACGACGTCCTCACGGCTGAGGTCGTGGACCGAACGGTGGCCGAGAGCGAGCAGGGTGGAGTCGATGCCGTTGCGCAGGACGTCGAGGACGTTCTCAACGCCGGCCTGGCCGCCGGCGGCGAGGCCCCAGAGGTAGGCGCGGCCGATGAGCACGGCGCGGGCGCCCAACGCCAGCGCCTTGACGACGTCGCTGCCGCGGCGGATGCCGCCGTCGAGCAGGACTTCCACGTCGGAACCGACGGCGTCGGCGATCGCGGGCAGGGCGCGGATGGTGGCGGGGGTGCCGTCGAGGTTGTTGCCGCCGTGGTTGGACACGGAGATGGCGCTGACCCCGGCGTCGACGGCGCGGCGGGCCTCGTCGACGCGGATCACGCCCTTGAGCAGGAACGGCCCGTCCCACTGCTCGCGCAGCCAGCGCACGTCATCCCACGTGGGCGGCGTGGTCTGCATCCATTGGCCGTACGCGCCGAAGAAGGTGGGCGCGATGCCGCCGGGCGGGGTCATGTTGGGCACGGACAGGTCGGGCAGGCGGCGGGTGCGGGCATAGCGGTAGAGCCAGCGCGGGTGCCTGAGGCTCTCCGGCGCGAACCGGAGCAGCTCGCGCGGGGTGAGCTTGTCGGGGATGTGCGGGCTGCCCCAGTCGCGGCTGTGGGAGAAGGACCAGTCGAGGGTGAGGATGATGCCGACGGCTCCGGCGGTGCGGGCGCGGTCGAGGCGCTGGAGGATGTCGTCGCGGGTCCCGGTCCAGTAGACCTGGAAGTAGGTGTTCGGGTTGGCGGCGACAACCTCCTCGATCGGCTTGCTGCCGAACGACGACAGGCCCACCGACGTCCCCCGCGCGGCCGCGGCGCGGGCCACCGCGACCTCACCGTCGGGGTGCACGGCCTGCACACCGGTCGGGGAGATGAGCACGGGCAGCGACACTTCCCGGCCGAGCACGGTCGTGGCGAGCTCCCGCTGCGCGAAGTGGCCGGCGGTGCGCGGGGCGAACCGCAGCTCGTCGAACGCGCCGAGGTTGTCCTGGAGGGTGAGGCCCTTCTCGGACCCGGCGATGAGGGCCGAGTAGACGGAACCGGGCAGGCGTTTTTTGGCCCTGCGCTGGGCTTCGGCGACGGATTCGAACCACGTGTTGCTCATCGGTTTTCCTTGCGGTCGATGCGGAGCGGACGCCACGCGACGCGGGGACGCAGGGGCGCGGCCGTGCGGTGGGTGAGGCAGCCGGCCCAGACGCCGGCACCGTAGGCGAGGTCGTCGGCGACCGCGGCGGCGCTGTAGCGCACCGGGTCGAGGTCGGGGCGGCGGGTGAGCCAGCCCGCCACCGGCGGGCCGAGGAGCAGCGACGCGGCGGCGAGGCGATGCCGGCCGCCGGCGAGCAACACGGCCGCCAGGGCCGGTGCGGCGTACTGCGTGGTGTAGCGGCCGGCGCCGAGCCAGGTCTGGTGGACGGCGGTGGCCATGGCGCGGGTGACGCCATCGGCGGGAATGTCGCCCTGCCGCAGGGTTTTGCGCATGCTCAGCACCGCTCCGGCGAACCCGGCGGCGGCGAGGAGTGGTTTCCTGGCGAGCAGGCCCGCGACGGTGAGCGTGGGCCAGGGGTGCAGGACCAGCGGTGCCATCGCGTCCGGATGCCGCTGGGTCAACGGCGCGGCGGAAGTGCCGTAGCGGAAGCGGCGGGACAGCAGCCCGCGCCAGGTGGTGGGTTCCTCGTGCTCGATGTGGACGGACGGGTCGTAGCGCACCCGCAGGCCGGCCGCGTGCAGCCGCCAGACGAGGTCGACGTCCTCCCCGACCCGCATGGCCGGGTCGAACACCGCTCCACCCCGGGCCACCGCCTCCAGGGCGGCGCGGCGGGCCACGAGGGCGGCGGTCGGAACGTAGGACACACGAGTCCCGGGCGCGACGCGGGCTTGCTGTTCGCCGAGATCGAGACTGCCGGCGGCGCGGGTGTAGCGGCCGGCCGTGGTATCGGGCGCGAGCGGGCGGATCCGCGGTGCCACCGCGGCGAGCAGCGGGTCCGCGAAGTGGGCGGCGAGCCGGTCTGTCCATTCGGGACCGGGAACGCAGTCGCTGTCGAGGAAGGCGACGAGCTCGGTGGCGACGTGACCGAGCGCGGTGTTGCGCGCGGCGGCGGGACCACCGTTGACGTCGCGGCGCACCAGCTTCGCGCCGTGCGCGGCTGCCACGGCGGCGATCGCGGCCGCGTCGGCGGAAGCGTCGTCGACGACCAGCACGGGGTGGGCGCCGTCGAGCCCGGCCAGGCACCTCGCGAGCTCGGCAGCACGGTCGTGCACCGGGACGACGACGGTGAGATCCGCCGGCTCACTCACCGGCGGCGGCACGGGATGGGCGAGGCCGGCATCGGTGAACCGGCGCGCGAGCGCACCGGACGCGGGTGAGTCGACGGGCCCGTTTTCGAGGGTGCGCCAGGCTCTCTGGCCGGCGGCGGTCAGGCGCAGTACCCGGGCTGGGGAGCCGCCGAACCAGAGGGAGTCGGTGAGCTGCTTGGTACCGGGGTCGAGGGCGACACGAAAGCCGTGTGGCAAAGGCTTGGTCACAGGGCCAAACCTCCATCCGCAACCGGGGAGCCACCGAACCGCCGGAAATCGGCGGGTTGTTTGGTGTCCGGGTCGAGCGTGGCGCGGAAGCCGTGCAGCGCAATGGTCACAGGGCCAAACCTCCGTCCACCGGCACGACCGAGCCCGTCATCCCGCTGCTGTCCGGGCCGGCGAGGAACGCCAGGACCGCGGCGACCTCGGTCGGGTCCAGCAGCCGGGCCATCGGTTGCTGCGGGGCGAACGCGGCGGCCGCGGGCAGGTCGTAGAGCCGGGCGCTTTCGGCCAGGATCGGCGTGTCCGTGGAGCCCGGGCTGACGGCGTTGGCGGTCACCCCGGAGTCGCCCAGTTCGACGCCGAGCGCGCGCACGAGGCCGGCGACGCCGGCTTTGGCGGCGCAGTACGCGGCGAGCATGGGCAACCCGCGCGTCGCCGCGGCGGAGGCCACGGCGAGGAATCGGCCGGAACGGGGCGCGGGGCGTCGGAGCAGCGCGGGGATCGCCGCGCGGGCGAGGTTGACGACGCCGCGCAGGTCGGTGTCGAGCACGGCATCTTCCTGGGCCTCCGGCACTTCCCACAGCGGAACGCCACCGGCGATGACCCCGGCCGCCGCGATGGCCGCGTCGAGGCCGCCCCAGCGGTCCTCGGCTTCGGTGACGGCGGAGGCCAGCGCGGCCCGGTCCCGAACGTCCAGGACGCGCGCGACGACGTTCGGGTGGTCGGCCACAGTGGACAGTTCGGCGAGGGTGCCCATCCCGTAGGGCAGGGCCGGGTCGTCGGCGGCGAGGTCGACGGCCAGCACCGCCCACCCCAGGTCGGCCAGCCTCCGAGTGGTCGCGGCGCCGATGCCGCGTGCGGCGCCGGTGACGAGGGCGACACGGGGGCTCACAGCGCCACCGCCGGGAGCCAGGCCGAGACGTGTGCGAGGAGCTGGGCGGTCAGCGAAGCCAGCAGCGTGTGGCCTTCGGCCGCCGTGGCGCCGGTCGGGTCGCCGAGGACGCCGGTGTCGGTCACGGCCCGCACGCCCCCGGATCGCAGCAGTGGCAGCACTTCGCGCAACGGACGCCGGTCCCCCACGACCGCCCGCTCCATGTGCACCGCGGCCGGCCGCAACACGAGCTGCAGAGCGGTCTCCGGCGCGCCCGCGTGGGGTTCGCCGTTCCAGCGCGGCTGGAAGACGGAGACTTCGCGGGATTCCGACCTCAGTGTGGCGACGGCGCGGGCGACCGGTTCCGCGTTACCGCCGTGCGCGGACACGAACAGCACCCGGCCGAACGTGCCCGTGGCCGAGCGGCCCAGTTCGACCAGGAGCAGCTCGGTCGCGGCCTGCCCGATGGACAGCGTGCCGGCGAAACCGGCGTGTTCGCCGCTGGAACCGTAGGGAACGGCGGGCGCGACCAGCACGTCCGGCCAAGCAGTCGCCAGCGCGTCGCACAGGGCGAGTGCGATGTCGGTGTCCGTGGACAGCGGCAGGTGCGGACCGTGCTGCTCGGTCGCACCGACCGGCACCGCGAGGACGGCGCCCGCCGCGGCCCGCCGCGCGACCTCCGGGAACGGCAAGTCGGACAGGTGCATCTCAGTGCCCGAACCCGGCCAGCGGGCTCTCGTCGCAGGCCCGCTCGGGCGGGCGGCGCAGGCCGATCGTGACGGGCACCGGACCGCTCCGGCGCGGAGCCGGGGCGCCGCGGTGCGAGTGATCCAGCGACGGCTTCGGCGCGCTGCCCGGCGCGACCCCGGCCAGTGCCAGCTCCCCCTGCCCCCGCACGCATTCCGGGTCGGGGCCGTCGAGCGGCAGGCCGGTGAAGAACTTCGCCGCCATGCAGCCGCCGCGGCAGGAGTCGTACGCGGAGCACGACGTGCACGCGCCTCCGGTCTGGGGGCTGCGCAGCTCGGTGAACAGCTCCGAATCCCGCCACACGGGGGCGAACCCGCCGTCGGAGCGGATGTTGCCGGCGAGGAACGTGTCGTGGATGGCGAACGGGCATGCGTAGACGTCGCCGACCGGGTCGACCAGGCACACCACGCGCCCGGCGCCGCACAGGTTCAGCCCCGGCAGGCCGCCGTCGCCGTAACCGGCGAGGTGGAAGAACGAGTCGCCGGTGAGCACGTTGTCGCCGTTCGCGACGAGCCAGTCGTAGAGCTCGCGCTGCTGGGCGGCCGTCGGGTGCAGCTCGTCCCAGACGTCCGCGCCACGGCCCGAAGGACGCAGCCGGGTCAGGCGCAGCTGGGCGCCGTACCGATCGGCGATGGCCTTGAACGCGTCGAGCTGCCCGGCGTTCTGCCGGGTGACCACCACGGACACCTTGAAGTCCGCGAAACCCGCGTCCCGCAAGCGTTCCATGGCCCGGACCGCGGTGCGGTACGAGCCGGGGCCGCGGACGGCGTCGTTCACTTCCTCGGTGGCACCGTCGAGGGAGATCTGCACGTCGACGTAGTCGCTCGCGGCGAGCTTGGCCGCCACCTCGTCGGTGATCTTGATGCCGTTGGTGGAGAACTTCACGCCCACGTGGTGCTCGGTCGCGTAGTCGACGAGCTCCCAGAAGTCCGGGCGCACCGTCGGCTCGCCGCCGCCGATGTTCACGTAGAACACCTGCATCCGCTCGAACTCGTCGATCAGCGCCTTGCACTCGGCGGTCGTCAGCTCGCGCGGGTCCCGTCGCCCGGACGAGGACAGGCAGTGCACGCACGACAGGTTGCACGCGTAGGTGAGCTCCCACGTCAGGCAGATCGGCGCGTCGAGCCCGTATTGGAACTCCTCCACCAGCGACATCACACACTCCTCGGGCGGATCATCCGCGACGCGGCCAGCGTGGCCAGCGCACCGCGGTAACGGGACAGCTCGGCCGGGGCCACGCCGGCTTCCGCGCAGGCCGCGCGGGCGGTCGCGTGGGCCGGCAGCGCTCGCACGACGGCCAGCAGCGTCGGGTTCTTCAGGAAGGACAGGCGGCGCGTGCCGAAGTGGTACAGCAGCGCGCCGAACCGCTCGGGCCGGACGGACACCTGGGCGTCGAGCTCCCAGGCGCCGTCCAGCTCGAACGGCGCGGGATCAGTAGACACCGCACATTCCGTCGATCGAGACCTCTTCGACCAGCAGGTCCTCGGCCACGTCCGTGGCCTCCACCTCGGTGGTGGTGTCGTCCATCAGGGCCTCCTTCGATTTTCGTCACCTCGCGACGAATATCGGGGAGAGTAACGTCACCGCGTGACGAAAGACAAGTCTCCCGACGAACGGTCACCCGATGAGCACTGATGCCCCCGCCCCTCGCGCCTCCCGTCGCGGCCGGCCGCCGGGCACGAGCGCCCGCGAGCTGGAGGTGATCGCCCTCAAGCTGTTCACCGAGCAGGGTTTCCACGGGACCACGGTCGAGGAGATCGCGTCCGCGGCCGGCGTCACCAAGCGCACGTTCTTCCGCTACTACGACACCAAAGCCGACGTGCTGTGGAACGAGTTCGACCACGAGGTGGCCACGATCCGCTCGCTGCTCGCCGCGGTGCCCGAAGACCTGCCCGTGATGGCGGCCGTGCGCCGCGCCGTGCTCCAGGCCAACCACTACAGCGCCGAGGACGTGCCGGAGCTGCGCAAGCGCATGAGCCTGATCAGCACCGTCCCCGACCTCGCCGCCAGCGCCACCATCCACTACGACGCCTGGGAACGCGCCGTCGCCGATTTCGTCGCCCGGCGCACGGGCCAGCCCACGGACTCGCTCTACCCGCTCACCGTCGGCCGCTCGGTGCTCGCCACCTGCCGTGCCGCCTACGAGCGCTGGTCCGCGCGCGCCGACGCCGACCTCACGGTGTACCTGGATGCCGCGCTGAAAGCCCTGGCCGCCGGGTTCGCCGACCCCGTGCTGACCACCGAACCCGACCCGCCGGCCGAACACCTGTGAGACGCCCCGAATCCGGTCCGGCACCAGCGGAAACACCCCTATACTCGGCGCCTGTGATCGACGTCCGAACCCCGGCGCCGGAACGAGCTCGGGCGTTCCTGGACGACCGGAGACCCCCGACGCCCTGCCTCGTGATCGACCTCGACGCGGTGCGGGAAAGCCACGACCGGCTGCGCGAGGCGCTGCCCGAAGCGCGGATGTACTACGCGGTGAAGGCGAACCCAGCACCGGAGATCGTGCGATTGCTCGTCCGGGCCGACGCGGGCTTCGACGTCGCCGGCCGCGAGGAGATCGAGCTCTGCCTGGCCCAGGGCGCTCGCCCCGAGCTGATCTCGTACGGCAACACCGTGAAAAAGGCGCGCGACATCGCGTTCGCGTTCCGGGCCGGGGTTCGCCGGTTCACCTTCGACAGCGCCGAGGACCTCGCCAACCTCGCCGAGCACGCACCCGGGTCGACGGTGTCGTGCCGGGTGCTCGTGGACAGCTCCGGCTCGCAGACCCCGTTCGGCCAGAAGTTCGGCTGTGCCCCGGAGATGGCAGTGGACCTGCTCACGCACGCCGCCGCCCTCGGGCTGGACCCGGAAGGCGTCGCGTTCCACGTCGGCTCCCAGCACCTCGACCCGCGGGCGTGGGAGGCCGGGATCGCCACCGCCGCGGGGGTCACGCGTGAGGTGGCGGCGCGCGGTATCACGTTGCGCGGCTTGAACATCGGCGGCGGGCTGCCGAGCCGGTACACGACCACTCCCCCGCCGCTCGCCGACTATGCGGCGGCCATCCGCGCGTCGATCGCCCGGCACTTCTCCGTGGCGCCAGACCTCGCGTTCGAGCCCGGCCGGGCGGTGGTGGCCGACGCCGGGCTGATCCGCAGCGAGGTCGTGCTGGTGTCGCGCAAGTCCGCGACCGACGAGAAGCGCTGGGTGTACCTGGACATCGGCCGGTACGGCGGGCTGGCCGAGACGGAGAACGAGGCCATCGCCTACCGCCTGGAGACCGCGTACGACGGAACTCCCGACGGCCCGGTCATCGTCGCCGGCCCCACGTGCGACGGCGACGACGTGCTCTACCAACGCACGCCGTACCGCCTGCCACTCGGGTTGACGGCCGGTGACCACGTCGACATCCTGAGCGCCGGCGCCTACACGCAGAGCTACTCGTCGGTGTCGTTCAACGGGTTCCCGCCGTTGAAGACGTACTTCGTCGGCGGAGAGCCCGAGGAGATCGGCGAGTTCGCCGGCCGGCACGTGCTCGCGGAGTTCTCGGGCGTGGCGGCCGAGCTGCTCGACGACGTCGAATTCCTGTGCGAGAGCTTGGAACGCGCGTTGCGCAAGGCCGGTGCGACCGTGCGCGAGGTGACGTCGACGCGATTCGACCCGCAGGGGGTGACCGTGGTCGCGTTGCTGTCGGAGTCGCACGCGTCGATCCACTCCTACCCCGAGCGCGGGTCGGTGTTCGTCGACGTGTTCACCTGCGGGCGCCGCGCGGACCCCGAACTGGCCGTGCAGCTGCTGCAGGACATGCTCGGCGCGACGGCGGCCCGGACCAGCACCATCCACAGAGGACAGGACACACGGTGAACATCACGGAACCGGTCGGCGCCGGCCTGACGCGGGTCTGGCAGGTCTCGGACGTGCTCGTCGACACCCGCACCGAGTACCAGCACTTGGTGATCGGCAAGACCGCGCAGGGCATCTCGTTGTTCTGCGACGACGAGCGGCAGAGCACCGAGCTGAGCCAGCTCGTCTACCACGAGGCCCTGCTCGTGCCCGCGCTGCTGCTGGCCGCCGAGGTGAACCGCGTGCTGGTCGTCGGGTCGAGCGAAGGCGTGGCGAGTCAGCTCGCGGTGCAGGCGGGGGCGTCGGTCGTCGACCACGTGGACATCGACGCCCAAGCGGTGCGGCTGTGCGCCCACCACCTGCCCTACGGCTACTCGGCCAAGGAACTGGCCGCCGCCGAGCGTGGCGACGGCGCGATCCGAGTGCACTACGCCGACGGCTGGGAGTTCATCCGCTCCGCGACCGAGAAGTACGACATCGTGGTGGTCGACCTGCCCGACGAGCAGGACGGCACCGACGCGCAGCACAACCGGTTGTACGGCACGGATTTCCTGCGGCTGTGCCGGAATCTGCTCACCCCCGGCGGGGTGGTGGCGTACCAGGGTGGCTGCCCGACGCTGTGGCGCAACTCGACGCTCGTGAAGTGCTGGCAGCGGTTCACGGAGACCTTCGCCGCACCGGTCTACTTCGGCTCGGACGAACACGAGTGGGCGTTCCTCTTCGGCACCGGGCTCGACGCGCCCGTGGACACCATGGTGCGCCGCTGGGCGAACCTGCCGTACCGCCCGGAGACGATCGACGAGCCGACCCTGCGCGGAGCGACGGTGCCGCCACTCAGTCTCCGTCGCTGATCGGCTGGTGCTCCCCCGCCCGCGCGAGGAGGCGCTGGGCGCGCAGGACCACCGGCCGGTCGATCATCTGTCCCTCGTGGACGGACACGGAACCGTCGCCCGCGGCGGCGAGGATCGCCCGGGCCCAGCGAACGTCCTCTTCGGACGGAGAGAAACCCTGGTGCACCGCGGCGATCTGACGCGGGTGCAGGCACAGCTTCGCGGAGAACCCGAGGGTCACCGCCTCCGCCAGATCCGCGTCGAGGATCGCACTGTCGTCGAGCGCGGTCGTCACCCCGTCGATCGGGGCCGGGCAGCCAGTAGCCGCGGCGGCCAGGACCACCGCGGAGCGGGCGTAGCGCAGCGCGGTGTGCGAGGCGTGGTCGACGCCAAGCTGCGCGGCGAGGTCGACGCTGCCGAAGGCGGCCCGGACCACACCGGGCACGGCGCAGACCGCCGCCGCGCCGACGATCCCGGCCGCCGATTCGAGCAGCGGGATCAGCGCGGTGCCCGCTGGGAGCGAGCGCGCGACCTCGGTGAGCCCGGGGGCGTCCTCGGCTTTGGGGACCATCACGGCCGCCGCACCGACCGCGGCGATGTCGGCTTCGAACCACGGCGTGCCCGGCGCGTTGATCCGCACGACGGCCGGGTGACCGGCCGCCAGCCAGTCGCGCACGTGGCCCCGGGCCGTGGCCTTGTGGCCGGCGCCGACGGCGTCCTCCAGGTCCAGCACCACGACGTCGGCGCCACTGGCCTCGGCCTTGGCGAAGCGGTCCGGGCGGTGCCCCGGCACGAACAGGAACGACCGCGCGGTCGCGAGGCGCTCGTTCACGGCGAGGTCCGCAACGTGCCGGTCGCGGTCTGCCGGCCGAACACGTCCCGCACGGACGTGGCCCCGGAGTCCGCCCGGACGATCAGGCCCTGGTGGTCGAACAGCGGGGCGACCAGCCGGTAGTCGAAGACCGCGTCGCCGTGGCCGCCGCGCGCCCGGGCCGCCTCGGCCATGGCGAGCACCTGCAGTGGCCCGTGCGTCAGCAGGCCGGGATAGCCCTCGACGTCGCGGGCGTAGTCGCGGTCGTAGTGGATGCGGTGGGCATTGAACGTCAAGGCCGAGAAGCGGAACAGCAAGGTCGGCGTGACGTCGATCGACCACTCGTCCTGCGCGGCCGGCACGACCGGGCCGTCCGCGGTCGTCGTCGGACCGCCGAGCGGCCGGTAGACGATGTCCTGTTCCTCGTCGACCACGACCTGGCCGCCCTGCACGATCTGGTGGCCCACGACGACGAACGTCAACGGGCCGGACCGCCCCCGCTTGTCCTGTGTGGACACTACGGAAGAGCGCCGGGTCGCGGGCTCGCCGCAGCGCAACACGCCCCGCGTGCGGACGCGGCCGCCCGCCCACATGCGGCGCCGGCCCGGGGCCGGTGGGGCGACGACCGTGTTGCGGACCGGGTGCCCATCGAGCCCCAGATCAGCCTGGGCCGGGTGGTCCAGCAGGTAGAGCCAGTGCCACAGGAAGGGAAGTCCCGCGCCGCCGGCCAGATCGGGCACGGGGACGTCCAGCAGCGCGCCCAGGGCCTCGGCCGGCCCGGGCACCAGGAGTTCGGTTCGCTCGGTCATCTCACCTCGACTGGATCCGGTGCCGCGCGACGAGCTGGCGGGCGATCACCGTCCGCTGGATCTCGTTGGTACCTTCGCCGACGATCATCAGCGGCGCGTCACGGAAGTAGCGCTCGACG
Organism: Amycolatopsis sp. 2-15; assembly: GCF_030285625.1. Taxonomy (NCBI): domain Bacteria; kingdom Bacillati; phylum Actinomycetota; class Actinomycetes; order Pseudonocardiales; family Pseudonocardiaceae; genus Amycolatopsis; species Amycolatopsis carbonis. The sequence continues at coordinate 7,686,989 of NZ_CP127294.1, forward strand.
TCGAACTCCGTCGAGTAACCGTAGCCGCCGTGGATGCGCACGGCGTTGAGCGCGACCTCCATGGCCGTCTCCGACGCGAACAGCTTCGCCATCCCCGCTTCCAGGTCGGCGCGCTCCCCCGAGTCGTAGCGGCGGGCGGCGAAGTGCACGAGCTGGCGCGCCGCTTCCAGCTTGGTGGCCATGTCGGCGAGGTAGTTGCCGATGGATTGGTGCTGCCAGATCGGCCGGCCGAAGGTTTCGCGCTCCTGCGCGTACCGCAGCGAATCCTCCAGCGCCGCGCGGCCGACGCCGAGCGCCCGGCAGGCGACCTGGATGCGGCCGATCTCCAGCCCTCGCATCATCTGCGAGAAACCGGCGCCTTCGGTGCCGCCCAGCAGCCGGGACGCCGGCACGCGGAAGTCGTCGAACGTCAGCTCGCAGCTCTCCACACCCTTGTAACCGAGCTTGGGCAGATCACGCGACACGTGGAACCCGGCACCGGGCTCGGCCAGCAGGATACTGATGCCGCGGTGCGCCGGCTCGGCGGCGGGGTCGGTTTTGCACAGCAACGCGACAAGGCCGGACTTGCGCGCGTTGGTGATCCACGTCTTCGAGCCGTTGACGACGTACTCGTCGCCGGCGCGGCGCGCAGTCGTGCGCAGAGCCTGCAGGTCGGAGCCGCCGCCGGGTTCGGTGAGCGCCATGGTGGCGCGCAGCTCGCCGGTGGCCATCCGGGGCAGGTAGGCGTCCTGCTGCTCGCGCGTGCCGTAGGCGACGAGCAGCTTCGCCACCACGGTGTGGCCGCCCATCGCGCCCGCGAGGCTCATCCAGCCGCGGGCCAGCTCTTCGGTGATCGCCGCGTAGCACCGGGCGGAGACCTGCGCCTCGCCCCAAGGCTCGGGGATCGCGAGGCCGAACACGCCCATCGCCTTCATCTGCTCGATGAGCCGCTCGGGGTAGGTGTCGGCGTGCTCCAGCTCCTGGGCGACGGGCCGGACCTCGTTGTGGACGAACTCCGCCACCACCGCGACGATCGCGGCTTCGTCCTCTGCCAGCCCGTCCATCGGACTATCATCGAACAGAATATCCGCAGGACGGAAATAGCAGTTCGTGATGCCACCATCTGTGGCCGGCATGCCCGGGGAGCGCCGTGGACCTCAAGCAGCTCAAAGCCCTCGTCACCGTGGCCGAGGTCGGCAGCGTGACGCGGGCCGCGGAGCTGCTGCACCTGGTCCAGCCGGCCGTGACCCGGCAGATCCGGACGCTGGAACACGAGCTCGGCACCACGCTGTTCGAGCGCACGCGCCAGGGCATGCGGCCCACCGAGGCCGGAGCGCGCCTCGTCGAGCGGGCCCGGCGGGCGCTCACCGAGCTCGACCGGGCGCGCGCGGAACTGGCGCCGGCGGGCGGGACCGTGACCGGCATCGTCACGGTGGGCCTGCTCGAGAGCGCCGCGGAGCTGCTGGCGGAGCCCTTGGTGTCGACGGTGCTGCGCGAGCACCCGGGCATCGAGCTGCGCGTGCTGGCCGCCTACTCCGGGCACCTGCAGCAGTGGCTCGACGACGGTGACCTCGACCTGAGCCTGTTGTACAACCTGACCAGCACGCCGTCGTTGAACGTCACCCCGGTGGCCCGCGAGCAGCTGTGGGCCGTGGCGCCGGCCGCAGCCGGGCTCCGCCCGGACCGGCCCGTGCCGCTCGCCGTCGCGGCCGAGCACCCACTCGTCATGCCGGCGCCCGGGCACGGTCTGCACACGCTGATCACGACCACGGCGTCGCGGGCGGAGGTCGAGCTCGACGTCGCGATCCAGACGAATTCGATGCCGCTGCAGAAGCAGCTCGTGCGGGCCGGGCACGGCTGGACGATCCTGCCCGCCGTCGGCATCGCCGGCGATCTGGACGCGGGAACGCTGAGTGCGGCGCCGCTGTGCACGCCCGAGGTGTGGCGGTCGGTCGTGCTGGGCGTGCCGCGCAGCGGGCGCACGTCAGCGGCGGTGGAGGTGGTCGCGCGGGAGCTGATGGAGCAGGTGCGGGCGGCTGTCCACAGTGGCCGGTGGCCGTCGGCTCGGCTGCCGGAGGGGCGGTGAGCAGCCGGTGCGCTCTCGGCGACGTGGTCCAGGAGTGCGTAAGGGTCCTCTGGTATCTCCTTGACCCCTCGGTCCGACAATCTTGACACTATTTTGCGATGGATTCGCCTGTTCGCGCGGATGGCGTTGGGCGGGTCGGCCACGACAGCGGCAGCCTGATCCTTGCCGAGGAGGCTGCACGGGTCCGAGTCGAACCCGGCCAGGTCGACTGGTCGGTCGACCTGGGCGAGCGGCAGTGGCGCACCGGTTTGCGCCGCAGCCGGCGGCTGGAAGAGAACTCGTTTCGGTGTTGACGGCCCGCACCCATCGAGCAGGCCTGCCGCAATAACCACGAGCCCGAACGACGCCAGTGCCCTCATCCCGGGGTCGCCGGCGGCTCGATGCGCCACTGCTTCCCGTCGTCCATTCCGGAGTGCCGGGCAGCTCGCATCCCGCTCCCCCTCCGAGGGCCGAGATCAGACTTGGGCGAGCTTCCGCCCCGAAGCAACCACCTGCGCCGCACCGCATCGGGCGCACATCACCGCGCGCCGAGCCCGGCTGGCGACCAGGACGCCAGGCGCCGAAGCCTCGAACTCCTCGACCACCGCGTGGGACCGGCACGTGGCGCCTCCACAGTGGACACAGCAGCCGATCGCCGGGGCGGTCGCGTCGTTTTCGGTGCAGTCGATACAGATCACAGCGGTTTCTCCGGTCCAGAGTGGTGCCACGGGGCGGCCCGGCCGGTCTCGACATCCGAGGGCAGGGGGCGGAGGTTCACTCCCGTGGTGAGGTGCCTTCAGCCTCGCGCCTAAATTTGATCCAGCCAAGAAAAGGCGGGTTGTCCTCCGTCACAGCAGATTCGCGACGACGTCGGGCAGCAGGCGGAGGAACGCGCGCACCGCCGCGCTCTCGTAGGCGCCGGCGCGGCGGAGCAGGACGACGGTCCGCGCGGGAAAGCCGGGGTCGAGCGGGATTGTCGTGAGGTCGGGGTGGTCGTGGGCCAGGACGTCGGGCAGAACCGTCGCGACCGGGGTCCGCCGCACGATTTCCAGCAGTGCCTGGATCGAGTGGGCTTCCACGGTGATCCGCGGATTGATGCCGTGCTGCGCGAAGTACGCGTCGATGTGGGTGCGGGTGACGAAGTCGCGGGTGAGCAGCGCGAGTTCCCGGTCTTCGACCGCGGCGGCCGTGACCGCGCGGCCGCGAACCAGGCTCAGCGTCTCCTCGAACAGCGCGGTGGCACCGATGCCCGGGGTCGCGCTGTCGCCGAACCCGATGCCTGCGTCGAGGTCGTCGGCGAGCACGCGGGCCTCGATCTCGTCCTGCGCGCGCTCTTCGATCGTGAGGGTCACGCCCGGGTGACGCGTGCGCAGCTCGGCCGCCAGCGGGCCGACGAGGTAGCTGGTGAACGTCGGCGTCGTCGCCAGGCGCAGGTGGCCGCGGGAGAGGTCCTGCACGTCGTGCACGGCGCGTTCGCCGGAGTCCAGGTCGCGCAACGCCGCCCGGACGTGGCGCACGTAGGCCTCGCCGGCGTCGGTGGGCCGCACCGCGCGGCCGGTGCGGTCCAGCAGCTGCACCCCCAGCGTACGTTCGAGCTGCTTGATCTGCTGCGACAACGTCGGCTGCGAGACGTGCAGCTCCTCGGCGGCGCGGGTGAAACTGCCGCACTCGACCACGGCGAGCAGGTAGCGCAGGTGACGCAGTTCCGGTGCCATGAAACCGAGTATAGGTGCGAGCAATAGGACTCATCGGATCTGCGACTTGGCGCCTATACAGCCACGTCAGGCATCGTGAAAGGAGCGAAGCAGCCCACCACGGAGGTGATTCGAATGCAGGACACGACCGAAGGCGTCCGGCACTTTCAGCAGGACGTCTACCCGCGCAAAGCGCGATTGTTCGAGCACCTGGCCACCCACCACGAGCCGGGCACGCTGTTCATCGGCTGTTCCGACGCGCGGGTCGTGCCGGAGCTCATCACCAGCAGCGAGCCCGGTGAGCTGTTCGTGATCCGCACCGCCGGCAACCTGGTCCCCGCCTACCACCCCGGCGCGGACCCGGTCACCGCCAGCATCGAGTACGCCGTCGCCGCCCTGGGCGTCACCGACGTCATCGTCTGCGGGCACAGCGCCTGCGGGGCGATGACGGCCCTGGCCGAGAACCACGACCTCTCGGCCACCCCCGCCGTCGCCGGCTGGCTCGAACAGGCCGATGCCTCCCAGGCCCGGGTGAAAACCCCGGGCGACGTAGCGGAACTGGTGCGCCAGAACGTGCTCGCCCAGCTGGCCACGCTGGCGACCCACCCCTCGGTCGCCCGCGGCCTCGCCACGCGGACGCTCAGTCTCCACGGCTGGGTCTTCGACATCGCCACCGGCCGCGTCGACGTCCTCGACGCGGCCTGAAACCCCACCACGGAAAGGAAACCCGTCCCATGCTGCACACCCAGCTCGACCCGACCGCCCGCGAAGCCCTCGCCGTCGCCGCGGTCGAGGCCAAGACCCGCAAGGACCTGTCCTGGCAGCAGATCGCCGACGCCGCCGGGCTTTCGGTCGCCTTCGTCACTGCCGCCGTGCTCGGCCAGCACCCCCTGCCCGAGCCGTCGGCCCGGGCGGTCGCCGAACTGCTGGACCTCGACGCCGACGCCGTGACTCTCCTGCAAGCCGTGCCCACCCGCGGCTCGATCCCCGGCGGCGTGCCCACCGACCCGACGATCTACCGCTTCTACGAGATGATCCAGGTCTACGGCACCACCCTCAAAGCCCTCGTCCACGAACAGTTCGGCGACGGCATCATCAGCGCGATCAACTTCAAGCTCGACGTGCGCAAGGAAGCCGACCCCGAGGGCGGCGAGCGGGCCGTGATCACGCTCAACGGCAAGTACCTGCCGACCAAGCCGTTCTGACCCGTCCGATGTAGACGATCCCGCTCCGCGTCGCTCCGAGGAAGGCCTGGTGTCGAAACCGATGTCCGATCCGCTCGGCGAGGTGCGGAAACCCTTTCCCCTCAACCTGTTCGGTGTCGCCTTCGGACTGTCGGGCCTGGCCGGAACCTGGACGGCCGCCGCCGGCACCACGGCCGCGATCACCACCGCCTGGTGGCTGGTCGCGGCCGCGGTCTGGCTGGGCAGCGCGCTGCGCTACGGCCTCGCCGCCCGGACCGCGCGTCGGATGCTCGACGACCACGCCCACCCCGTACTGGGCCCCTTCGCCGCGCTCGTGCCCATCACGGGAATGCTGCTCGGCAGCCAGCTTTCCCGGTTCGCGCCGCAAGCCGGACGCGTGATGGTGCTCGCCATGTTCACCGCCGCCACCACGATCGGCGTCCGGTACCTGACCAGAGCGCTGACCGGCCGTTACGATCTCGACAGCATGCACGCCGGCCACCTGCTCCCCACCGTCGCCGCCGGACTGATCGGCGGCCAGTCACTCGCCACCGTCGGCCTCCACGACGCCGCCCTCGCGGCCTTCGCCGTCGGCATGCTGATGTGGGTGCTCCTTGGCGCCGCGATCCTCGCGCGCCTCGCGTTCCGGCCGCCGCTGCCCGACGCGCTGGTCCCCACGCTCGCGATCTTCGCCGCCCCGCCGGCCGTCGCGGGCAACGCGTGGTTCACCCTCAACGGCGGTGTCCCCGACCTGCTCGAACACGCGCTGCTCGGCGTGTTCGCGCTGTTCTTCCTGTCCCAGCTGACGTTGCTCCCCCGCTACGCCCGGCTGCCGTTCACCCACGGGTTCTGGGCGCTGACCTTCACCATCGCGGCCGGCGGCACCTACGGCATCCACTGGCTCACCGTCACCCACGTCGGCGGCGCGACCACGTGGATCGTCCTCGCCGTCTCGACGACGCTCATCGCCTCGATCGCCGCGCGGTCGATCACGCTCGCGATCTCCGGCGCCGGCCTGAAGCCCGCAGTCAGGGCGACTTCGCAAATGTGGCCGTGATCACGAGATTGCCGCGACAGCAGATTCACGGGCCGCCAGTGAATCGATTCCGGCGAAAATTGAGTCGCTCCCACATGGCGTTTCGCATCCTTCGCTGACATCGTCGAACGGGTGAGCTCGTACGCATCGGCCATCCTGTCGCGAACCCAGGACGGACTACTCATTTCGCCAAACGTGTCGCAAAGGGTTCCCACAGTGCCCGATCGACCCTTCCGGGACCGTCTTGTGGTGCAACTGATGACCTCACGAGCCCATTGAGCCGCCTTCGCCCAGACAGTTTCGGCATTTCACCAGCACCGAGACTTATTTCCGGCACCGGCTTGACCTACATCACGTTCACCCATACTGGCAGGCCGGTTTTCGCGCGGTACCATCACGTGGCGCGCATTACGTGCATTGGCACCGCGATTTTCCTTCTGCGGCAGAACAGTCGACCGACAACCCGGAGAAATCACGTGACAGTGCACGAAGAGGCAATCCGTGCGCGCCAAAAGGACACCGCTCTGTGGTTCGCCGAGTCCATGAGCGAGCTGCATCGCCGGCAGGCCGAGAAAGCGGCCCGCGAGCCGCACGGCGCCACCAAGCAGCACCAGGCCGGCAAGCGCTCGGCCCGCGAGCGCGTGCACCCCCTGCTCGATCCGGGGTCCTTCACCGAAGTCGGCTCACTCCTGCGCCAACGCGTCGGTGGGGACCGGCCCTGGGGTGACGCGGTGGTCACCGGTCACGGCACCGTCGACGGGCGTGAGGTGTGCGTGTTCGCGCAGGACTTCCCGGTGTTCGGCGGGACGCTCGGGGAGGCGGTCTGCGAGAAGGTCGTGCGGCTGATGGACTGGGCCGCCGAAGCGGGCGCGCCCGTGATCGGGATCAACGACAGCGCGGGCGGGCGCATCCAGGAGGGTGTGGTCGCGCAGGCGCTCTACGGCGGGATCTTCCGGCGCAACGTGCGGCTGTCCGGCGTCGTGCCGCAGATCTCCCTGGTGCTCGGCCCAAACCTCGTCGTGACCGTGCTGGTCAGCCTGGTGACGCGACCGCCGGCCGCGGCGGCGATCGACGCCGGGACCGGGGACAGCGCTCCGGCCGAGGACCGGGAGCCCGTCGGTGAGGCCGCGCTGCACTGATGAACGCTCCGGACACCTTCCGGCCCCGGGCACACGCCCGGGGCCGGACACACCGCGGCCCGGCCGGCCGGCAGACGATAATGGCCGGATGACCATGACTCGGATTCGTGAGTTCCGCACCCTCCGGGGCTTGACCGTCCGCGAGCTGGCGGACCGGGCCTCGGTGTCCACCGGGCTGATCAGCCAGGTCGAACGCGGCGTCACCGACCCGAGCCTGGAGACCATGCGGCGGATCGCCGAGGTGCTCGAGGTGCCGCTGTTCAGCCTCTTCCAGGACGGCGAGCACGATACCGTCGCCGTCATCCGGCGCGAGAATCGCTACCGCATCTCCTCGCCGCACCACGCGATCACCTACACCCGCGCCTCCCCCGGCGGCGCGAAGCTCGAGGTGCTCGAAGGCCTGCTGGAGCCGGGCTCGGTCTCGGCGGACACGCTGCGCTCGCACCCGTCGGAAGAGTGCGTCGTCGTGCTCACCGGCCGCCTGACCGTCGAGGTCGGGGACCAGGTGCACGAGCTGAAAACGGGCGACAGCTGCCACTTCGACTCGAACATCCCCCACCGCTTCCGCAACCAGGGCCGGACGAGCGCGCGGTTCATGGTGAGTGTGACGCCGCCGAGCTACTGACGAAGGGCTCGCGCGTGGAGATCGAACCGCTCGACCCGGCGTCGGCCGGCCGCTCGGTTCTCGAGGGCGTCCACGAGGTCGTCTCGGCCGCCGACCGGCTCGACAAGCCGGGCGCCCCACCGGTGACGTTCGAGACGGCCATCGGCCGGCTCGAGAACCCGCAGCCGAGCCTCGGCCGCGTCCTGCGCTGGGTGGCACGCCGGGACGGGCGCGTCGTCGGGCTGGCCGCGCTGTATTTTCCGGAAGCCGAGAACAGCCATCTCGCAATCCTGGAGCTGACCGTCCACCCCGATGCCCGTCGTGACCGCGTCGGCACCGCCGTCCTGCGTGCGCTCACGCCGGAACTGCATGAGCGCACGGTGCTGGAGTGCTGGAACGTCACCAAGGGCGGCGCCGGCGCCGCTTTCGGCACGGCGCTCGGCTTCGAGGTGGTCGACGAGACGGTGTTCCAGGCGTTGTCGATCGGTGCCGCCGACCGCTCCGCGTGGAAAGTCTCGCCGGCGGCCGGATATCGCTTGCGCACCTGGCAGGACAGCGCCCCGGAGGAGCTGGTGGCCTCCTACGCCCAGGCGCGCCGCGCGATCGCGGACAGCCCGTTCGGCCGCTCGGCGTACCGCTTTCCGAGGTGGACCGCCGATCGCGTCCGCGAGTCCGAGGCCGACCGCCGCCGGCGCGGGATCGACCACCGGGTGGTCGCGGTCGTACAGCGGGATTCGGGGCGGGTCGTGGGCTTCACGGAACTGCAGCTGTACCCGCATCGCCACGACCTCGGCTACCAGGGCGACACCGCGGTGCTGGCCGCGCACCGCGGGCGCGGACTGGGCTTCTGCGTGAAGGCGGCCATGCTGCGCCGACTTGTCGCCGAGCGCCCCGAAGTCGAGGAGGTCATCACCTCGACCGCGGCGGCGAACCCGTACATGGTCAACGTGAACCTCGCCCTCGGCTACCGCACCACGCGGGAAACGGTGATCCTCGCCCAGAACAAGCTCGCGCGCGGCCGGGCCTAGCGGTCGATGGCCCGCGGGTGATGCGGTTCGTAGATCCCCACCCGGCTGCCGCCCGGGAGCCGGAAGCCGCTCAACCGGCCCCACCGCTCTTCTTCGACCGGCGCGCACGCGACGTCGGCGGCGGTCAGCTCGGCCAGCGTCGCGTCCAGGTCGTCACACATGAGGTACAGCTCGTGGGATGGCGGGCCGTCGGCAGGGTGGACGGCGAGTTCGGCGGGCGGGAGTGCGAAGATCAGCCAGCCGCCGCCGGCGTCGACGTGGGGGAAGGCGAGCACGTCGCGGAGGAAGGCGCGGTCCGCTTCGGCGTCGTGACTGGAGACGATCACGTGGGCTCCGCTGATGGGCATGCGGTCACTGTCGCACACCCCCGCACCGGAAGCCGGGCCCCGCGAAAGATCAGTCCGGCAGGAAGCCCGCGATCAGATCGTCGTGGGCGAGCACGTCGTCGCCGTAGAGGTCCTGGAGCCAGTTCGTCTGGTAGATCGTGTCGAGGTAGCGCTCGCCGAGGTCCGGCGCGATGGCGACGGCGGTGAGGTCGTGCCCGTCGTGCTCGGGGAGCCAGCGCATGGCACCGCTGACGACGGTGCCGGTGGAGCCGCCGAAGAGGAACCCCCTGCGGGCCAGGCGGTGGCAGCTGCGGATGGTGTCGGCCTCCTCGACGAGGATCACCTCGTCGACATAGGACTCGTCGAGCAGCGCCGGCCGGACACTCGTGCCGAGGCCGGGGATCATCCGGCGGCGCGGCGCGCCGCCGAAGGTCACGGAGCCGGCGCTGTCCACCGCGACGATGTGGACCGGCCTGGGCCACTCGCGGAAGAAGCGGGCGCAACCCATGAGCGTGCCCGTGGTGCCTGCGCCGACGAACAGCACGTCGAGTTTCGGGAACTGGCGGGCGATCTCCGGCGCCGTGGTCCGGTAGTGCGCCTTCCAGTTGCCCGGATTCGCGTACTGGTTGAGCCAGACGTAACGCTCGTCGGTGGCGCACAGCTCACGCACCAGCGCGAGCCGCGCGCCCAGGAAACCGCCGTCGGCGGCGGGCTCCGCGATGATGTGCACCCGGCTGCCCAGCGCCTCCATCAGGCGCCTGCTGGCCAGGTTGCAGCGCGAGTCCGTGACGCAGAGGAACCGGTAGCCCTTGCTGGCGGCGACCATGCTGAGCGCCACCCCGAGGTTGCCCGACGACGATTCGACCAAGATCGAGTCCCGCGTCAGGAGTCCCTGCCACTCGGCGGCCTCGACCATCTCGGTCGCGGCCTTGAGCTTGATCGACCCGGCGAAGTTGAACCCCTCGCACTTGAGGAACAGCGAGTGCCCGAAGATCGACTCGAGGTCGACGTAGAGCTCTTCCTCGTTGAAGTCCGTGGGATCGGATATCACGGTCACGATGACCCCCTCCCTGGTTTCTCGTCAGCCGTAGCGGCGCAGTTCGTGGAAGAAGTCCGGGATGACGGTCAGCTCGCCGGCCCGGACCACCTCGTCGTAGACGTACTTGCCCACCGCGAGGTCGAGGACCCCGAGCCCGAACGGCGAGAACACCACGGGCCGGTCGGTCGGCACTGGGACCCGTCCGGCCAGGACGTCGTCCAGCGTGCCGTCGAGGAACTCGCGCCCGCCGGTGAGCTGCTCGGCCAGGTGCGGCGACGTGCCGGCCTTCAGGCAGTGCTCGACGTCGTCGACGAAGTTGGCCGTGCTCAGCAGCAGCTCCGGCGCGAGGTCGCGCAGGGAAACGTGCAGCACCACCGGATCGTGGTCGAACCACGACCGTTCGGACACGTGCGGCCGGCCCGCGACGGTGGCGAACACGACCAGGTCGCTCGAGGAGATCAGCGACTCCGCCGACTCGTGGACCGTGATCCGCCCGCCCGTTCCCGTCCGCTCGAGGTACCCGCGGAACCCCGCGCCGCTCTCGGGCGACAAGTCGTGCACGCCGATTTCGGCGAACTCCCAGCCGGTGCCGGCCAGGAAGGTGTGGATGTAGCGGGCGATGAGCCCGGTCCCGACGAACCCGACACGGGTCGGCCGCGCCCGGCCCCGGCTGAGCGCCGCCGCGGCGCACGCGGCCAGCGCGGCGGTGCGCGTGGCGCTGATGATCGAGCTTTCCAGGCACGCGAACGGGTATCCGGTGTCGTGGTCGTTGAGGATCAGGACCGCGGACGCCCGGGGAAGGCCGGAAGCGACGTTCTCCGGGAAGCTCGAGATCCACTTGAGACCGTCCACGCGCACCTGTCCGCCGATCGAGGCCGGCAGCGCGATGATCCGGGACGCCGGACGGTCGGGGAATCGCAGGAAGTACGACGGCGGGTTCACCGTGTCGCCCGCGCTGTGCAGCCGGTAGGTGGCCTCGACCAGGTCCACGATCTCCTGCTCGCGCCCCGCGAGCGTGTGCCGGACCTGACCGCCGCCGATCACGGCGAACGGGGGCACCGCGGCCGGCCCGTCGGCTTCGGCGCGGGCCGGGGTGGGTCGGATCGCCGTCATCTCGCACCTGCGTCCGCGCTCGGCACCAGGTCGGCAAGCCGCACCGGATCGGCCAGCCCCACGAGCACCTCGCGGGGCCCTTCGAAGGGCTCGCGGCTGTGCGCGGTCCGGATGTTGTCCACCAGCATCAGGTCCCCGGCCTGCCACGGCTCGCGCGCGGTGTTGGCCTCGTAGACACGGTTGAGCAGCGCCACCACGTCCTCGCCGATCGGGTCGCCGCCCCCGAAGCGGGTGTTGAACGGCAGCGCGTCGGCGCCGTAGACGTCGACCAGGTACTCGCGGATCTCGGGATCCATGGTCCACTCGTTGAGGAACGCGACCTGGTTGAACCAGCAGCGCCGGCCGGTGACCGGGTGGGGCACGATCGCGCTGCGCCGCTGCCGGGTCCGCAAACCGCCGTCGGGCTGCCACTCGAACTCGATCGCGTGGGCGCGGCAGTAGTTCTCGATCTCCGCCCGGTCGTCGGTGCCGAACGACTCGGCGACCGTCGCGCCGATCTCGTTGTTGTAGCTGCGGGTGAGCAGCCAGCCCTCCTGCTCGAACCGGCGGACGAGGTCCGCGGGCAGCGCGTCGAGCACGGTCGGCGAGTCGGACACGGCCGTGGCGCCGCCTTCGGTGGGCGCGCCGAGGCAGGCGAACAGCAGCAGGCCGGGGAACTCGAGCCGGTAGCTCAGCTCGTGGTGCATGCACATCGGCTGGTTCGCCGGCCACGCCGACGACGAGTACACCCCGGCCGGGTAGACCTCGCGCGCCGCGAAGGCCTCGCGATCCTTCATGAGGGCGCCGGCGAGCCGCTCGAACACGACGGCGACATCGGCGGGGCCGCTCAGCCCGAGGCCGCGCACGAGCACGCAGCCGTGTTCGGCGACAGCAGCGCGCAGCGGGTCGCGGTGTTCACTCGCCCAGGCCGGCGCACCGGCACCCGGTTCGGCCGGCAGCAACGGCACGCCACCCGGGCTCAGCCGCACTTCGGCGAGCGATGCCGACGTTGAGGAAACCATCTCTTGTCCTTTCGGCTTGAAGTCACGTGACAGGCACCGGCTCGACGGCGCGCAGCACGATCCGCGCGGTCTCGGCCGGGTTGGTGCGGGGGAAGTAGTGGCCGCCGCCGGCGATCGCCCGCACCTCGACGTGCTCGGCCAGCAGCCGCCATTCGCGGTGGCGGTCGCGGAAGTCCACGGTGATCGGGTCGTCGTCCGCGGCGACGACGGTGACCGGCGTGGTCAGCTTCGCCGCCGGCGGGTTCGCCAGCGCGGAGGCGAGGTAGCTGTGCGCGGACACGCAGTCGTGCCGGAACGCCGCGCCGACCTGCTCGGCCCGCTGCGCGTCGAGCCCGCCGAGCGCGGGGTCGCCGCTGTCCGCGGCCAGCTCCGCGGCGATCGCGGAGTCGCTCAACCGGCCCAGCTCGCTGATCGAGGCGCGCCGTTCGTCGGCGTCGCCGAGCAGCTGCGCGCCCAGGAACAGCCGCCGCACGTCCACCCCGCGCCCGGCGAGCCGCCGGGCCGTCTCGAAGGCGAACGCGGCCCCCGAGGAATGGCCCCACAGCAGCACACGCTTCGGGGCGAGGTGCTCGATTTCCGCCACGACCTGGTCGATGACCCGCACCATCGGCGCGAACGCCTCGCGGTCGGCGGCCAGGTCGTGTCCGGGCAGCTCCACGGCGTACACCGCGAGCCCGCTGTCCCGCAGCGCCGACGCCAGCGGCCGGAAGTTCACCGAGTTGCCCCCGGCGTGCGGGAAACAGACGAGCACGGCGTCCGGCGCTCCGACCGGGTCGGTGAGCGGCTGCAGCAGCCCACCGGCCTCGTCGCCGGCCCGGTCTTCGAGCAGCGCGGCCTGGTCGGCGAGCACCGGGTGCCGGGTGATCTCGGCGAGCGACACCGCGCGGTCCAGCGCAACGGCCAGCTTCACCGCCGAAAGCGATGTGCCGCCCCGGTCGAAGAAGTGGTCGCGCCGGCCGATCTTCTCCGGCGCGAGGCCGAGCACGCCGGCCCACGCGGCCGCCAGCCGCTGCTCGGCGGGTGTCGCCGGAACGTCGTGGTCTTCTTCGGCCCCTTCGAGCTCCGTCGCCAACGCGGTCAGCACCAACTTGTCGATCTTGCCGTTGGCGGTCAAGGGAAGCTGCTCTCGCCGGTGGAGCGCCGACGGGACCATGTAAGCGGGCAGCGAGCGGCTCAGCTCGGCGCGCAGCGTCTCGTCGGGCAGCGCCTCGGCGGCGGAATAGAACGCCACCAGGTGCTTGCCCTGGCCGTCCCGCTCGGCGACCACCACGGCGCCGTCGCCGACCCCGGGCACGCGCAGCAGCGCGTTCTCGACCTCGCCGATCTCGATCCGGAAGCCGGAGATCTTCACCTGGCTGTCGCGGCGGCCCAGGAACTCCAGCCGGCCCCCGGGCAGCCAGCGGCCACGGTCCCCGCTGCGGTAGAGCCGCTCGCCCGCCCGGTGCGGATCGGGCAGGAACGCCGCGCGGGTGCGCGCGAGGTCGTTCACGTACCCGCGGCCCACGCACACGCCGGAGAACACGATCTCGCCGGGCGCGCCCAGCGGCACCGGCTGCAGGTGCTCGTCGACGACGTAGACGTGCACGTTGTTCACGGGCCGCCCGAGCGGGACCCGGCCGGCGTCCGGTGGCCGGTCCATGACCTCGTGGTTGGTGTCGTCGGAGGTCTCGGTGAGGCCGTAGGCGTTGACCAGCCTGACCTCCGGGTACGCCGCGAACCAGCGCTGCACCAGCTCCTTCTTCAGCGCCTCGCCGGTCACCGACACGCACCGCAGGTCCGGCAGCGGGCGCGGATGGCTCTCCACAAAGGACAGCACGGCTTCCAGATAGGACGGGACGACCTGCGCCACCGCGACCCGGCCCCGGGCGATCCGGTCGACGAACCGCTCGGCGTCGAGGATCACCTCCTGCTCGACGATCGACGTCCGCCCGCCGACGAGCAGCGGCGCCAGCAGCTGCCACAACGAGATGTCGAAACACTGGGGCGCGGTCTGCGCCACGACCTGTCCCTCGGTGATCCCCAGGTCGTCGATCTTGGCGTGCAGGTGGTTCAGCATCCCCGCGTGCTCGCACATCGCGCCCTTGGGCTCACCGGTGGAGCCGGAGGTGAAGTAGATGTAGGCGAGCTGGCGTGGCGTCACGTCGATCCCGAGGTCGGTGGTGGACCGGTGCTCGGCGCAGGCCACCTCGACGTGCAGCCGCACCACGCCGGGCAGCAACGCCAGCGCGTGGTCCAGCGTCTCGCCGGCGCCGCGTTCGGTCAGCACCAGTTCGCAGCCGGCCTGCCGCAGAGTCTTCGCGATCCGCTCGGGCGGGAAGCGCGGTTCGACCGGCAGGTACACGCCGCCGGCCTTGAACACGGCGAGCACGGCGGCGAGCCAGCCGAGGTTGCGCTCGGTCACCACCGCCACGACGCTCTCGCGGCGCAGCCCCCGCGCGAGCAGCGCCCGCGCCAGCCGGTTGGCCCGCTCGTTGAGCTCGCGGTAGGTCCACGCGCGCTCGCCGTGCACGGCCGCGAGCCTGTCCGGATGCCGCCGCACCCGTTGCTCGAACAGCTCGTGCACCCGCAGGTCGGGCAGCGCCCGCCGCGGGCCGGCGAGCCCCTCGAGCTGGAACCGCAACTCGTCGGGTGCGAGCAGGCTCTGCGGCGAGTGCTCGGTGTCCGGGGCCGCCACCAGCCGCGCGAGCGCGGCGACGTGGTAGCCGGCGATCCGGGCCGCGGCGGCCGCGTCGAGCACGTCGGCGCGGTAGCGCACGTTGAGGCGCCGGCCGCGGTTCGCGAACCCGACGCGCAGCACCGACGTCCCCGTGAGCTCACCGTCGCCGGAGGGGTCGAACACGATCTCTGTGACCGGGCCGGGCACACCCAGGTCGCGCCGCAGCTCGTCCACCGGGAAAAACCGGTGGGCCAGCAACTGCGACTCGGCCCGGTACGTCTCGGTCACCAGGTCCCGCCACGTGTCCGGTTCCGTCGTCAGGCGGCACGGCACCGGTTCGCCGGCCTGCGCTGCATAGCCGGTCACGACCTCGCGCTCACCGGTCAGCGCCGCGAGCACCTTGGCGTGCGCGGCGAGCAGCACCGCGCTGCCCGGAATCCCCAGCTCCCGCGCCAGCCGGCGCACGCCCGCCGCCACCGGGGCGGGCAGCCGCACGGTCGTCGTCCCCGCTCCGGTGTCCGAACCCGAGGTCCAGCGCGGCACCGTCGTGGCCCCGCCGGCCACGAGCACGTCACGCCAGAACCGGAAGTCGGCTCTCGGTAGCTCCTCCATGTGTTCCCCTCCTCACCGTGGCCACGGGCTCGGCCGCCACGTTCCGTCGGCGATGATCGCCTTTCCGTTGTGTCCGTCCGGGCCGCGGCGCCGCGGGCTGGGCCGCCGTTTTCCGTTGGTGACGGCGAATTGCTCGATCGGCCTGCCGTTGTGCCCTTCCCGTCGCCGGTGCCGGCCGGCGCGGGCCAGACCGTCGGCTTCACGGCCGGGCCGGATCTCCCGGGCCGGGTTGCCCTCCCACCGGGTGTGCGGCGGTACGTCCTCGCCCTTCATCAGGAAGGAGTCGGCCGCGAGCACCGAACCCTCGCCCATCGTCGCTCCGTAGTGGACCCACGCGCCGACCCCGACGGTGCTGCGCGCGCCGACGACGATGCGGTCGGCCTTGAAGGCACCGTCCTCCTGGGAATGGCATTGCACGTGCGAGCCGACGTTGAGAGTGGCCTCGTCGCCGAACGTCACGAGCGTCTTCTCCGGCATCGCCGCGCCGTCGTCGAACACGCGCTTTCCCACCTTGACCCCGAGCATCCGCCAGGCCAGGTTCTTGAACGGGGTGCCGTTGAGGGCCTGGACGTACACCGTGGACGCCGCCGCCTTCCAGAACCGCTCGTGGCGCCAGAAGCGGCGGTCGTAGATCGAGCAGTACAGCGGCCGCAGCGGGTGGATCACGATGGACGCCCGTTCCACCAGCGTGAAATAGACGGAGCTGAACAGCAGCGCGGCGACCGAGGCCAGCGCCACCGCCGAGACCCCGAAGCGCGGGTAGAGCGCCGCCGAGGCCCAGCCGAGCAACGTGATCCCGCAGAAGTAGAGCCAGCGCACCAGCAGGAACATCACCGCGGTGCCGGCGTTGTGCCGGTTCTTCGCGGCCAGCCGGCGGCGGAACTCGTCGCCGCCGCGCAGGTGGTCGAACTGGTGATCGCGGGCCACCGTGCGCGGGATCTCGAAGCTCGGCGAGCCCAGGAGCCCGACATTCTCACGGACGGGGCCGTCGACGGGCACCAGGACCTTGGTCGCGAGCAGGCAGTTTTCCCCCGTCCGCCCCTGGGAGGGGTAGACGATCACGTTGCCGAGGAAGTTGTGCGCGCCGATGGCCGCCCGGGAAACCTTGAAGGACGTGCTGGAGTAGTCGGCGTTCACGACCGAGAGACCGTCCGCCACCATCGTGCCGCTGCCGACGGAACTCTGGTACGGCGTCTCGTGCTTGATCGCCGTGCCGAAGTTCGAGCCGGTCTGCTCGACGTCGGGCATCCGGTAGCCGAGGTAACGCAGGTAGTGCACGATCGCGGAGCTGTCGCCGAACACGGTCATGAAGAACTTGAGGTTGGTGATCAGCCGGATCGCCCGCAGGATCGAGTAGCGCAGGGTGTACAGGCGGTAGACCTTGTCCGGCTTGAGCGCGAGGCTGAGCACGCGCGGGACGACCGCGATGAAGAGCAGCCCGAGCAACGAGACTCCGAAGAAGATCACGAACGTGACCACCAGCGCGCTGCCGTAGAACGCCCAGCTGCCGAACGAGACCGTGGGGGCCCCGAGCACCGTGCCGAGCCGCGGGACCTTCGCGATGAGCAGGTCCACACCGCCGACCGCCAGCGGCAGGTACACGAGCAGCGTGGTCAGCAGCTGCGAGACGCCGTAGGAGAACCGGCGCACCCGGCCGCAGCGCGCGGGCCCGACCCCGCGGTAGTCCGCCTCCGCGCGCAGCGCCGGCGAACCGTGCCAGCGCTCGCCGGCCGGCACCGCCTGCCCGGGGTGCAGCGACGACACGTGCCCCAGCTGGGAGCCGTCGCCCATCGATGTGCCGATGTCGAGCACCGACAGCTCACCCACGAACACGTCCTTGCCGAGCGTCACCGAACCGGTCTGGAGCACGCCCGCCTCGGCCCGGTAGCCGGTGAAGAACGAGTCCTTCCGGATCACCGAGCCTTCGCCGATCGTGAGCAGGTCGGTGCACACGGGCACATTGCGCGAGAAGATCGCGACGCCCGGGCCGATCTTCGCGCCCAGCGCCTTCAGGTACAGCACGTACAGCGGCGAGCCCAGGAACAGCAGCGCCACCGGATTCCGCTGTACCAGCGTCTTGACGAGCCAGAACCGGAAGTAGGCGGGCGTCCACACACGAATCCGCTGTGGCTTCCACCGGCCGACGAGCACCCACTTCGCCACGACCGGCAGCAGGCACAGCCCGATCAGGCTCGCACCGCCGAACAGCACGAGCCGCAGGTAGACCTCCAGCAGGTTCGCCGAGGCGTACACCCACGAAGCACCGCGTACCACCAGGAGTGCGGCGAGATAGGAATAACCCAGGAAAGTCACGAACTGGAGCAGTCCGCAGAGGACGTACGCGACCGCGCCGGCGCGGGGCCGGTCAGCGGCCTGCGCCGGGGTCTGTTCTGTCTCCTGTTCCCGGGCTTGTGCTTCGGCCTGTTCTCCGGCCTCCGGATCCGCCTCGGCGGGCTCGTCGTCGGTGAGCGCGGTCGCGAGACTCCGCGCGGTCGGGTTGGCGTAGACGTCTTTCATCGACGCCGATGGCACGTCCGCCCGCTTGCGGACCCGCGCACAGAAGTGCGCCATCACCAGCGAGTTCGCGCCCAGGTCGTCGAAGAAGTGGCTCTCGGCCGACACCTGGTCGACCTTCGCCACGTCCGCGAGCACCTCGGTGTAGACGCGCTCGGTGCGATCGGGAGTGATGGCGTGCCGGCCACTCCCCCGTCGAGATTCTGCCCAGTTGCCCGTCAGGAATTCGTCACTTTTCCCCAGGCCCCGGGCTTGGTTCTTCCCACCTGTATTCTCCCGCCTCCACGTCCCCGACCGGCCGGACGTACCGGCATCGTCTCGGGGCCGTTCGCCACCCACTGTAATCCCCACCGGCGTGCCGTCGACCCCGAAACAGTCCTTACGGGCACATTACGTCGCCCGGTCCGGAGTTCTCCCGAGAACGTCTTCCGAGGTAGCGGAGAATTTCGGCGACAACCGGGCCGGACGGGCAGCGGGGCGGACAATCTTTTTGATCCACCAGGTGGTTCGCACACTGTGCCGAGTTCGTCGCGTCGGGTGCAAGATCAGGACCAGGCCTGGCTGGGAAGCGTTTCCCGACCGGGCCGTTACAATGATTCTCGATTTGTTTTTCAAGCGACAACGGCGGTTCGATCATTCACCATCGCGAAGTTGATCTTTACTGTCCGTCACCGACGAGTCTGCGCGAGGAGGAAACGGGGGGCGAAATACTCCAACCCGCCGGAGTCGCGCTATTCGCGGCGTTGCACGAATGTGATCCGAGGCTCTCCCGGGCACCCGGAGAACCCGTTGTGTCCGCCGTGGACACTTGCCTACGAGGTCAACAGCACCACGCGTCCGCGTACCTGGCCGCGTTCCAGGCGGCGGTGGGTGTCCGCGGCGTCCGCGAGGGGTGCGGTGCTCCACCCGGCGAGGGCACAAGGCGCCCGCGGCGAAGCGGGGGTTCAGGGCCGCGGCGGCGTCGGCGAGCTCGGTGACCGTCGCGTTGGAGATGGCGAAGCCGAGGACCGAGCGGTCGTGCATGTACAGCTCGCCGGCCGGCAGCACGGGCCGGCTGCGGGCGCCGGCGAGCAGCACGATGCGGCCGCGCCAGGCCAGCAGGCGCACCGCCGCCTCCCGGTCGTTGCGGCCCGCGGTGTCGACGAAAAGATCGACGGGCCCGACCGACGCGAGCTTGCCGGGCAGCCGCTCGTCACGGTAGTCGAACGCGTCGGCGGCGCCCAGGTCACGGCAGTGGCCGAGGTCGGCGGCCGCCGCCGTCGCGAAGACCCGGGCGCCCGCCGCGGCCGCCAGTTCGATCAGCGCACCGCCGACGTTCCCGCCACCGCCGGCCACCAGCACCGTCTCGCCGGGCAGTACGCGGCCGAAGGTGACCAGGGCGAGGTACGCGGTTGCGGCCGGGTGCGTCATCGCGACGACGGCGAACGGGTCGGCGCCGTCGGGCACGCGGTAGAGCCGGTCGGCGGGCACCACCGCGCGTTCGGCCGCCGCGCCCTGTCGCCCCGCGTGGCCGAGGCTGTTGCACCACACCCACTCACCGGCCCGGAATCCGTGGGCGTCCGCGGCGACGCGGCCGACGAGGTCCCGTCCGAGCACCAGCGGCAGGGGGCCTCCGTCACGTACAGTCCGGAGCGGACAAGGGTGTCGACGGGATTCACCGAGGTCGCAACGACATCCACCGCGACCTCACCCGGGCCGGCCAGGCGCTCGGGCAGCTCGCCGAGGCGGATCTCCGCCACGCCACCGAGCCGTTCGACGTAGGCCGCACGCACTTTTCTCCTTCCGAAGGGGTACCGCTGCCGACGCGGGTCAAGACCGGCTTTCCAGCTCCACAGCTCCGGCGAAGTGGAACGCCGTGATGTCCAGCCGGTGGCGGAGGTAGAACCGGTGCGCGTGGGGGTTGGCGACACCGGAGTCGAGCTCCAGGCGGACGCAGCCGCCTCGCCGGCCCAGTGTCTTCAGCTCGCGCATCAACCGGGCGCCGACGCCGCGTGACCGCGCGGCCTCGTCGGTAACCAGGTCGTCGACGAACAGGACACGGCCCCGGCTGGTGACGAGCGTGCGGTACCCGGCGGCGGCCAGCGGCCGCCCGAACGGCGAGTAGGCGATGAGGTACCGCAGCCCCTGCTCGTGCCCTTCGGTCACGAGCTCCTTGAACTGTTCGCCGGACAACGCGGGCCGCAGCCGCAGCAGCAGCGGCAGCAAGTCCTCCGTCACCCGTGGATCGTCGGCCGGTCCCAGCTCCCGGAAAATCAGCTCGGCTTCGCCCATGCGACCTGCAGCTCCTCGCTCTTCCAGCCCACCCGGCGCCCGGGTGGGGACGTCGAATCCGATCAGTCCCGGCCCGCGAGCTCGAGCTTGTTCGCCAGCAGGGCCGGGTTGGTTAACATGACCTCGTGTGAACCTTCGAGCGTCACCAGCCGGAACGTGCCGAGCCGGCGGGCGTTGGCCAGATAGCCGTGCTCGGGGTCGCCCGGCGGAAGCGCCGAGTCCTCGCCGCACAGGACATAGCTGCGGGGAACGTCGGCCGACGCGTAGAACTTCGTGAGATCCAGCTTCTCCACAGTCGGAACGAGGGGTTCCGGGGTGAGCATCTCGTAGGTCTCCCGGGCGCGGGCCAGATCGGCGTCGCCGATGAACGCGTCGCGCCAGACCTCGAACGGCAGCATCACCGTGTTGTCGCCCGACTGTGCGGCCAGGATCGGGAACAGCTCCTGGTAGGCGGCCGGGGCGTTGTCCAGCACGCGCGTCCCGTTCGCGGGGACGAAGGCGTTCAGGAACACCAGCCGCCGCACCTTGTCGGGCACGCGCTCGGCGACGCGGGCGATGACGCTGCCGCCCCAGCTGTGTCCCACGAGGACGAAGCCGGCGAGGTCGTGCCGATCGACGTAGTCCGTGATCGAGGCCACCCAGCCGTCATGGGTCACCTCCCGCGGCGCCCCGGCGCCGTGGCCGGCGACCGTCGGGCGGTGTACTTCGTGGCCGCGCTCCCGCAGGTACCCGGGGACATCGTCCGACGACGACCCGTCGTGCCAAGAACCGTGCACGAGAACAAAAACTGACACCCCGGCTCCTTCAGCGAATCGCGCGGCTACACGCCGGCTTCGGACGCGGCCTCGGCGAGGCCGTAGTTGCGCAGCCAGCCCTCGCGGACCTCGGCCTCCGGCACGTGATCCACGGTGCAGGCAGCCGACAGCAGCTCGGCCGCCTCGTTGACCGCGATCTTCACGGCTGGTGGCGCAGGTTCTCCACGGTCTGCGGAGACGCGATGTCCATGAAGATCAGGTGTTCGGCGTCGAGCACGCGCACCGAACCCTTGGGCGAGACGTTGGGAGTCCCGTCAGGACGGACGGACGCGACGAACATCAGCTTCGCGGCTTCGATGACGTCGGTCATCTCTTGGCTGATCTTGGGCACAGCAACGCTCCTCATCACGTATCTCTTCGGCCTGCCCGACACTCAACCGCGTGCCGGTTCGGCGAGGGGCGGAATTCTTGTGGGCAGAACCAAGCTAACCGGATTCCGGTGCCGGTACCTGGTCCACTTCCCCACCGGCTCGGTGGACCGGTCGCCGCGGAACCGTTCTGCACACAAGAATTCCGGGCCACGACCGGAGGCCGCGAGGTTGGGGTCCTCGGTCGATGAAGTCTGGATCTGCTACATCCAGGATGTGAACCCTCCAGACCATTCGAAGCCCGACCGACAAGCAATGGCTGCGCCTACTGCGTCGACGTCCACACGCGCGACGCCCGCGAGCACGGCGAAGAGGAGAGCCGGATCGACGCCCTTGCGGTGTCGCGCGAATCGCCGGAGTTCTCCGGCGAGGAACACGCGGCACTCGAACTCGCGGAGGCCATGACGCTCGTGCGCGCCTCGCGCTACGGCATCGGGTTCACCCTCGCGGTGATCGTCCCCGGGCTGTACTCGTTGCTGCTCGTCGGGCTCGGAAAGTCATCCCGTACGAGTACGGCGTGGTGGTCCTGCCGGCCATCGGCGCCGTGTGCGGCGCTGTCCTCGGCGGTGGCGGTGAGGTGGGCGACCCACTCGGGAAGGCGGTCGCGCCGGTACCGGGCGGTGGGCATGGCGGTCGAGATCGCCGCCGGCCGCTGAGCTGGGCGCGCACCGGAGTCGAGACCCCGGTGTACCGCTCCCCCGGCGAACGCGCCGCTGCCATCGAGACCGGCGCCGCCCGCCCCGACCTGCGCCGCTGGGTCGCCGCCTCCGCCGCCGACCTCGCGGAGGCGGCCGGCGCGATGCTCGCCGCCGCGTGGGCGGCCGAGGTCGTCACGGCACAGGGCCGCACCGTCGCCGCCGGGGAGACGGCGTGGCTGCGGGCGCGCGAGACCTGCGTCCACGCCGTCGATCTCGGGGCCGGCACGACGTTCGACGACCTGCCCGACGGGTTCCTCGCGGTGCTGGTCGACGACATCGCCGCGTGGCGCTCGGCCCGGCCGGCACCCGCGATCCGGCTCACCACCCCGTGCACCGACCACGAGATCACCGGCGACGGCACGCCGGTTTCCGTCGACCTGCCGCTCGCGACGGCCGCCGCCTGGCTGGCCGGGCGGCACCACGAGGCCGGTTTGCCCACCCTGCCGAACTGGATGTGAGGAGACGACGATGATCGATTCGATCGTGCCCACCGTTCCCGACGTCGACGCCGACGTCGACGCCGTCGTGGTCGGGGGCGGGATCGGCGGGCTCGGCACCGCGCTGGCACCGGCCCGCTCGGGGCGCGCGGTGCGCGTCCTGGAGCAGGCGGCGGAGTTCGGCGAAGTCGGGGCCGGGCTGCAGATGGCCCCGAACGCGACGCGGGTCCTGCGGGACTGGGACCTGCTCGACGAAGTCGTCGACCACGGCGTCCGCCCGCGGCGGCTCGTCATGCGCGACGCGCTCGACGGCAGCGAGCTCACCCACCTCGACCTCGCGCTCGCCGACGCCGAACGTCGCTACGGCGCGCCGTACGTCGTGATCCACCGCAGCGACCCGCACGCCATCCTCGTGCGGGCCTGCCGCGACGCCGGCGTCGATCTCGTCACCGGCGCGACCGTCACCGGCGTGGAGAACGATCCGGACTGCGCGACGGCCGTCGGCGAGCACCGCCGCGGCACGGGCCACGTCGTGATCGCGGCCGACGGTCTCCGGTTCGGCCTGCGCCGCCGGCTCAGCTCCGACGAACCCGTCAGCTCCGCCTACGTCGCCTACCGCGGCGCCGTCCCGCTCGCCGACCTCCCGGACACCGCCGGCCTCGCCCTCGGGGACGTGACCGTCCACGTCGGACCGGGGTGCCACCTCGTCCGATACCCCCTGCGCCGCGGCGAAATGCTCAACACTGTCGCCGTGTTCCGCTCCCCCGGAGCCTCGCCGGAGAGCACGACTGGGGCACGCCCGACGAGCTCGACACGGCGTTCGCCGCCACGGGTGAGCCGGTCCGCGCCGACCTTCCGCACCCGTGGCGGGACCGCTGGTGGCGCATGTACGACCGCGAGCCGATCGGCACCTGGGTCGACGGCCGCCTCGCCCTCACCGGCGACGCCGCCCACCCCATGCTCCAGTACCTCGCCCAGGGCGCCTGCCAGGCGCTCGAGGACGCCGCCGGGCTCGTCGAGCAAGCCGACAAGCACGTCACCGGATCCGGCACGGACTGGGACCCGGCCTTGCGGGACTATGCCGCGGCCCGGGCCGTGCGCACCGCGCGTGTCCAGCGCACCGCGCGGGACTGGGGCGACCTCTGGCACTGCGACGGCCTGTTCCGCGCCACCCGCAACGCGCTGCTGCGCGACCGCGCCGCGAACGACTACCGCTGGGTGGACTGGCTCTACGGGCGCAACGCGTAGGTGATCCGGCCCGCGCCGGACGAACTCGGCCGGCTCGCCCTGGTTTCGAGACGACAACCGCCGCGACCGGCCACTGTGGACATAGCCACGGCATGGCCGACGTGGCGTCCGAATCGAGAGCTCCTGGAAAGCAAAGCCCCCAACCGGCGAACTCATCACCAACTTCACCGGGGGTTCGAAAGGATTTTTTGCGGCGCCGCAACCACATCGCCTTCCCGAGCCGGCGGCGATCGGTGCGACGACTCCCGTGGTCAGGGACGTGCGCAGCCTGGCAACCGTGCCTAGACTGGGCCGGGCCGGTCGGTGACACAACCTGGAACGAGTGACGACGCCACGGACGCGTGAGGCAGTGGCCGGTCCGCTGCAAGCCAGACCAGGCCCGGACGAAGGGGAACCGGTACGGGCCGCTTGCCGTCGGGCGTCGGTGATGGACCAGAGGTGGTTCCGCACCATGAACGAGGCGCATCGGTTCGATCCGAAGGCGGCGGGCCCCGCCGGCAGCGCCGTGTTCGCGGCCTGGGAGCGGTTCGTGCAGGGCGAGGACCAGGTCCCCGGCGTCCGGCCGGTGGTGGCGATCTCCTGGCACCGGTGCCGGGAGCAGTACCGGGTGGATCCGCACCTGACCGAGGCCCCGGTCGCCGTCGCCGAGCGCAGTCCCACGCCCGAACACGATGTCGTCTTCGCCGAGCTGGGTTTCCGCGCCGCCTCGGTGGCCCACCAGATGGGAAGCCTGCCCGGCGTCGTCAGCGTCACCGACGCGGCCGGACGGATCCTCGGCGACTGGGGCGACCCGGGCACGCTCGCCCGAGCCGCCGACCTCAACCTGGCGCCCTGGTTCTGCTGGTCCGAATGCGCGGCGGGCACGAACGGCATGGGTACGGCGCTCGAGGCGCACGGCCCGGTGCTGATCAGCGGCGCGGAGCACTGGTGCCAGGCGTTCCACAACTGGGTCGGCGCGGGCATCGCGGTGCGTGACGTGGTGACCGGGGAGCCGATCGGCGGCCTGAACCTCTCGTGCTGGCGCAGCCAACTCCCCCCGTCCGCGGGCGGGTGGCTGACGAAGGCGGTCGCCCAGACCCAGAGCGCGCTGAAGCGGCGCGCCCGCGACAGCGGCGCCGAGCTGCTCGCGGCCTACACCCAGGCAAGCGTCCGCTCCAGCACACCGCTCGCCGCGGTCGACACCGCGGGCAAGGCGGTGATCGCGGACGACACGGCGAGTGTGCTCATGGGCGTCCCGGCTTCGACCCCGGCAATCGACTCGACGCTGCGCTGGAACCCCGGGCTCCCGGAACTGATCGCAGCCGCTCGGCACGCCAGCAAGCAGGCAGCCCACAACCCCGACTGGGTCGGCTCGACGCAGATCTTCACCCACCTCGCCGACGAGCCGACCGCGATCAGCATCCGGCCCGTCTTCTCCTCCGCTCGGCTGATCGGGCACCTGGTTTCGTTCGGCGTCTCAAACGGGGTACAGCTGCCCCAGGCGGAGGCGGCCGCGAGCCCTCGCGTGCGGCCGCGCCGGGTGGTCGGGATGCGGGACAGCCGGATGGTGCTGCTGCACCTGCCGGAAGTCTCCTTCGCGGAATCGGAGGGCAACGACGTGTGGCTGTCCACCGCGCAGGGGCGCTTGCGAGCCGCTTCGCCGAGCCTGGACAAGCTCGACACCGAACTGGCGGAGGCCGGCTTTCTGCGGGTGCACCGCCGGTATGTGGTCAACCTCAGCCGCATCCGGGAGATCGAGCGCGGCCACAAGGGCGAGCTGCGGCTCGTCATGGACGGCCGCGCGAACGAGATGGTGCCGGTCTCCCGCCGCAACGCTCCGGCCGTGCGCCGCGCGCTGGATCTCTGAGCTCCCCGCCACCACCGCATCACTCGGAAGGATTCACCGGTGTCCGACAGTCCTGACGCCGTTGTCGGCGAAACGAACGACCGCAGCGCGGGCGGCCTCGGCCTGCCCGGCGCGGCCACGCGCGCCGGGCGCCCGGCCCCGCCCGCGAGCAACCGCGACTGGTGGCCGAGCCGGCTCGACCTGGACATCCTCCGGAAAAACCCCGCCGCGGCCAACCCCTGGGGGCGGGACTTCGACTACGCCGCCGAGTTCCGGACGCTCGACCTCGACGCCCTGGCGAAAGACGTCGACGAGGTCCTGACGACCTCGCAGCCGTGGTGGCCCGCCGACTTCGGCCACTACGGCCCGCTCGTGATCCGGATGGTCTGGCACTGTGCCGGGACCTACCGCATCGACGACGGCCGGGGCGGCGCGGCGACGGGCATGCAGCGCTTCGCCCCGCAGAACAGCTGGCCGGACAACCGCAACCTCGACAAGGCGCGCCGGCTGCTCTGGCCCGTGAAGAAGAAGTACGGGCGCAAGATCTCCTGGGCCGACCTGATGGTCTTCGCCGGCAACCGCGCCCTGGCGACGATGGGCTTCACGACCTTCGGCTTCGCGGGCGGGCGGGCGGACGTCTGGGAGTCCGACGACGATGTCTACTGGGGTCCCGAGCACTTCTGGCTGGGCGACGAGCGCCACGGCGGCGTCCGGGACCTGCAGCGCCCGCTCGCGGCCGCCCAGATGGGGCTGATCTACGTCAACCCGGAGGGACCGCACACCGTCCCGGACCCGCTCACCGCGGCGCGCGACATCCGCGAGACGTTCCACCGCATGGCGATGAACGACGAGGAGACCGTCGCCTTGATCGCGGGCGGGCACACGTTCGGCAAGACCCACGGCGCTGCCGAGCCGGACACCTACCTCGGCCCCGAACCCGAAGGCGCCGCGCTGGAGGAGCAGGGCCTCGGCTGGCGAAGCGGTTACGGCACGGGCACGGGCGCCGACACCATCTCCAGCGGGCTCGAGGGCACATGGACTCCCACCCCGACGAAGTGGGACAACAGCTTCTTCGAGACCCTGTTCGCCTATGAGTGGGACCTCGAGCTCAGCCCCGCCGGTCTGTGGCAATGGATCCCGCGGGGCGGCGGCGGAACCGGAACCGTGCCCGACGCCCACGACCCGGCGAAAACGCACGCGCCGACGATCCTGACGACGGATCTCGCACTGCGGGCGGACCCGGTCTACGAACCGATCTCCCGGCGGTTCCGGGAAAACCCGGACCTGCTCGCGGACACGTTCGCTCGGGCGTGGTTCAAGCTGACCCACCTCGACCTCGGCCCGATCCAGCGTTACCTCGGACCGCTGGTCCCCCGTGAACCCCTGCTCTGGCAAGACCCGATCCCCGCGGTGGACCACGAACTCGTCTCCGCGGCGGACGTCGCAGCGCTCAAGCGCGAGATCCTCGCTTCCGGGCTGTCGGTCTCCGAGCTCGTTTCCACGGCCTGGGCCTCGGCCTCGACGTTCCGCGTCAGCGACAAGCGGGGTGGCGCGAACGGGGCGCGCCTGCGCCTCGAGCCGCAGCGAAGCTGGCCGGTCAACGAGCCCGGCCGGCTCGCGCGGGTGCTGCGCACCCTGGAGGAGATCCAGGAGTCCTTCGCCCGCGCCCGAAACGGGGGCAAGAAGATCTCGCTCGCCGACCTGATCGTGCTCGGCGGGGCCGCCGCCGTCGAACGGGCCGCCGCGAACGCGGGCCACGACGTCGAAGTCCCGTTCGCCCCGGGCCGCATGGACGCGACACAGGAATGGACCGACGTCGAGTCCTTCGCCGCGCTCGAACCGGCCGCGGACGGGTTCCGCAACCACCGGGGGAAAGGTGGCCGGCTGCGGCCGGAGCAGCAGCTGGTCGACCGCGCGAACCTGCTGAGCCTGAACGCGCCGGAGATGACGGTCCTCGTGGGCGGTCTGCGGGTCCTCGGAGCGAACCACCGTCAGTCGCCGCTGGGCGTGCTCACGGCCCGGCCCGGGTCGCTGACCAACGACTTCTTCGTGAACCTTCTCGACACCGGGGTGCAGTGGCAGCCGCGGCCGGGGTCCGGTTCGCTCGCCGAGACCTTCGAGGGCCGCGACCGGAGCACCGGCGGGATCAAGTGGACGGCGAGCCGCGTCGACCTCGTCTTCGGTTCGAACTCCGAACTGCGGGCGCTCGCGGAGGTCTACGCGAGCGATGACGCGGGAGCACACTTCGTGCGTGATTTCGTTGCGGCCTGGGACAAAGTGATGAACCTCGACCGGTACGACCTCCGCTCGTGATCCGGCCGCGTTCTCGGCCGGCCGAGTTTTTCACCGGGGGCCGCCGGCCGGGCTCGGGACAGGTTTCGGGTGAGCCGCCCGCTGCCCGACGGGGCCGAATCGAGTGCGAACGGTCGTCGATTCGAGGTGAACGGCGCGCGCCGGCCCGCACGTCCGCTGCGCTTGTCGGCGTGTTTTCTCCGGCGTAGCGTGCCTATCGAGGGCCGATTTCGGGTCGGACGACGGACGACGCGGGGAAAATTGATCGAATTCTGAATAATTTCCGTGCGGGAATGCGCGTCACCGCGCCCGAGCACCTTCGATGCGACCGATGCGAAGTCGGTACGAAGATCGGGATGAGGAAGGTGAAAGCCGATGACGACAGCGCCAGAACGGACCGACTTGTTCAAAGAGCTCGGGCTGGACGTGCAAAACCACGCAACGCTGGGCCGTGTGCTCGGTACCGGAAAGATCGAGCGAGCCAGCGAGGGATCGGATGGCCGCATGCAGGCCACCATTCGCATCAACGAGGACGAGCTGATGTGGGATCCCTCGATTCTCGTGATGCCCCACGGCGGGGATATCGACCTCGAGCTCATCAACGACGACAAGAACACCCACTGCGCGCTCCTGCCGAGCAATGGCGACCGCAAATTCATCTGGCTGGTGAATCATTCGCGTGGCCGGGCGACGCTCAACCTCGACGGCCCGGGTTACTACTGGTTCTGCTCGCCCACCGGCAACGACGAGGGCCGTGGGCTGACCGGGGCCATCGTCGTCCTGGGCGACGCGCCGCCGGAGGCCCGGTTGGACCGACCCGACCAGCCGCAACCGTAGGAAGGAGGAGGACATGACGACCTCGGAAGACTACGTCGACGCCGGTGAGGCCATCGACCAGGGAAACCTGAGCTACAAGATGCCAGGCGGGGATCTCGCTCCGCCGGTCACGGCCGGCGTGAACTACGAGCGCATCCTCAACGCCCGCAACGAACCGCACAACTGGCTGACCTACTACGGCGCCTACGACGGGCAGCGCTACAGCCCGCTGGACCAGATCAACACCGACAACGTCAAGCGTCTCGCTCCCGCCTGGGTGTTCCAGGCCGGCACGACCGGCCTGATCGCGGGCGCGTCGACCTACTCGTTCGAAGCCGCCCCGATCGTCGTCGACGGGATCATGTTCGTGACCGGCTGGGACGGCTGGATCTGGGCCCTGGACGCGAAAACAGGGGTGGAGATCTGGCGGTACAAGCACGCCGTGCCGTTCGACGTTTCGCTGTGCTGCGGCAACGTCAACCGCGGATGCGCCGTCGCGCAGGGCAAGGTCTTCTTCGTCACGGCGAACGCCCGGCTCCTCGCGCTCGACGCGACCAGTGGGAAAATGGTGTGGACCAAGACCTACGGCGACGTACGGGCCGGTGAGAGCGCCACCGTCGCGCCACTGGTCGTGAAGAACATGGTCATCGTGGGCAGTTCCGGCGGCGAGTTCGGCGTGCGCGGTCACCTCGACGCGTTCGACCTCGAATCCGGCGAGCACCAGTGGCGCTGCTACATGGTGCCGAAGCCCGGGGAACCGGGCTCCGAGACCTGGCCCGCCGACGGCGAAGCCTGGGCGCGCGGCGGTGCGAACTGCTGGCTCACCAGCACGTTCGACCCGGAGACCAACCTGCTCTACGTCGGTACCGGCAACCCGGCGCCCGACTTCGACGGCGAGGTCCGGGAAGGCGACAACCTCTACACCGACAGTATCGTCGCCGTCGACGTGGACAGCGGGCAGATCCGCTGGCACCACCAGTGCACGCCGCACGACCTGTGGGACTACGACAGCATCGCCGAGTGCATCCTGTTCGAGAAGGACGGCCGCAAGCTGCTCGGGCACTTCGACAAGAACGGCTACTTCTACGTTCTCGATCGCACCAACGGCGAGCTGATTCAGGTCACCCCGTTCGTGGACCGCATCACCTGGGGCGCGGTCACTCGCGACGGCCGGGTCACGGCCAAGCTGTACCCCGAGAAGGAGGGCGAACCGGTCCACTTCTACCCGGGTCCGGCCGGCGCGAAGGAATGGACCCACGCGTCCTACAGCCCGAAGACCGGGCTCTTCTACGTCCCGGTCCAGGACACCGGGGCCACGGCCACCCGGCGCCGCCGGGAGTTCAAGGAGAGCATCCCGTATTGGGGCGCCGGGGTTCAGGTGGACGCCGAGGACATGACCGGGTCGGTCAGCGCGTTCGACGGCAACGGCGAGGAGAAGTGGCGCTGGCGCAACGAACTGCCGATGTGCGCCTCGACGCTGGCCACCGGCGGCGACCTGGTGTTCGCCGGCGAAGCCACCGGCGAGTTCAACGCGCTCGACGCGCGCACCGGAGAGCAGCTCTGGCAGTTCCAGTGCGGAAGCGGCCACCACAGCAGCCCGACCACGTACACGGTCGACGGGCGGCAGTACGTCGCCGTGCCCGTCGGCTGGGGCGGGTGGGCCGAGGGATTCCTCCCCGGCATGCTGGGTGCGGGGCACGGAAGCGCCCTGTTCGTCTTCGCCCTCCCGGAATCAACGTGACGCTTCAGGAGAACCCGCCGCGATGCGGGCAGAGGAGGTGAGTCCATGGAGTCTCGACTCGATGTGTGGGAGACGCCCGAGTTCGACGAGATCGGAGTCGCGCCCGAGGTGACCATGTACATCGCTCAGCTGGACGACTAGCTCAGCTGGACGACTAGAGGATGTGGGTGGCGCCGGGCTTCGGCCCGGCGCCCTCCGCCCGCTCGGACGACCACGGACGGAGTGCCGGGATGTGGCTGCGGGTACTGGGCTCGGCTGCGGGAGGCGGCTCCCCGCAGTGGAACTGCGGCTGCCCGGTCTGCACCGCCGTCCGGTCCGGGGCCGGACCCCCGCGCACGCAGTCCTCGGTCGCGGTGAGCGCCGAGGGCCGGTCGTGGTTCCTGATCAACGCCTCGCCCGACGTCCGCACCCAGATCGAGGCGTTCCCCAGGCTGTGGCCGCGAGACGGGGACCGCACCTCACCGCTGGAGGCGGTGCTGCTCACCGATGCCGAGCTGGACCACACCCTGGGGTTGCTGCTGCTGCGCGAGGCCCGCGGTCTGCGGCTGCACGCCACGCCGGCGGTGCACAAGACGTTGCGCGACGGCTCGGGGCTGCTCCGCACGCTGGAGCTCTACTGTCCGGTCGACTGGCGAGCGGTGGTCCCCGGCGCCGACGTGCCGCTGGCCGACGGGCTGTCCTGCCGGGCGTTCGACGTGCCCACCACGAAGCGGGACCGCTTCGGCTCCGGTGCGGACCACGGTCGCGTGGTGGGCTATCGGTTGACCGATGAACGCAGCGGACGGCATCTGGTCTACCTGCCGGGGGTGCAGGCGCTGACCCCGGCGCTGCGCGCGGAGATCGCGGGCTGTGACTGCCTGCTGATCGACGGGACCTGCTGGCGTGACGACGAACTGGTGCGGCTCGGCCTGGCCGGCAAGACGTCGCGCGAGATGGGTCACCAGCCCCTCGACGGCCCGCACGGCACGCTGGCGCAGCTGAAGTCGCTGAACGTCGGGCGGGTGATCTTCGTGCACCTGAACAACACCAACCCCGTCCTGCTGGAAGACACGGCCGAGCGGCGCCGGGTGGCGGCCGCCGGCATGGAGGTGGCCGTGGACGGACTCGAGGTCGAGGTGTAGCGCATGACAACGACAACCGGGATCACCGACGAGTTCGTCGAGACGTTGCGGGCCCACTCGCGCCGCTACCACGACCAGCACCCGTTCCACGTCCGGATGAACGCGGGCCGGCTGAGCCGCGCACAGATCCGGGGCTGGGTGGCCAACCGGTTCTACTACCAGGAGAACATCCCCCGCAAAGACGCCGCGATCCTCGCCAACTGTCCCGATCTCGAAGTCCGCCGCCGCTGGATCCGCCGGATCCTCGACCACGACGGCCGCCACGCCGGGGAGGGCGGTATCGAGGCGTGGCTGCGGCTCGGCGAGGCCGCCGGGCTCACCCGCGAAGAAGTCCTGGACCACCGGCACCTGGTCCCGGGCGTGCGGTTCGCGGTCGACGCCTACGTGAACTTCACCCGGACCCGCCCGTGGGTGGAGGCGGTCGCGTCGTCGCTCACCGAGCTGTTCGCCCCCGACCTGATGGCCGAGCGGCTGGCGGCGTTCGAGCGGTGGTACCCGTGGATCGCGCCCGAGGGCCTCGCCTACTTCCGCGCCCG
The DNA here is from genome assembly GCF_030285625.1 of Amycolatopsis sp. 2-15. Taxonomy (NCBI): domain Bacteria; kingdom Bacillati; phylum Actinomycetota; class Actinomycetes; order Pseudonocardiales; family Pseudonocardiaceae; genus Amycolatopsis; species Amycolatopsis carbonis. The sequence continues at coordinate 7,719,147 of NZ_CP127294.1, forward strand.
CCTCGACCAGGCCCCGCGCGACTGCGAGCACGCCCTCGAAGTGGTCACCGCGCACTGCCGGTCCGCCGAGTCCCAGGCCCGCGCCGTCGACGCGCTGTCGTTCAAGTGCGATGTCCTGTGGAGCCTGATGGACGCGATCGATCGAACCTACCCGGAGTGAGCGCCATGGACTCGACGACCCGACCCGAAGTGTCCACGTCGGACCGACCGCGGCTGGCGCGCCACGTCCGGCTGGCGTTCAACCCGGCCCGGCAGCAGCACGTGCTGCAACTGCCCGAGACCGTGGTGGTGCTGAACGCCAGCGGCGCGGCCATCCTCGAGCTGTGCGACGGGCGGCGCACGGTGGCCGAGATCGTGGCCGAGCTGGGCGCGCGGTACGAGAGCGTCCCCGACGACGAGGTGCGGCGGTTCCTGACCCGGCTCGTCGCCCGGCGCTGTGTGGAGCCGGCCGATGGATAGCCCCTTCGGACTGCTGGCCGAGCTCACCTACCGCTGCCCACTGGCCTGCTCGTACTGCTCCAACCCGCTGAACCTCGCCGACTACACCGACGAGCTGGCGACGGTCGAGTGGCGGCGTGTGCTGGCCGAAGCGGCTGAGCTGGGGGTGCTGCAGTGTCACCTGTCCGGCGGGGAACCGTTGCTGCGCCGCGACTTGGTGGAGATCGTGGCACAGGCCCACGAGCTCGGCCTCTACACCAACCTCGTGACCAGCGCACTCGGGCTCTCGCGGCCGAGAGCGGAGCAACTGCGGGCCGCCGGTCTGGACCACGTGCAGATCAGCGTCCAGGCCGATGAACCCGCGGTGTCCGACCGGATCGCCGGGACCCCGTCCTTCGGCCGCAAGATCGAGGCCATGGGCGTGGTCAAGGAACTGGGGTGGCCGCTCACCGTGAACGTGGTGCTGCACCGGCAGAACATCGACCGCGTCGCCGACGTGCTCGATCTGGCCGAACAGGTGGGCGCCGACCGGGTGGAGCTGGCCAACACCCAGTACTACGGCTGGGCGTTGCGCAACCGGGCCGCGCTGCTGCCGAGCCGGGACCAGCTCGACGCGGCCGAGGTCGTCGTGCGGGCCGCCCGCGAGCGGCTGCGGGATCGCATGGACGTCCTCTACGTCCTGCCCGACTACTACAGCCGCTATCCGAAGCCCTGCATGGGCGGCTGGGCGTCCCGCCAGCTGACCGTGACGCCGAACGGCGACGTCCTGCCGTGCCCCGCCGCCCAATCCCTGCCGTTGCCGCGGGCGAGCGTGCGGGAGGACTCGCTGGCGCGGATCTGGGCCGAGGCCCCCGTGATGACCGCGTTCCGGGGGACGGACTGGATGCCGGATCCCTGCCGCGGCTGCGATCGGCGGGAACTGGACTTCGGCGGCTGCCGCTGCCAGGCGTTCCAGCTCACCGGCGACGCGGCACGCACCGACCCGGTGTGCCACCTCTCGCCCGACCACGACCTCGTGGCCCGGGTGGTCGAGACCGCGAACGCCGATTCGCGGACCGATCTTCCGTTGCTCCCCCGGCCGCACCGCGCCGGCCGTGCCCGCTCGTGACGCTCAATCCGTTTCGATCGGTGCTCCGCCGAACACGGTGAAGCTGACGGCCCAGTAGGCGATGTAGAGCGCGAGCAGCACGAACCCGTGCCAGCGCCGGAGCCGGCGGGTGGCGAGGAAGTACGCCGCGAGCGCGGTCATGCCGACGAGGACCGGGAGGTGCCAGGAAAGCACGTTCCCGTCGACGTCGATGCTGCCGCCGGCGAGCAGGATTATGCCGAGCTTCGCGGTCACGCCGAAGACGACGCTGCCGATGACGTTGCCGACCCCGAGCTCGGGCGCGCCTTTGCGGGTGGGTTCGACGGTCAGGAAGATGTCTTCGAGCGTGAGCACGAGGGTGGCGATCGTCGCGCCGAAGAGCGCACCCTGGATGTGGTAATCCTCCAGGATGCCCTTGGTGCCGTAGCTGGTGATGGCGGCGCCGGCGACGAGGCCCGCCAGCGCCAGCACGGCCAGCGCGATCGCGGCCCAGCCGGGAATCGGGCGCTCCTTGTCGAACGGCATCGTCACGACGAACGGCGGCTTGTCGGTGGGCACGTCGGCGGGGCTTCGCGGCGTCGCGTCGCCGGTCGCGCTCGTACTGGGTCCCGCCCCGACTTCCAGCTTCTCGAGGATCTCGGCGTTGCGGAAGACCGGCGTGCTCCGCTTGAGCTCCCGGGTGGCCACGTAGCCGATGAAGAGCACGAACAGCAGCACGAGCACCACACCGTAGATCGGCGTGAGCGGCGCGAAGACGATGAACGGGATCAGCACCAACGGCGAGGCGGCGAACAGCACGAGGTAGGGGCGCGGAATGTTCACCTTCGTCGGCGAAACGATCGCAGCCAGGGCGAGCACTATTCCGATCATCGAGATGGCCGTGCCGAATACGGTCCCGAGCGCGACGTCACCGAGATCTTCCACGTTCAGCGCCACTCCGAGCGCGACGTCGTCGAATTCGATCCCGGTGAAGACGATCGCGAGCAGGAATATGGAGACACGCAGGCCGGCCGCCGCACCGACGAGGTAGGTGATCAGCTTCTCCGCGCTGTAGATCAGCAATGCCGCACCAGCGAAGAAAATCACTATCGACATAGTACCGGCGTTCCTTTCCGAGAGGGCCGAAAAGGTCAGTGCTCGGGTCGACCGACAGCCAGTCACTGCCCCCGGCATCCGATCGTCGCAGGTCGCCGTCGATTCGGCTATGCCCACTCACCCCCGTGAAATTGTGGGGACCAATGTGCCCGTTCGGCGGCGGAATTCACCGGATTCCGCTGTCGCCGGCCGCATTGTCGATGGGGCCGCCAGGACCCGCGTTCCCTGGTGGCAGGATGCGGGCATGCGAGTGACGCGCTACGACGCGGCCCAAGAGGTTCGGCGGGGGCGGGTGGACACGAACACCGTGGCCCGCCTCGACGAGGTCGGCGGGTTCGCCGAGGTGCTCGACGTGCTGGCTCAACTGCGGGGCGAGGACACGGCCGCGCGGGTGCTGTGCACGCTCGACGACGTCGACCAGTGCCTGTACACGAACCTGCACGCGACAGAAGACGAACGGCTCTGGTTCGACGACGGCGAAGACGAGGACCCGGCGCTGCGGCGGAAGGCGGACGACGCGCGGGCGGCACACGTCGCGGCGGCGCTCGAGGGGTCGCGGGTGGCATGGGAGGAGCTGCCGGGGCAGCGCATGGGCGGCGAGGTCGACGTCGCGGCGCTGGTGGCGGTGAACCGGGCGCCGGACGGGTTCCTGGACGACGTCGTGCTCGTGCAGCGGGTGCCCGTGGCGCGCGACGACCTGGCCATCGCGGGGATCCCGAACGGCTACTTCACCTCCGACTGGAGCGTGTTCCAGAACCACGCGATCGTCCGGCGGATGGCGACGCACGGCTATCGCCACTTCGGGATCGGGGCCTCGCTGCTCGGGTTCGATCGCCCGATCGCCCCCTCGGCCGAGGAGGCGCGGGCGGTCGTCGCCGACCTGACGCACCTCTACGGAGCACCCGGCGTGGCCGCGTGGGACGAGCTCGCCCGGCTGCTGCCGGAGCGCAGCCTGCTGCTGCTCGGCTACACCGAGAACTCCCCTGACCTGGTCGACTAGCTCGTCTGAACCTTCGCGCGCGCCCGGGCCCGCGGGCGGACCGTGAAACCGCTCGGCTTGAGTGTCAGGGACTCCGCGATCTTCAGCTCATACGCCGGATCGGCCTCGAAGTCGTAGCGCTGCAACACCATGCCGAGCGCCAGCACCGCTTCGTGCAGCGCGAACTGCCGGCCGACGCACGCGCGCTCCCCCGTGCCGAACGGTTTGTACGCCTGCGCCGGGCGTTTCTTCACCGCGGCGGGCTCGAAGCGGTCCGGGTCGAACTTCTCCGGGTCCGGCCCCCACACCGCCGGGTCGCGGTGGACCAGCGGCAGCGGCACGATCACCCAGTCGCCCTTGCGCATCCGGTACTTGCCGCCGAGCAGCACGTCTTCGCGGGCCTCGCGCGAGTAGCCGGGCGCGGTCGGCCAGAGGCGCATGGCCTCGTCGAGCACGCGGCGCACGTAACGCAGCTTCGCGACGTCGCCGAACCCCGGCTCGCGATCGCCCCACACCGCGTCGACCTCGGCGCGCGCCTTCGCCAGCACCTCGGGGTTGCGCGTGAGGTAGTACAGCGCGAACGACAGCGCGCCGGACGTCGTCTCGTGGCCCGCGACGACGAACGTGATGGCCTGGTTGCGGATGTTCACCGGGTCCAGGCGCTCGCCCGTCATCGGGTGGCCCTCGGTGAGCATCAGCCCGAGCAGGTCGCGGCTCTCGCCCCCTTCGCGGCGGCGGGCCTCGATGACCTCGTCGACGAGGTTGTTCATCGTCGCGATGTCGGCCTGGTTCTGCGCGGGCGACCCGGCGAACGCGCGCCGCACGAACGGGAGCTTCACGTTCTGCAGCTGCGCGAACCGCAGCGCACGGATCATCGCCGTGACGAAGGGGTGCGGCTCGGTGCGCTCGAACGAGCCGAACCGGTAGCCGAAGCCGGCGCGCCCGATCGTCTCCAGGGTCAGCCGGGTCATGTCGGCGGCGACGTCCACCGGGCCGCTCGCGCGGTCCCACGCGTCGGTCAGCTCGTGCGCGACCTCCAGCATCACCGGGTGATAGCGGCGCATCGCGTCGGCGGAGAACGCCGGCTGCAGGATGTCGTGGGCCAGCCGCCAGTTCGGCTCGTGCGTGTGGGCGGTGAACAGCCCGTCGCCCGCCACCGCGCGCAGGTTCTCGATGCCGAGACCGACGTGCTTGCCGAACTTCGTCTCGTCGTTGAGCTGCGTGACCACGTCGACGCCGCCGGCGAAGACGATCTCGAACCCGAAGATCTTGCGCGTGAAGATGGGCCCGACCTGCTGCCCGACGCGCAAGGTGTCTTGCAGCGGCGTGCGCGGGTTCGACCCGAGCAGGTCGCCGATCACCGGCAGCCGGCCCGGCCGGTGCGGAATCCCGGTGGTGTCCACGTTCGCTCCCCTATTGAACCCAGATCCAATAACGTCACGATCCCCCGCTACTGAACCCGTGTCAAGTAAGCTCGCGTGATGCGGACACGGCTGAGCACGCAGCAGCGGCGCGAGCAGCTCCTGGGCATCGGCGCCGGACTGTTCGCGAACCGGCCGTACGACGACGTGTGGATCGAGGAGGTCGCGGAGATCGCCCAGGTCTCGCGCGGCCTGCTGTACCACTACTTCCCCACGAAAAAGGACTTCTTCGCCGAGATCGTCCGCCGGCAGCGCGACCAGTTGCTGGCGATGAGCGAGCCCGACCCGGAGCTGCCGGTGACCGAGCAGCTGCGCGCCGGGCTCGACGTCTACCTCGAGTTCGCCCGCACCCACCCCGATGGCTACCGCATCGTGCACCGCTCCGCCGGCGACGCCGACCGCGAGATCCGGGAAATCCGCGAAGCCGGGATGGCCGCGAACACCGAGCGCATCCTGGCCGCGATCAGCGTGCTGCGACCGGTCACCGACACCACGCGGCTGGCCGTGCGCGGCTGGCTGGCCTTCGTGTCCACCCTGATCCTCGACTGGCTCGACCAACCGAAGGTCACCCACGAGGAACTGCGCGACATCTGCGTGCGGACTCTGTTCGCGGCGGTCGACGTCACCGTGTGACGGGGCGGGTCATTCCCGCAGCCGCACCCGGGCCCAGCTCGCCGGCGATGATCTGTTCCTTGATCCGCCGATGGCACTCGTCGACGAGCGAGGGCAGGGTGATGCGGTCGAAACCCCGGGACTCCGCGATCGACATCGTGACGGTTTCGTCGACAGCCGGCAGAAATCGCGGTGGCGGGTCAGACCTCCTTCTGGTGCCCGGTCAGCGTGATGTGGCCTTCGGCGCGGATCCGCTCGACCATGTGCGGGTAATGGAGCTCGAACGCGGGGCGCTCGGATCGGATCCGGGGCAGCTCGGTGAAGTTGTGCCGCGGCGGCGGGCACGACGTGGCCCATTCCAGGGAGTTGCCGTAGCCCCACGGATCGTCGACCGTGACGATCTCGCCGTAGCGGTAGCTCTTGAACACGTTCCACAGGAACGGCAGCATCGAGGCGCCGAGGAGGTACGCGCTGATCGTCGAGACGGTGTTGAGCACGGTGAAGCCGTCCGTGGACAGGTAGTCGGCGTAGCGGCGCGGCATGCCTTCGGCGCCGAGCCAGTGCTGGACCAGGAACGTGCCGTGGAAGCCGATGAAGGTGGTCCAGAAGTGCCACTTGCCGAGCTTCTCGTCCATCATCCGCCCGGTGAACTTGGGGAACCAGAAGTAGATGCCGGCGAAGGTGGCGAACACAATCGTGCCGTAGAGGACGTAATGGAAGTGCGCCACGACGAAATACGTGTCGGACACGTGGAAGTCGATCGGGGGCGCGGCCAGCATCACGCCGGTCAGACCACCGAACAGGAACGTGACGATGAAGCCCATCGAGAAGATCATCGGCGTCTCGAAGGAGAGCTGACCCTTCCACATCGTGCCGATCCAGTTGAAGAACTTCACGCCCGTGGGCACGGCGATCAGGAACGTCATGAACGAGAAGAACGGCAGCAGCACCGCGCCCGTGGCGTACATGTGGTGCGCCCACACCGCGGCCGAGAGCGCCGAGATGGCGATGGTCGCGAAGATCAGGCCGCGGTAGCCGAAGATCGGTTTCCGGCTGAACACCGGGAAGATCTCCGACACGATCCCGAAGAACGGCAGCGCGACGATGTACACCTCGGGGTGGCCGAAGAACCAGAACAGGTGTTGCCACAGGATCACCCCGCCGTTGGCCGGGTCGAACACGTGCGCGCCCAGGTGCCGGTCCGCCAGCAGCCCGAGCAACGCGGAGGTGAGGATCGGGAACGCGACGAGGATCAGGATGCTCGTGATGAGGATGTTCCAGGTGAAGATCGGCATCCGGAACATTGTCATTCCCGGCGCGCGCAGGCAGACCACCGTGGTGACCATGTTGACGGCGCCGAGGATCGTGCCCAGGCCGCCCACCACCAGCCCGGCGAGCCACAGATCGGCACCGACACCCGGCGAGTGGATCGCGTCCGACAGTGGCGTGTAGGCGAACCAGCCGAAGTCGGCCGCGCCGCCGGGGGTCAGGAATCCGGAAAGGACGATCAGGCTCCCGAAGAGGAAAAGCCAGTAGGAGAAGGCATTCAGCCGGGGAAAGGCGACGTCGGGCGACCCGATCTGCAGCGGCAGCACGAAGTTCGCGAACCCGAACAGCACCGGGGTCGCGTACAGCAGCAGCATCACGGTGCCGTGCATGGTGAACAGCTGGTTGTACTGCTCCTGCGACAGGAACTGCAGCCCGGGCCGGGCGAGCTCGGAGCGCATCAGCATCGCCATCGCGCCGCCAATGAGGAAGAACCCCATCGAGGTGACGAGGTACATGATGCCGAGCTGCTTGTGGTCCGTCGTGCGCAGCAGCCGGACGACCAGCGAACCCCGGGGCGAGTCCCGGCGCGGGTGAGCGCGGACCGCCACGGAAACCGGGACCACGCGCGCGGGCGAATCGGTGCTCATGACAGGCTCCTGACCAGGTCTTGGACCGACACGCGCTGCCCGGTGAGCGCGGCGGCCCCCCGGTCGCGCCCTGACGCCGCCGGGACGGCCGCGAAGACCGACCACATCGTGTAGGCCTGCCCGGGTTCGCGGGCGTTCATCGCGGCAGGACGGTGAACGCGACCGTCAGCACGAAGACCAGTGCGCCCATCGCCAGCAGCGCCAAAGCGATCCTCCGCGCCCCGGCGCCGGGCGGCCCCGCCACCTCGCGGCTCGGCTCCGGAATGAACTCGTCCATCACCACTCCTTTACTTACGCCTGACCGCCCGGATGGATAATACGCTGATAATTAGCACACTAATCAACGGGGCGAGACGTACCTCACGACCCTTTTTCCGCCGCTGAGTGTGCGGGGACGACCCCGGTGCGCCTTCATGCGTGGCAGGTGATGCGCGGGCGACGGGCGGCTGGTGCTGTTCGCGGCAACGGCAGCGAGCGAAGGAGTCAGCCATGTCCGAAGTCGAGGTCAAGCGCGAGGAGAAGCTTTCGCGCGAGGACGCCGCCCAGCGGCTCGCCGCACTCGCCGCCGCGCTGGCGGCAGGGGGCAAGGTGGAGCTCGCGCTCGGCGCCAGCACCGTGAAGATCCACGTGCCCGATGAGGTGGAGATCGAGGTCGAGATCGAAATCGACGGCGGCAAGGTGGAGCTCGAAGTGGAGCTGAAGTGGTCGACCGGGAAACCGGCCCGCGCGGTGGCCACGCGGCGGACCGGCCGGCGAACCGCCGCCGCCGCCGCGAAATGACCCCGTCCGCGAACTGACTCCGGCCCCTGCTCGACACCGGTGCCGGTGCCGGGCAGCCGTACCCCGTCGATACCGGCCAGCCGGTACGGACGCTACCGGCTGGCCGGTATCGACGTATTCCCGGCAGCACCGGGCCCGCAACGGCCGCTGGCGGCAATGTGCGCGGGCGGCGCCGCTGCGACGCTTGGTTTCATGAAATCCAACGAGCGGTCCGCGCGGCGCTCCGAGCCCGAGGACCTCACCACGGTCACCGGGCACACCGGCACGTCGTACCTGTGCCCGGACCTGTCCGCCGTCGACCAGCACATCACCTTGCTGTACCAGGAAATCGAGCGCACTCCCCCGACGAGCCGGCGCGAGGTCGAACAGGCCGTGTGGGCCGACATCGACCTGCTGCTCGACCGCCGCAAGTGGCTCGAGGTGACCACCCTTACCTCTGCGCGGTGACCTGACCGGCGGAGCCGCCGCCGTCCCACCGGATCAGCCGGCCGGGCGCGGTAAGAGCACCTCCGCGCTGCCGCGGTCGATCGCGGCAGCCTCGCCGTCGGCAAAGCGCGGGTACTGCTCCAGGTACCGGTTGCAGTAGGCGCCGGCCCGTTCAGGAGCGAAGGGCCAGTCGCAGCCGTAGTGGCCGAGAGAGCCGTGTCGAAGTAGAAGCGTTTGAGCTCGCAGATCACGTCGTCGGCTTCGCGTGTCGTGTCCACGACGGTCGACGTCAGCCCGGAGAATCGGTAGGCGGCATACGGCAGGAACCCGCCGCCGTGCGAGAGGCGGCATCGGCGACTGCGCCGGGTGGACGAACACGACGGCTCGCCGCCGGTCCAGTTCTTCCCTCAGCGGCGCGAAATCGGCGTCGCCGAAGTAGCGACCCTCCACTTGGACATCAGAACGACCCCGTCGGCCCGCAGGGTGTCACCGAAATGCGTGCCGGGCGCCGTGACGGACAGGACGCTGGTATGGATCGAAGCGCCTTCTGGCCCTGCGCACCAAGCTACGCGCCCGGCAGTTCGAGGCGCTGTCGCGGTATTCGGCACGGGAGCGGCGCGAACTGACCGCGCGCTGCAGGGACTGGCCGACGTCATCGGCGGGAGCCTGGCCGGCCCGGCGCGCTGAGCCGATTGGGCGAAGACCACGAAGTGGGTTGGATGGGCGCATGGCTACCGACGTCACCAACGACTACGACAGTTTCGCCGAGGCTTACGCAGCCGAGAACGAGACCAGCCTCATCAACGCCTACTACGCGCGGCCCGCGATCCTGGACCTGGCCGCGGATGTGACCGGCCGGCGGATCCTCGACGCGGGCTGCGGAGCCGGCCCCGTGTCCGCCGCGCTGCGCGACCGCGGCGCCGAGGTGCGGGGCTTCGACGCCAGCGTCAAGATGATCGAGCTCGCGCGGCAACGGCTCGGCGCCGACGCGGACCTGCGCGTCGCGGATCTGAGCAAGCCGCTGCCGTATCCCGACGCGGAGTTCGACGACGTCATCGCAGCCCTGGTGCTGCACTACCTCGAGGACTGGTCCACTCCCCTGGCCGAGCTGCGGCGCGTGCTGAAGCCCGGCGGCCGCCTGATCGTGGCCGTCAACCACCCGATCATCTTCGAACTGGTCCACCCCGAGTCGAGCTACTTCGCGATCACCCGGTGGTCGGAGGAGTACGACTTCGCCGGCCAGAAGGCCACGCTCACGTACTGGCACCGGCCCCTGCACGCGATGACCGACGCCTTCACCGCGGCCGGCTTCCGGACGGCCGTGATCAGCGAGCCGTACCCGGCGCCGGGCGCGCGCGAGCGGTTCCCCGAGGAGTTCGGGGACAAGCACGCGTTCCTGTGTTTCCTGTTCTTCGTCCTCGAGGCCGTCTGACTCACGGGCCGGATTCCTTGTACTCGGCGAGGACCTCGTCGAGTGAGCCGTGCGCGCGGATACGGCCCTCGTCCAGCCACAGCGCCGTGGTGCACAGCTCGCGCAGCAGGTCGTCGGCGTGGGAGGCGAAGACCAGCGCACCGGAACGGCGGGCGAGGTCGACGAGGCGGCCGCGGGCTTTGGCCAGGAACGCCGCGTCGATCGCGCCGAGGCCCTCGTCGAGGATGAGGATCTCGGGGTCGATGGTGGTCACCACGCCGAGCGCGAGCCGGACCCGCATGCCGGCGGAGTAGGTGCGCAGCGGCAGGTGGAGGTAGTCGCCGAGCTCGGTGAACTCCGCGATGTCGTCGAGCCGGCGCTCCATCTGCCGGCGGCTCATGCCGAGGAACAGGCCGCGGATCAGGATGTTCTCGCGGCCGGAGACCTCGGGATCCAGGCCCACCCCGAGGTCGAACACCGGCGCGATCCGTCCGATGACGCGCGTGCTGCCGCGCGTCGGCTCGTAGATGCCCGACAGCAACCGCAGGAGCGTCGACTTGCCGGCGCCGTTGTGCCCCACCAGGCCGACGCGGTCGCCGTCGCGCAGGGACAGCGTGATGTCGCGCAGCGCCTCGATGACCGGGACCATCGCGGCGGTGCCGATCTTGCCGCCGACCTTGCCGAGCACCTGCTTCTTCAGCGAGCGCGCCTTGGCGTCGAAGATCGGGAAGTCGACGGAGGCGCCCGCCACCTCGATGCTCACCATGCCGCCGCTCCTCCTCGTCTCGTATGCGAATGGAAGTTATCATTCTCATTTGGGCGCCGGCCGGGCGCCCCGAGGCGCGAGGTAACGTGCGGCCGGTGAGTCAGCGATCCGTCGAGCAGGGCTTCCGCCCGCCCCAGCAAGCGCGCAGCCGGGAGTCCCTGCAGAAGGTGCTGGCCGCGGCCGAGCGGGTGCTCGCCGACGGGGGCATCGAGGAGTTCACCGTCGGCGCGGTCGCCGACCAGGCGGGACTGTCGGTGGGGGCCATCTACCGCCGGTTCTCGGGCAAAGACCAGCTGCTGTACGCGGTGAAAGACGACCTGCTCGGCCGGCTGGAGACCACCGTCGGCGACGCGCTTCGCTCGCCGGTGCCCGGGCTTCACGGGACCGTCGCCGCGTTCACCGAAGCCCTGGCGCAGACGTTCACCCGCCACGGGCGCGTCTTCCCCGAGCTGCTCGACGCCCAGCGCACCGAGGGCCGCGACCGCGGCCTCCAGGCGATGGCCACGATCCAGCGGACGTTCGTCGACGCCGCCGAACCCTGCCTCGCCGAGATCCGCCGCCCGGACCGCGCGCTCGCCCTCCGGATGGCGGCGCGGACGATCATCGGCTCGTGCGTGCATCGCGCCGCCTCCGGCCGGTTCTGGCCGGATGACTTGACCTGGAGCACGTGGGCCACCGAGACGGGCGAGATGGCGCTGGCGTATCTGACGTCGCCGGGAAATCCGGAGCCCGGCCGCGGTGACTGAGTCCATTCCGGACATCACCGTCGCGGGCCGGCGGCTGCGGCCCGGCCCGGTTTTCGACACGTACTGGCGGTTCGCCGCCGCCCGCCAGGAGGCCTACTTCGCGCGGCTGCGCGACGACGGGACCGCGACGAGCGATCCGATCCTCGCCCGGCACCGGTTCACGAACTGCTACCGCGCCGCGGACCGGGTGAGCCAGTTCGCCATCCACGACGTGGCCTACGGCGGCCCGCAAGAGCCTCGTGACGTGGTCTTCCGCATGATGCTGTTCAAGTTCTTCAACAAGATCGACACGTGGCGCCTGCTGGAGGCCGAGCTCGGCCCGGTCACCTGGGCGTCGTGGCACCCGGCGGCGGCGCGCGCGGTCCTCGACGCGGCCTGGCGCTCCCGGCGCACGCTCTACTCCCCCGCCTACGTCATCCCGCCACCCCGGCTGGGCGGCACCCGCAAGCACCACGACCATCTGCTGCTGGCCGAAACGATGATCCACGACGGCCTGGCCGAGAAGCTCCAGGACGCCCGCGGCCTGGCGCAGGTCTTCGAACTGCTGCGCGTCTATCCGGGCCTCGGGGACTTCCTGGCCTTCCAGTTCTCGATCGACCTCAACTACACGTCTGTGCTGGACTTTTCGGAGAACGACTTCGTCGTCGCCGGCCCGGGCGCGCGGGACGGCGCCCGCAAGTGCTTCGGGCCCGCCGCCAGCGGCATCGAGGACGCGGTGATCGCGTACCTGACCGACACGCAAGAAGCCCACTTCGCCCGGCTCGGCCTGCGCTTCGCCTCCCTGGGCGGACGCCGCCTGCACCTCGTCGACTGCCAGAACCTGTTCTGCGAAGTCGACAAATATGCCCGCGTCGCGCACCCGGCTGTCCCCGGCATCTCCGGGCGGACCCGGATCAAGCAGCAGTACCACCGCAGCGACGAACCGATGCCGGCTCCGTGGTTTCCCCCGAAGTGGGGCATCACCGAGGCCGTGCGGGCGCAAGCCGCGGCTGTGGTCGTGCCGCGATAGGTTGCCCGTCATGACCGCCTGGCCACCGGCTCCGATCAGAACGGAGCGACTGGTGCTCCGCCCGTCCGAGGCCCGCGACCGTGCCGCGGTCATCGAGTTGTTCGCCTCGCCCGAGGTCGGGACTTACCTCGGTGGCCCGCGATCGCGGGACGAGCTCGAGCGCACCGCTCCCGAGGTGCCCGGGCGGCGCTTCGGTTTCTTCGTGGTCGAGCTCGACGCGGCGATGATCGGCATGATCACGCTCGACCGGCGCGACGCGGCGCGTCCGGGTCGGCTCCGCCCGGGCGCCGAGACGACCGAGATCGGCTACCTGTTCCTGCCGCGGACGTGGGGATTCGGGTACGCCGCCGAGGCGTGCGCGGCGGTGCTCGGCTGGTTCGCCGCAGCGTCGCCCGGTGAGCCGGTGGCACTCTGCACCCAGACCGCCAACGAGCGCTCGATGCGGCTCGCGGCGAAGCTGGGGTTCACCGAGGTGGCGAAGTTCGAGGAGTTCGGCGCCGAGCAGTGGTTCGGTGTGTGGCATTCGACCGCCGAGTCCGGTTGAGCCCCGTGTCAAGGGACAGTCCTTACCCGAAAGCCTCCGATTCGGGTCGTGGTCGCGGCGTAACGTGATCATGGCCGGGGGCCGCCCGCGGCCACTGTGGACAGACGGCGTCGATTGCCGACAAGGGGAGCTCTCAGCCATGAAGCGCACAGACCCGCACCATCCCGAGAATCCGGGCACCACGAGATCCCCGGCGCGGCTGACCCGGCGGTCCTTCGCGGGCGTCGCGGCGCTGGGTGCCACCGGGCTCGCGCTCGCCGTGCCGGGTTCGGCGAGCGCGGCCACGCGGCCCGCGCCGCGGCGGTCCGTCGTGCTCGTGCACGGCGCGTATGCCGACGGGTCGTGCTGGGCCGAGGTGATCCCGCGTCTGCAAGCCGCCGGGATCACGGTCACGTCGGTGCAGAACCCGTTGACCTCGCTCGACGACGACGTGGCCGCGACGCGGCGTGAGCTCGACCTGCAGAGCGGGCGGGCCGTCCTGGTGGGCCACTCCTACGGCGGGTCGGTGATCAGCCAGGCCGGTGACCACCCGGCCGTCGACTCGCTCGTCTACCTGTCCGCGCGGGCGCCGATGGCCGGCGAGGACTACCCCGCGCTCACCGCGCGTTTCCCGGCCGCACCGGCCAGCGCGGGTCTCGTGTACCAGAACGGTTTCGGCCACCTGACCGAAGCCGCGTTCCTCAACGACTTCGCCAACGGCGTCCCCACTGCCAAGGCGCGGGTCCTCTACGCTGCCCAGGGCCGCGTGGCGCAAGATCTGTTCGCGACCAAAACCACCGCCGCCGCCTGGGAAACCAAGCCGAGCAGCTACGTGATCACCACGGCCGACCGCACGACGTCACCCGAGCTCCAGCGCTTCGTGGCCGCCCGGATGAAGGCGCGCACGACGGTGATCAAGTCGGGCCACCTGTCCTTCATCACGCATCCCGACGTCGTCACCCGCGTCATCCTCGAGGCGGTGCACCGGGGCTGAACCTACGAGCGTTCGGCGGCCCTCCGCGAGTCGGCGGCGGTCAGCAGCGAGGCGCCGAGAAGCACCCCGTCCTTCAGGAGGGCTTCGCCGAGCACCGACAGCTGGGACATCCGGTGCCCCTCGCGCCACGCTTCCGGGGTGGTGACGAGGAAGCTGAGCGTGCCGACCATCATCGCCGCGGCCCCGAGGCTGCCGACGGCGGAAGCCCGGGGCGCGAGCGGCTTCGCCACGATCAGACAGCCCGACCCGCACGAAGCACGTCGTCAGCCCGTAGCGCATCACCGGCAGCGCGGTGGCGGCCAGGACGCCCGGGACACTCGTCACCGCACGGCCTCGACCGCGCTCGCGATGAGCCGCAGCACGTCGTCGGGGTGGGAGACCATCGCGACGTGGTTCGTCGCGACCTCGACGGTCGCGGCCTTCATGCGAGCGGCGAACTGGCGCTGGGCCTCGGACGGGATCGCCTGGTCGCCGTCGGCCACCAGGAACCACGCCGGGTGCGACTTCCACGCCGGGACGCCCATCACCTCGTCCAGGGCCGACCAGGCCAGCGGCTGCTGCACGGCGTGCATGACCCGCGCCTTGACCGGGTCCACGTCGGCCGCGAAGTGGTTCACGAAGTCGTCCTCGGGCAGCCACGCGAAGCCCTGCTTGTCGATGTCAAGGTGCGTCAGCGCCGGCGGCAGTGGCCCTTGCTCCAGCAGCCTGCCGATCGTCTCGCCCTCGTCAAGGCCGAACGCCGCCACGTAGACCAGGCCGACGACGTTCGGCGCGTCCGTCCCCCAGTGCGGTGACGATCTGCCCGCCGTACGAGTGCCCGGCGACGACCGTCGGGCCGTCCTGGCGGGCCGGCACCTGGCGCAGCCGGGCGACGTCGCCGGCCAGCGACGCCTCCGCGAACTGGGGTGCGGTGACCCGGTAGCCGTCGGCCTGCAGGCGCTCGATCACCTCGCTCCAGCTGGAACCGTCGGCCCACGCGCCGTGGACGAGGACGATGTTCGGTCGGCGAGCCATGACGGTTCCTCCCCGGGCAGTGGTTTCAAGACCCCTTGGAGGCCGGCGCCGCGGGCGGCGTCGCCTCATCACCCCCGGCGAGTGAACCCTCGCGCGGGCCGAGCCACGCCGCCAGCACGTGGGCCACGACCACCGCGACGATCACCAGCGGCATCACGGCCAGCCCGTCGGACGAGAGCAGCAACGTGGCGAGCAGGACGGACGTCAGCGGCAGGCGCAGCATGACGACGCACATCGCGCCGATCCCCATCGCCACCCCGGCGACGAGCGGCAGGCCCGGCAGGTGCGACAGCGCGATGCCACCCGCGGCGCCGAGGAACATCGACGGGAAGATCGGGCCGCCGCGGAACGCCGACAGCGTCACGCCGTACGCGAGTCCCTTGCAGGCCAGGAGGAGCAGCAGCGTCGAGACCGAGTACGCCGCGCTGTTCTCCAGGAGCTTCGGTAGCGCCGTCTCGCCGGAGAACAGGACGTCCGACAGGCTTCCACCCGCGCCGGTGTAGGCGATCGCGAGCCCGGCGACCACGAGGCCCGCCGCGGGAGTCAGCAGCAGGACGTGGTTTTCGACGCGCGAGTGCAGCAGCAGCGCCAGCCGCCGGATCCCCGTACCCAGCACCGCCGCAGCCGCGCCGATGGCGAGCGCCCAGCCGAACTGCGCGAGGTCGGGGTGGGTGAACGGCGGTAGCTCGGGCAACGCCAGCGAGGCCGCGCCCAGGCCCGTCAGCGAGTCGAGGCCGATGAAGAGCAACGTGCCGATGCCGGCGGCCAGCAGCCCCGGCAGCAGCACCAGCCCCATGGTCGCGCCGGCCAGCCCGGACGCCTCCATCAGCAGGAACGCCCCCAGGATCGGCGACCCGAGCAGCGCGCTGATGGCCGCGAAGCTCCCCGTCGCCGCCACTACGGCACCGACCTGCTTCGGCGCGTGCGGCTGCGCGAGCCGGATCGCGCACACCCCGAGTCCGGCACCGAGTGCGATCAGCGGCGCCTCGGGCCCGAGCACCGCCCCCAGCCCGAGCGTCGCCAACGCGGCCAGCAGCACGCCCGGCAGCTGCCGCGGCGTCGGCTCGTGGCCCGGTGAGAACCCGTAGACAGGCGGATGGCCGCCCCCACCGGGCAGATACCGCACCGCCACCGCGACCAGCAGCCCGCACAGCACCAACAGCGGCACCGGCCACCACCACGGCGCCCCACCGAACCCGAGCGCGCGCGGCAGATCGGTGTACACCCAGCCCTGGAGCGCGCCGACCAGCTGGAGGAAGAAGTACGCCGCCGCGGAGATGGGCACCCCGATGATCGCGGCGAGCAGCAGCAGGCGCACGTAGGCGGGTGAGCGGAGCCGTGCTGCGGGGTCGGGCTGGTCTGGCTGGGTCGACTGGGCCGACTGGCCCGGGTTCGACTGGTCCGGCTGGTCCGGCTGGTCCGGCTGGTCCGGCTGGTCCGGCTGGTCCGGCTGGTCCGGCTGGTCCGGCTGGTCCGGCTGGGCCGGCTGGTCCGGCTGGTCCGGCTGGTCCGGCTGGGCCGGCTGGGCCGGCTGGTCCGGCTGGTCCGGCTGGGCCGGCCCGTCCGAGGTGCCGCCGGCCGGCGCGGGCGAAGCCGTGTCCGCCATGCTCCGCCCACCTCCTCCGCCGGTCCTGCCGCGTCGGCGCGCCGCTCGAGCCGACGTAGGAGGACGAAGCCACGGTGCTCGCCACCGGGCCGCGAAGCATCGCCCGTCCCAGGTGAGCCGGATCGGTCTCGCCGCGGCGGACGGCCGCGAGGTTGAGGTGCGCGGCCGAGATGACCGGCCGGACCGCCGCCGAAACCCCTCGCCCGAGACCGCGGGTGCAAGGTGCCCACGCAGCGACACACATCGCGCGCGCCGAGCTGGCGGCGCCGGGTGTCCGCGGCCGACGAGGCCGAGCCGGCGAAAGCCACCCATCTCGGGTCCGAGCCGGCGCGGACAACGCCGGCCGTGCGATTGAGGCGCGTGACCGGCCGGACCGCCGCGAAAACTACCCGGCGTTCGCCCGCCGAGCCGTGCTGAACCGGCGTTGGTAGGCCGCCGGGCTGATCGACAGCTTCCGCGAGAACACCCGTCGCAGTGCTTCGTAGCTGGGGAAGCCGGCCAGCGTCGCCGCCTGGGTCGCCGTGTGGCCTTGGTCGAGCAGGGCCCGGGCCAGGTCGAAGCGGATGTTCTCGACGTAGCGGGCCGGGGTGGTGTCGAGTTCGTCGTGGAAGAGGCGCGTGAGCTGGCGGGTGCTGACGTTCAGGTGTTTCGCGAGGTCGCCGAGCGAGTGCCTGGCCCCGGGGTTCGCCGTGACGAGGTCGGTGATGGTGCGCAGGGCCGGGGAGCGCGGTGGCGGGCCTTGCAGCGGGGCGGAGAACTGCGACTGCCCGCCCGAGCGCTGCAGGTACACGACCAGCGAACGGGCGACGTCGCGTGTGAGGTCGGGGCCGTGGTCCTCCTCGACGAGGGCGAGGGCCAGGTCGATGCCGGCGGTGACGCCGGCGGAGGTGTAGGTGGTGCCGTCGCGGACGTAGATGGCGTCGGGCTCCACGCGGCACGTCGGGCAGCGGGCGGCGAGCTCGTGGGTGACCTTCCAGTGCGTGGTCGCGCGCTTGCCGTCGAGCAGGCCGGCGGCGGCGAGGACGAACGCGCCCGTGCAGATCGAGGCGACGCGGCGCGCGCCGGCGGCCGGTACGCGGGCGGCTTCGGCCAGGTCGCACGGCACGGGCGTGCGCGGGAAGAGGTCGGATCCGGCCACGAGGTAGGTGTCCGGCGCGGGCTCGGAGCCCACGGAGCCCTCGACCGCGACCTTGAACCCGAGGTTCGACACCACGTCCTCGCCCGTCGGCGAGACGAGCACGATCCGGTAGTCGGCCCCGAAGCGGTTGGCCTCCTTGAACACCTCCGCCGGACCCGCGACGTCCAGCAGGGTCACCCCGTCGAAGACGAGGATCGCCACGACGCGCGCGGCTGAGCCCGGCCGGGCGGTCATGGAGGCGGAAGACGGGCGCACACGGCATTGGTAGCACACCGTCACCACAAAAGTGCGCCGGACGAGTTCCGTTACACTACTTGACCGTAACTGAACCACTCGCTACGTTTCCTCCGTCACAGGCCCGACCGAGAACAGGTCCGGCACGGGCCGCGAGCCCTCTGGCAATGAAGCCACAGGAAGGTGAGTCGAACCATGGTGGAGACGTACGTTCTGGTTCCGGGCGCGTGGCACGGCGCGTGGTCGTGGCGGCCGGTCGCCCAGCGGTTGCGCGCCGCGGGCCACCACGTGGTCGCGCTGACACTGCCGGGCCTCGCGGACGGCGACGATCCCCGTCGCTTCACGCTCGAGGACACAGTGGACTTCCTCGTCGGTTTCCTCGACCGGCACGACCTGACCGACGTCACGCTGGTCGCCCACAGCTGGGGCGGTTACCCCGTTTTCGGTGCGGCCCACCGGGTTCCGCACCGGGTGCGCCGCGTCGTTTTCCACAGCGCGTTCGTGCCGGAGCAGGGCGTTCCGCTCGTGGACGACGTCCCGCCGGGGCACGCCGCGCTCTTCCGGCAGCTCGCACAGGAGTCGGGCGACCACTCCGTGGTCCTGCCCTACTCGGTGTGGCAAAGCGCCTTCGCGCAGGACACGCCCGAGCCGACGCAGAAGCTGATCTACGAACTGCTCGTGCCCCACCCGATGTGCTTCTTCGAACAGCCCCTGCACGCCCCCGCGCTGTCGACGCTCGGCCTGCCCGTCAGCTACCTGGCCGGCGAATGTGACCTGGCCATGCCCCCGGGCGACTACGCGTGGTGCCCGCGGTTCCCCGCCCGGCTCGGGGTCGAGCCGATCACCGTTCCGGGTGATCACGAGGCGTTCCTGACCAGGCCCGACGCCTTCGTCTCGGCACTCCTGCACTCACACACCGTCGACGGCTGAAGCGCGCGTCCTGATCTGAGTGGTTCCTGGCCGGACAAAGGCGGCACGACGGGCGCCTCGATCGGCACCATGAAGACAGACGAAATCCGTCGAGAAAAGAACGGAAGCGCAGCAGTCATGTCAGAGATCATCGCGGGTGTGGAGGTCCCCGAGACGGCGGCGGTCGCCGAGGCGTCGCAGCTCATCCGGGAAACGACCAACCCCCTCATCTACCACCACTCCCGCCGGGTTTACTTCTTCAGCCAGTTCCACGCGCAGCGGCTCGGGGTGAAACCGGATCCGGAGCTGCTCTACCTGGCCGCGATGTTCCACGACACCGGGCTCATCACGCCGTTTTCCGACGTGGAGCAGCGGTTCGAGGTCGACGGCGCCGACCACGGGCGCAAGTTCCTGCTGGACCGGGGTTTCTCGCCCGCGGCCGCCGACACCGTGTGGACGGCCATCGCCCTGCACACCACGCCGGGAATCCCCGGCCGTATGGGCCCGGAAATCGCCACGACCCACCTCGGCGTGCTGACCGACGTGCTCGGTTTCGGATTCGACGGTCTGGATCTCGCCCACGTCGAGGAAATCCTCGCCTTCCACCCGCGCGGCGATTTCAAGACCGATTTCCTGCGCACTTTCGTCGACGCGTTGAAGCACCGCCCGGACACCACCAACGGAACGGTGAACTCCGACATCCTGGAGCACTTCATCCCCGATTTCCGCCGCACGACCACGGTCGAGCGCATCACCGGCTCGCCCTGGTCGAGCTGACCCGGCCACCGAGATGGACGACCGACAGAGCCTGAGCCGGGGCGCTTCCTTCGCCCTGCTCGTCTTCGCCAACGTGCTCCTGATGGCGTCGACGAGCGCGCCCTCGCCGATCTACCCGGTGTACCTGCAGCGGTGGGGCTTTTCGGTGACGATCCTGACGGTCGTGTTCGCCGTGTACGTCGCCGGGCTGGTCGCCGCGCTGCTGACGGTCGGTTCGCTGAGCGACCACGTCGGGCGCCGGCCGGTGCTGGTCGCGTCGCTCCTGGTGGCTGCGGCCGGCACGGCGATCTTCTGGGCGGCCGGCGGGGTCGGCGCGCTCGTGACCGCCCGGATCGTGCAGGGCCTCGCCACCGGGATGGCTACGGGCGCGCTGGCCGCCGGACTGGTCGAGCTCTCCCCCGCGGATCGCCCGCACCGCGGCCCGATGATGACCGCGGTGGGGACGAGTTTCGGCCTCGCCGCCGGTGGCGGGTTGACGGGCCTGCTCGTGCAGGCCGGGCCGCAGCCCGACGCGGTGGTCTTCCCGGTTCTCACCGTGGCGTTCATGGTCGTCGCCGCGCTGGTCTTCACCATCCCCGAGACGGCCACCCCCCGGCCCGGTGTGCTGACGTCGTTGCGCCCGCGCGTTCGCGTGCCGCGCGAGACGCGCCGGGCGTTCCTCGGCGCGGTGCCCGCGATCGTCGCGGGGTGGTCGCTGACCGGGTTGTTCCTCGCGCTCGCCCCTTCGCTGGTGACCGACGTCCTGCACGTGCAGTTCGGCGCCGCGGGCGGCCTCGCCATCGCGGTGCTGTTCCTCGCCAACAGCGCAGGCGGGCTGTGGGCGGCGCGGCACCCGGCGCGGATCGCGACCCTGATGGGCGCGGTCCTGCTGGTCGTCGGCGCGGCCGTGCTGGCAGGCGCCCTCGGCCTCGGCTCCGCGGCCGGCTTCCTCGGCGGGTCGGTGATCGCCGGGCTCGGCGTCGGCCTCACGTTCACCGGGACGCTGCGCGGCATCAGCGCGGCCACCACCACCAAGACGCGGTCGGAAGTGTTCTCCGCCGCCTACGTCGTCAGCTACGCGGCGCTGAGCCTCCCGTCGCTGGCGGCCGGGCTGGTGGCGCCGGCCTGGGGTCTGGAGACGACGGGCTACGTGTACCTCGCGTTCGTCGGCGTACTGTCCGTGAGCGCCGCCGTGCAGTCCTCTTCGGCCCGCCGCGTCGCCGAACTCGTCGCACCCCGACACCATTGAGTGACCGTCCTGAAAGGACCTGACATGCAAGCCATCACCGCACAGGACCAAGGTGCGGGCATCGGCGGCCTCAAGCTCGCCGAGCTGCCCCACCCGCACGCCGCCGAGAACGACGTCATCGTGCGCGTCCACGCCGCCGGCTTCACCCCGGGCGAGCTCGAGTGGCCCGGCACCTGGACCGACCGCGCCGGGCGCGACCGCAGGCCCAGCGTGCCCGGGCACGAACTGTCCGGCGTTGTCACCGAGCTCGGTTACGGCACCACCGGCCTGAGCGTCGGGCAGCGCGTGTTCGGCCTCACCGACTGGTTGCGCGACGGTGCCCTGGCCGAGTACACGGCCGTCGAGGCCCGCAACCTCGCGCCGCTCGCCGCGGACATCGACCACACCGTGGCCGCCGCGCTGCCGATCTCGGGGCTGACGGCGTGGCAGGCGCTGTTCGACCACGCTTCGCTGTCCACCGGCCAGACCGTGCTGATCCACGGCGCCGCCGGCGGTGTCGGGTCCATCGCCGTGCAGCTCGCCCACGAGGCGGGGGCCCACGTGATCGGCACCGGCCGCCCCGCCGACCGCGACTTCGTGCTCGGCCTCGGCGCGCATTCCTTTGTGGACACCGCCTCCTTCGAGTCCGCCGGCCCGGCCGACGTGATCCTCGACGTCATCGGCGGCGAGGTACTGGAGCGCTCTACGAAGCTGGTGCGCCCCGGCGGCACCGTCGTGACCATCGCCGCGCCGCCCGAGGTACAGCCCGCCGACGGGCGCGCCGTTTTCTTCGTGGTGGAACCGGATCGGGCGCGCCTGGCCGATCTGGCGCAGCGCGTCCGCGCCGGACGCCTCAAGCCGATCGTCAGCGGCGTGCGCCCGCTCGCCGAGACGGCGGACGCGTTCGCGCGGCGTCAGCGGACTCCGGGCAAGACGATCATCCGGGTGGCGGAGTGATCAACCCTCGTGTCGCCGGCGGCCTGCTGCTCACCGCGGTGGCGGTCGCCGGCTGCTCGTCCGCCGCGGAGCCCCGGCCCGCCGCCCCGGCTTCGGTTTCGGCTCCGGTCTCCGCTTCCGGTCATCCGGCCGAGACCCTGACCCCGCTGCTCGCCCAGGCCCTGCCGAACATCCCGGGCAAGACGTTCACCTCGTCGATCGTCACGTTCCCGCCGTCCGCCAGCGCGGTCCCCCACCGGCACGGCGACGCTTTCGTCTACGCCTACGTGCTCGAAGGCACGGTCCGCAGCCAGCTCGAAGGCCAGCCCGCCCACACCTACCACCAGGGCGACAACTGGACCGAACAGCCGGGCGCGCACCACGTGGCCACGGACAACGTCAGCGCGACCGAACCGGCGAAACTGCTGGTCGTGTTCGTGGCGACGACCGGAGAGCAGCTGAAGGTCGACGACCCGCACGGCTGAGCCGCCGGGAGCCCGGTCCCGACTCGACAACCTCACCGCTTCGCGACCAATGATCAAGAAGCGGTGAGGTTGTCGAGCATCAACGACAGCGTGAACTCGAACCGCTCATGACCGGACCCCGACGTCAGCTCGGCCGCATGCCGGCGCGTGTGGGGGAAACGCTCGGCCGGCAGAGCGCCCAATCGCTCGACGAGGTCCTCCCGGCTGAGCACCCAGTCGTCGTCCTCGGTTTTCCGGCGCTGGTCGACCAGCGACCGTTCCCAGGCATAAGCGGTGACGTACAGCGTGAGGGAGTCCAGCACCCACGCGGCGGTCTGCGCGGGGACGCCGCCGGCCAGCAGGAGGCCGAGGATGCCCTCGCTGACGCGCAGGGTTTCCTGGTGCGTGGGCACCAGGGCGAGCGCCGCGCGGGACACGCCGGGGTACTTGAGGTACTGGTCGCGCAGCTGGGCGTAGACGTCGTGGATCTGCTGCCGCCACTGCGCGGGGTCCGGCTCGGGTAACGAGATCTCCGCGCAGAGCCGGCCGATGAGCAGGTCGTCGAGGTCGGTCTTCGTGGTGATGTGGGCGTAGAGCGACGACGGCCCGGTGCCCAGCACGGCCGTGACACGGCGGATGGTCAGCGCGTCGTAGCCCTCGGTGGCGACGACCTGCAACGCGGCGTCCGTCATGCGCTCGGCGGTGATGGGCGGCTTGCGGGAGGCGGCGGACTCGGAGCGCTGAGCACGGCGGGAGGCGGCGGGCATGGGCGCCACCCTACCTTGACACGAACTTAGTTCGTCATCTAGAACTTAGTTCGTGAGCACTGAACTTAGTTCGTCAGCCGTGCCGAGAACGGCGCAGCTCCCCCTCCGCCAGGCCTGGCTGGTGCTGGTCGTCGTGGTCGTCGCGGAGCTGATGGACCTCGTCGACACGAGCGTCGCCAACCTGGCCGGGCCGTCGATCCGCGCGGATCTCGGTGGGGGCCGATGACGCTGCCGTGGGTGCTCTCGGCCTACACCGCGGCGTTCGCGCTCGGCCTCGTCACCTCGGGCCGCCTCGGTGACCTGCTCGGCCGCCGCCGGCTGTTCCTGCTGGGGATGGCCGGCTTCACCGTCGCGTCGCTGGCCTGCGGGCTCGCGCCCAGCGCCGGGTTCCTCATCGCCGCCCGCGTGGTCCAGGGCCTGTTCGGCTCGGTGATGATCCCGCAGGGCCTGGCGCTGGTGAAGATCGTCTTCCCGCCCGAGCACCTGCGCAAGGCGCTCATGCCGTTCGGCCCGATCATGGGCCTGGCCACGGTCGCCGGCCCGGTCCTGGCCGGCTGACTGCTGCGCCTGGACCTGTTCGGCAGCGAGTGGCGCTCGATCTTCCTCATCAGCGTCCCGTTCGGCGTTCTCGCCGGCGCGCTCGCCTGGTGGGTCCTGCCCCGCCACAGCGGCGAAGACCGCGCCGCCCGCCTCGACCTGCGTGGCATCGGCCTGCTCACCGCCGGTTCGGCACTGCTGATCGTGCCGCTCATCCAGGGCCGCGACCTCGGCTGGCCCGCGTGGACGTACGTGCTGATCGCCGCCGGCCTGGTGGCCTTCGGGCTGTTCGCCGCGTCCGAACGCCGCAGCGCGCATCCGGTCATCTCGCCGTCGTTGTTCCGCAGGCGCAGTTTCGTGGTGGGCCTGCTGGTCGTCGGCCGGTTCTACGCCGCGCTCAGCGCGTTCGTCCTGGTGCTCAACCTGCTGCTGCAGTCCGGCCTGAGCTGGTCACCGCTGCAGACCGGTTTCGCCCTGATCCCGTGGGCCGCGGGCACCGCGGCCGCCACGTTGCTCTCCGGCGCCGTACTCGCCGCGAAACTCGGGCGAGCGAACCTCCACTGGGGACTGGCCATCGCGGTCGCCGGCCTGCTCGGACTCTGGTGGTCGATCGCCCACTGGCGCGCGGCCGTCACGATGTGGCAACTGGCCCCGGCGCTGCTGGTGACCGGACTCGGTTGCGGGCTGCTGTTCGTGCCGCTGTTCGACTTCGTCCTCGGCGACGCCAACACCGAAGAGGTCGGCACCGGCGCCGGCGTGCTCAACGCGGCCCAGCAGTTCGCCGGCGCCCTCGGCGTCGCCGCGCTCGGCACCGTGTTCTTCGCCCGCGTCGGCCCGTCTTCCCCCGCGTCGTACATTTCCGCCGCCGAGCTGGTGTTCGGCCTCTGCGCCGGCGTGTACGTGCTGGTGCTGCTGCTGGTCCGGTTCCTGCCGAAGCACGCCCAGCGGTGAAACTCAGTCGCCCAGGCCGTAGCGCCGGAGGCGCTTGTACAGGGTGCCGCGCGCCATGCCGAGCCGGTGCGCCGCCGCGGTCTTGTTGCCACGGCAGGCGATCAGGACCTCGCGGATGATCTCGGCTTCGGCGTTCTGGAGCGGGTTTTCGTGCTCCGACAACGAAACCGCGCTGAAAATCAGGACACAGCCGTCTTCGAAGCGGCCCGGCGTGACGGGGCGGACGGTGGCGACCCGGCCGTCGGCGAGGGTCAGGTGCGTGGCCGAGGGGCCGGCTTGGCGCAGCATCGACCACAGCGTCGCGCGGTCGGGCAGGGTCGCGACGGGACCACCGTCGCTGATCATGATCTCGCCGTCGAGCGTGATCACCGTTGCGCCGGGCAGGGAGCGGAACGTCATGTGCGCGTCGACGAGCCGGCGCTGCCGGGGCGTGGCCGCGTCGCGCAACGCGGAACGCAGGCGCTCGGCGAAGGCGACGACGGCGGCCATCACGAAGCGGTTGGTGTGCTCGGCGCGGCAGCACACGTTGACCGAGCCGAGCAGCAGCCGCGTGGTCGGGTCGACGATCGGCGCGGTCGCGCACGTGTAGGGGTGCCAGGCCTGCTTGTAGTGCTCGGCCCCCACCACCATCGACGCGGACCGCACCGCCATCGAGAGCCCCACCCCGCAGGTGCCGACGCCGTCCTCGACGTAGCGGTGCCCGGGCTCGACCTCCACCTGCTGCAGGTCACGGCGCAACGCGGGATCGGACTCCCAGCGCCAGGTCAGCGTGCCGCGCGGGTCGACCAACGCGACCGACGCGGCGTCGCCCACGAGCAGATCGGCCGTGCCGGGGATGACGCGGCTGCCGACCGCGACGAGCAGGGTTTCGGGGTCGAACCGAGCGGGCGCGAGGTCGAGCCGTTCGGGATCGACGCCGGACTGCCGCGACCGCACCCACGACTCCTCGATCTCCGGGCGCGCCGCCCCGCGGCGATCGGCCTCGAGGAACTGCTGCCAGACGTCCGAAGCAGGCACGGGCGGCTCCTCTCCTGGCGTCGTCGCCGGGAGACCCGAGTGTGCAGGATCGGTGAAGCGCGCGGCCAGCCCCCGAACGGGCGGGGTGTTCATCTTTTGAACGGTTCCGCCGCGCGTCCGGTGTGGCGCGGCACACCGGCGTTACCGTCGATCACCCGGCCGGCGAAGTCAAGGAGGACTCATGCGTTTCGGCGTCTTCATGGCCCCGTTCCACGCCTCACCGACCAAGAGCCCGGTGGCGGCACTGGCTCGCGACATCGAGACGATCAAGCTGCTCGACCGGCTCGGCTACGACGAGGCGTGGATCGGCGAGCACCACTCCTGCGGCGTCGAGCTCATCGCGAGCCCGGAGATCTTCATCGCCCACGTCGCGGCTCAGACGAAGACGATCAAGCTCGGCACCGGCGTGCTCTCGCTGCCGTACCACAACCCGTTGTGGGTGGCCGACCGCGCGATCCTGCTCGACCACCTCACCCGCGGCCGGTTCATGCTCGGCCTCGGCCCGGGCTCGCTGCCCACCGACGCGTCCATGATCGGGCTCGACCCCCTCAGCCAGCGCGGCGCGCTGGAGGAGGACACCGACGTGCTGATGCAGCTGCTCAACGGCGCCGAACCCGTGACGGTCAAGACCGACCGCTACCAGCTGCGCGACGCGCTGTGCCAGCTGCGGCCCTTCACCCAGGGCGGGCTGGAGGTCGGCGTCGCCGCGATCGCGTCGCCGTCGGGGCCGCGCATCGCCGGCAAGCACGGCCTCAGCCTCCTGTCGATCGGCGCGACCCTGACCGGCGACCTCGACCTGCTGGCCCAGCACTGGGACGTCGCCGAGGAACGCGCCACGCAGTTCGGCGCCACGATGAACCGCGACGGCTGGCGCCTCGTCGGCCCGATGCACCTGGCCGAGACGAAGGAACAGGCCTATGCCGAGGTCGAGCACGGCCTCGACGACTGGTGCAACTACCTGCAGCACGTCGCCGCCGTCCCGCACTTCGAGCCCGGCGGCGCGACGTTCACCGAACGCGTCGACTGGATCAACGCCAGCGGCATCGGCGTGATCGGCACCCCGGAGGACGCGATCCGCCAGATCGGCACCCTCGAGACGCAGTCGAAGGGCGGCTTCGGCTCGTATCTGATGATGGCGCACGAGTGGGCGACCCCGGCCGCCACGGCGCGGCACTACGAGCTGTTCGCCGAAGCCGTCGCCCCGCACTTCCAGCAGCGGCTCGACCGCCTCGCCGCCACCGAGGCGCAGGCGAAGAAGCTGCGGGCCGAGCTGCACAGCCGGCAGGGCCAGGCACTGGAGGAGGCGAAGGCCCGGCACGAGGCGGAGAAGTCCGGTTGATCGTGGGCGCGGCGGCACCGGTTCTGGTGCCGCCGCGGGCGTTTCCTCGGCTCAGACGGGCATCGCGCGTGCGTGGGCGGTGCGGAGCTCGGCGAGCTTTCCGGCCGGCGGCGGGGTGCCGAACACGGAGACGTCGCGGACGTCGGGGCCCGGTTCCCGGCTCAGCGACGGGATCTCGGCGCCCGCGCGGTCGAGGAGAACCATCGCCGTGGCGAGGAAGCCTTCGACCATCGAGCGCAGGATCAGGTGGGTCGAACGCTGGTAGCGGTCGACGAGTGCGTCGACGAAGGCGGCGAAGACCGGCAAGTCGATCGCCCACTCGTCGGCGGCCTTGGGGCTGACCCCGGTCGGCAGCTCGACGATCGGGGCCACGGCCTCGGCCGAGCGGACGAACAGCAAACCGACGCCGTTGGACGGATTCCACAACGTCGTGTCGCCGAGGTCGAAGTATTGACTCATCGGCTCACTCCCCCATCCGGTGCTTTCACGGCCGCGTGAGCGTACTCAGAGCGCACGACGCTCGGCGATCGTTTTGCCGGAAAACGAAGCGACGGCCCGCCCCCGCGTGAATACCTTCGGGCGCATGGACACCACGTCTCTCACCTGGCGCCCGCTCACCCGCGACGACGCCCAGGCTTCGGCCGATCTGCTCAACGCCATGGAGGCCGTCGACCGGATCGGCGAGAACTACACCGCGCAGGACACCCTCCAGGAGCTGGTCGACCCCTACGCGGATCTGGAGCGCGCGAGCCTCGCGGTCTTCGACGGTGCCGTGCTGGCCGGGTACATGAAGATCCGCTACAAGCGGTTCGCGCAAGAGGTCCACCGCGTGTTCCTCGACGGCGGCGTGCACCCGGACCACCGGCGCCGCGGAATCGGTGGCGCGCTCGTCGAAGCCGGGGTGGCGGCGGCGAAAACGCTGCACGCGCTGCACCATCCGGGGCTGCGGCTAGCGATCGACGTCCACAAGGCCGGGCACATCGCCGGGCTGGCCGAGCTCCTGGCCCCGCGAGGCTTCGCGCCCGTGCGGTACTTCCGGCGCATGGAGCACCCGCTCGGCGCCGCGCTCCCCGAGCCAGTGATCCCCGAAGGGCTGCGGATCGAGCCGTGGTCGGAGGACAACGACGAGGACTTCCGCGTGACCCGCAACAAGGCGTACGCGGACACCTGGAACCCGGCGCCGTTGCCCGCGGGCAATTGGAAGAACAAGATCGCCAACCACACCCTGCGGCCCGAGGCCAGTTTCCTGCTCCGCGACGCGGCGGACGGCACCGCGGCGGGGATGATCGTGGCCAACCACTGGGAAGCCGACGCGGCGGTCACCGGCGTCCGCGACGTGCACTTCATGGCGATCGGGACGAGCCCCGCCTACCGCAACCGCGGCGTCGCCGGCGCGCTGATCGGGCACGCGCTGCGGGCGGCCGCCGGGCACGGCTTCGACCGGGCCAGCGTGAACGCGGACTCGGCGAGCCTCGCGGGCCATCCGGGATCTTCGAGAGGGCCGGCTTCACGTCCGAGCGGCCGTTCGTCCGCTGGGCGCTCGAGATCTGACGCGCGGGGCAAGCTCACCTCCCGCAGATGAGGCCGTCCGCGACCCGCGCCCAGATGCTCGCCATGAGGGACGCGACGCAGAACGGAGGCAGACTCATGACGATCGGACCCATCCAGCTCGTCGTACTGGGATTTCCGGAACCGGACTTCCACGGCGCGATCATCACCGAGCTCGAGCGGCTGAGGGAAAGCGGCACCGTCAACGTGGTCGACGCGCTGGCCGTGCACAAGGATTCCGACGGCGGGATCGAGGTCGCCCACCTGAGCAACCTCAGTGACGAAGAAGCCATCGAGCTCGGCAGCAAGGTCGGCGCGCTGATCGGGCTCGGGATCGACGGTGAGGAAGGCATGGCGGCCGGCGCCCTCGAGGGTGCCGAGGAGGCCGCGGACGGCGTCGAGGTGTTCTCCGACGAAGAAGCCTGGGACGTGTTGTCGGAGATCCCGGACGGCTCGGCCGCCGCCCTCGTGCTGCTGGAACACCGCTGGGCCATCCCCCTGCGCGACGCCATCGCGGAAGCGGGCGGGTTCCGTATCTCCGACGGCTTCGTCAGCCCGCTCGACCTGGTCGCCATCGGCCTGGTGACGGCGGAGGAAGCGAACCAGCTGCACACGTTCGAAACAGCCACACCCAGCCGCACCTGAGACAGGAGACAGACCATGTTCGGATCCCGCAGGATCGCCCGCCGCACCTCGCGGCGCACCGCCCGGCGCGTCAGCCGGCGCCGGCGCTGAACCACCGGGCCGCGTCGACCGGGAATGCCTGCCCGGCAACTACATCGGCCGAGCTCGACGGCCGTCGCGGCGCTGTCCGATGTGGACACCGCGCGGAGTGCCGCGATCGTCGCGTCGACGCGACCCGGCCCCTACACTCGACGGATGCCGGTCCACGACCGTCCCGCCCGCGTCGAGGACGTGCACGAGCTCGCGCTCGCGATGCCGCACGTCAAGATCTGGCCGGGGTCGGAAAGCAAGCCCGTGTACCAGGTCGGCGGCAAGTCGTTTGTCTTCTTCCGCAACCCGCGTCCGGACGCCGTCGACCCGGGCACGGGTGAGCGCTACCCCGACGTGATCGTCTTCTGGGTCCCGTCGGAAGCCGACAAGGAAGCACTCGTGCAGGACGAGGCCACGCCGTTCTTCACCACCCCGCACTTCCGCGGCCACCTTTCGGTGCTGGCGCGGGCGTGCCGCCTCGGCGAGCTCAGCCGGGGCGAGCTGGCGGAGGTGGTGCAGGAGGCGTGGCTCTCGCGCGCCTCCGCGAGCCGCGCGGCCGCGTGGCTCGCCGAACACCCGCCCCCGGCCGGCTGAGGCACGCGGTCCGATCTCCCGACGATCAGGAGACCCAGTCGTGACCGAGCCGAGCCTTGACCGGGTGACTGTTATCGCTAACACTATTCGCCGGAAAGAGTGGATTGGACCACCCGGACGAGGAAGGCGGTGACGAAGTGTCAGCAGGAGCGGCCGGCGACCGGCAGGCGAGCCTCACGGACGTGGCCGGGCTCGCGGGCGTCTCCCACATGACCGTCTCGCGGGTGATCAACGGCACCGGCCCGGTTCGCCCCGAGACCCGGGCGCGGGTGATGGCCGCGGTGGAGGAGTTGGGTTACCGGCCCAACTCCGCGGCCCGCACGCTTGTCACGGGCCGCTCCGGCACTCTCGGCGTCGTCGCGCTCGAGTCCAATCTGTACGGACCCGCGAGCACCCTGCACGGCATCGAGAACGCCGCCCGGGAAGCCGGTTACGCCATCACGATCTCGAGCGTGAGCCGCCCGGGCCGCTCGTCCATCGCGGACGCGGTGGAGAGCCTGCGGCGCCAGGCGGTGGAGGGGATCGTCGTGATCGCGCCGCACGTCACGGCCGGGCAGGCCCTGGCGGGAGTGCCTTCTGCGGTCCCGGTGGTCGCCGTCGGCGGCGGCGAGGGCGCGCCGGTTCCGGTGATCTCCGTGGACCAGTACGACGGCGCCCGCCGCGCGACCGAGCACCTGCTCGCGCTCGGGCACCGCACGGTGTGGCACGTCGCCGGGCCGCAGGACTGGCTGGAAGCCCTCGAACGCGAGCGCGGCTGGCGCGAGACGCTGCAGCGTCACGGCGCCGAGGTGCCACCCGTCATCCGCGGCGACTGGAGCCCGGCCTCCGGCTACGCCGCCGGGCGGACGCTGGCCAAGAAGGTGCCCGCCGGGAACGGCGGGCTGGACGCGGTGTTCGCCGCCAACGACCAGATGGCGCTGGGGTTGCTGCGCGCGTTCACCGAGGCCGGCATCGGCGTGCCGGGCGACGTGCACGTCGCGGGCTTCGACGACGTCCCCGAGGCGGCGTACTTCACGCCGCCGCTGACCACGGTGCGCCAGGACTTCATCGAAGTCGGCCGGCGCACCTTCGGGCTGCTGACCGAACGGATGGGCGGCGGCGACCAGCACGTGCGCCACCTGGTCGAGCCCGAGCTGATCGTCCGGGAGAGCACCGGACCACGCTGAGCGCGGTCCCCACCGAAGGAGAACCCCGTGTCCCCGCACTCTCCGAATGTTAACGCTAACATCTGCGAGCCTCTCGTGGTCGGCGTCGACTTCGGCACGCTCTCGGGCCGCGCCGTCGTGGTGCGGGTTTCCGACGGCGCCGAGTTGGGCACTGCCGTGTCCGAGTACCCGCACGGCGTCGTCGACCGGGCGCTGCCCGTGACCGGCGAGCCGCTGCCGCCGGACTGGGCGCTGCAGGTCCCCTCGGACTACGTCGGGGTGCTGCGCACCGCCGTCCCCGCCGCGCTCCGCGACGCCGGCGCCGATCCCGCCGACGTCGTGGGCCTCGGCACGGACTTCACCGCGTGCACGGTGGTACCGACCACTGTGGATGGAACGCCGCTGTGCGAGCTGCCGGAGTTCGAGCGCGAGCCGCACGCGTACGTGAAGCTGTGGCGCCACCACGCCGCCCAGCCGCAGGCCGACCGGATCACCGAGCTCGCGCGGGCCCGCGACGAGAAGTGGCTGCCCCGCTACGGCGGGCGGATCTCGTCGGAGTGGGAGTTCGCCAAAGCGCTGCAGGTCCTGGAGGAGGCGCCGGCCGTCTACGCGGCGACGGCGCACTGGGTCGAGCTGGCCGACTGGATCGTCTGGCAGCTGACCGGCAACTACGTCCGCAACGCCTGCACCGCCGGGTACAAGGGCATCCTGCAGGACGGCGAGTACCCGGGCGCCGATTTCCTGCGCGAGCTCAACCCCGGGTTCGCGGACTTCGTGCCGGACAAGCTCGATCGGCCACTCGGGCGCCTCGGCGACCGGGCCGGGTCGCTCACGGCCGAAGCGGCGGCGTGGACCGGGCTGCGGGAAGGCATCGCCGTCGCGGTGGGCAACGTCGATGCCCACGTGACCGCGCCCGCCGCACTGGCCGTCGAGCCGGGCCGGATGGTCGCGATCATGGGCACCTCGACGTGTCACGTGCTCAATGCCGAGGAGCTGCGTGCGGTGCCCGGCATGTGCGGCGTCGTCGACGGCGGAATCGTGCCCGGGCTGTGGGGCTACGAGGCCGGGCAGAGCGGGGTCGGCGACATCTTCGGCTGGTTCGCCGAGCACGGCGTGCCGCCCGCGTACCACGAGGACGCTCGGCGAGCGGGCGTCTCGCTCCACGAGCACCTCACCACGCTGGCCGCCGGCCAGGAAATCGGCGCCCACGGACTGGTCGCGCTCGACTGGCACAGCGGCAACCGCTCGGTGCTGGTGGACCACGAGCTGTCCGGCGTCGTCGTCGGCCAGACGCTGGCCACCCGCGCCGAGGACACCTACCGGGCCCTGCTGGAGGCCACCGCGTTCGGCACCCGCACGATCATCGAAGCCTTCCGGGACGCGTGCGTGCCGGTCACCGAGCTGGTCGTGGCCGGCGGGCTCGTCCGCAACGCCTTCCTGATGCAGCTCTACGCCGACGTGGTGAACCTGCCCCTGTCGGTGATCGGGTCCGCGCAGGGGCCGGCGGTCGGCTCGGCCCTGCACGCCGCCGTGGCGGCCGGCGCCCACCCGGACATCACCGCGGCTTCCCGCGCGATGGGCTCGGTCCACCGGGACGTGTACCGCCCGGTGCCGGCCAACGTCCGCGCCTACGACGAGCTCTACGCCGACTACCGCGAGCTGCACGACCACTTCGGCCGTGGCGGCAGCGACGTGCTGCACCGCCTCGCAGCCCGCCGCCACGCCGCCGCATCCGCCGGCGAAAGGACAGTCCTGACATGTCGCTGACCGACGAGCTGCTCGGCACCGTCGCCGAGCTGCGCCGCACCGTCGCGGACCTGCACGGCGAGCTGACCCGCAACGAGCTGGTCGCGTGGACCGCGGGCAACGTCTCGGCACGGGTGCCCGGGCGCGAGCTGATGGTGATCAAACCGTCCGGGGTCTCCTACGACGAGCTGTCCGCCGACACCATGGTCGTCACCGACCTGCACGGGCGGCTGCGCGACGGCGACCTCGCACCCTCGTCCGACACGGCCGCCCACGCCTACGTCTACCGGCATCTGCCCGACGTCGGCGGGGTCGTGCACACGCACTCCACCTACGCCACCGCGTGGGCCGCGCGCGGCGAGCCCATCCCGTGCGTGCTCACGATGATCGCCGACGAGTTCGGCGGGGCGATCCCGGTGGGGCCGTTCGCGCTGATCGGCGACGACTCCATCGGCCGCGGCATCGTCGAGACGCTGCGGGCGAGCCGCTCCCCCGCCGTTCTCATGCGCAACCACGGCCCGTTCACCGTCGGGCGCACCGCCCGCGACGCGGTGAAGGCGGCGGTGCTGGTGGAGGACGTGGCCCGGACCGTCCACAAGGCCTTCGAGCTGGGCGCGCCCGCGCCGTTGCCGGCCGAGGACATCGACCGCCTCTACGCGCGCTACCAGAACGTCTACGGCCAGCGCTGAGCCCGGCCGGCGCACACGACGAGGAGACACATGGCTTCGCAGAACAAACCCCAGGTCTGGTTCCTCACCGGGAGCCAGGCGCTCTACGGCGAGGACACGCTGGCACAGGTCGCCGGCCAGTCGCTGGAGATCCAGCGGCTGCTCGCCTCGACGGGACGGCTTTCGGCCGAGCTGGTCGGGAAACCGGTCCTGACCGAGGCCCCCGCGATCCGCCGGCTGCTGCTCGAGGCCAACGCCGACACCTCCTGCGTCGGGGTGATCGCGTGGATGCACACCTTCTCGCCGGCGAAGATGTGGATCGGCGGCCTCGACGCGCTGCGGAAACCGTTGCTGCACCTGCACACCCAGCTCAACGAAGCCCTGCCGTGGCGCAGCATCGACATGGACTTCATGAACCTCAACCAGGCCGCCCACGGAGACCGCGAGTTCGGCCACGTGCTGACCCGCCTTTCCGTGCCGCGCAAGACCGTCGCCGGGCACGCGGGCGACCCGGTGGTCGTGGCCCGGATCGACGCGTGGGCGCGGGCCGCGATCGGCGCGGACCACCTGCGCGAGCTGCGGCTGGCGCGCTTCGGTGACAACATGCGCGACGTCGCCGTGACCGAAGGGGACAAGGTCGAGGCCGAGCTGCGCTTCGGCGTCTCGGTCAACACCTACGGCGTGAACGACCTCGTCGAGCTCGTCGACAGCGCGTCCGAAAAGGACACCGGCGAACTGGTCGCCGAGTACGCGTCGGCCTACGACCTGGCGCCGCAGCTCGCCGAAACCGGCGCCCGCCACGAGTCCCTGCGGTACGCGGCAAGGGTCGAGCTGGGGCTGCGGCGGTTCCTCACCGAGGGCGGTTTCGGCGCGTTCACCACGAACTTCGAGGACCTCGGCGGCCTGCGGCAGCTGCCGGGGCTGGCCGTGCAGCGGCTGATGGCCGACGGTTACGGCTTCGGCGGCGAAGGCGACTGGAAGACCTCGGCCCTGCTCGCCGCGGTGAAGGCGATGGGGGCCGGCACCGGCCGCGGCACGTCGTTCATGGAGGACTACACCTACCACTTCGGGCCGGGTGAGCCGAAAATCCTCGGCGCGCACATGCTCGAGGTCTGCCCGAGCATCGCCGCCGCGCGCCCGTCGTGCGAGATCCACCCGCTCGGCATCGGCGGGCGCGAGGACCCGGTGCGGCTCGTGTTCGACGCCGCCCCCGGCCCCGGCGTGGTGCTCGGCCTGGCCGACCTCGGCGACCGGTTCCGCTTGGTGGCCAACGAGATCGAGGTCGTCCCACCCGACGAGCCGCTGCCCAGCCTGCCGGTCGCGCGCGCGGTCTGGCGGCCGGCGCCGTCGCTCGCCACGTCGGCCGAGTCGTGGATCACGGCCGGCGCGCCGCACCACACCGTGCTGACCCAGGCGGTGCCGGTCGAGACCCTCCGCGACTTCGCCGACCTGCTCGGCGTCGAGCTCCTCACCATCGACGCCGGCACCACCACCTCCGGGTTCGCCGACCGGATCCGCTGGAACCAGGCCTACCACCGGCTCGCCCAGGGCTTCTGAAAGGAGCACGAACAATGAAGTTCATCCGAGGGATCCGAGGGGTCACCGTCGCCGCGCTGGCACTGACGCTGGCCGCCTGCGGTTCGAGTGTGAAAACGGCCGACCAGCAGCCGGCCGCCGGCTCGTCGGCCGGCGCGCTGATCGGCGTCACGATGCCGACGAAGGCGTCGGAGCGCTGGATCCACGACGGCGACAACATCAAGGCAGCGCTGGAGAAGCTCGGCTACAAGGTCGACCTGCAGTACGCCGAGAACGACATCCCCACCCAGGTCAACCAGATCGAGAACCAGATCACCAAGGGTGCGAAGCTGCTGGTGATCGCCTCCATCGACGGCACCGCGATCACCACCCAGCTGCAGGAGGCGGCCGACCACAAGATCCCGGTGATCGCTTACGACCGGCTCCTGCTCAACAGCCCGAACGTCGACTACTACGCCACCTTCGACAACTACAAGGTCGGTGTCGAACAGGCGAACTCGCTGCTGAAGGGCCTCGGAACGGGACCGGGACCGTTCAACATCGAGTTGTTCGGCGGTTCGCCCGACGACAACAACTCGACGTACTTCTTCAACGGCGCCATGTCCGTGCTCAAGCCGCTCATGGACAGCGGCAAGCTCGTGGTGAAGAGCGGCCAGACGACGTTCGCGCCGACCGCGATCCTGCGCTGGGACCCGGCCACCGCGCAGCGGCGCATGGAGGACCTGCTCACCAAGACCTACGGCGGCGGCGCGAAGGTCGACGGGGTGCTCTCGCCCTACGACGGCCTGTCCATCGGCATCCTCTCGGCGCTCAAGAGCAACGGTTACGGCACCGGCGGCCAGTCCTACCCGGTGGTCACCGGCCAGGACGCCGAGGTCGCTTCGGTCAAGTCCATCATCGCCGGCGAGCAGTACTCGACGGTGTTCAAGGACACCCGCAAGCTCGCCGACGTCACCGTGAAGATGGCCGACACCGTGCTCAAGGGCGGCAAGGCGGAGGTCAACAACACCACGGACTACAACAACGGCAAGAAGGTCGTCCCCTCCTACCTGCTGCAGCCCGTGGTCGTCGACAAGAGCAACTACCAGAAGGAGCTCCTGGACTCCGGCTACTACACCGCGGGCCAGCTGAAATGACGGAACTGCTCGGCATGCGCGGGATCACCAAGACCTTCCCCGGGGTCACCGCGCTTGCCGACGTCACCCTTTCCGTGCGCCGCGGGGAGATCCACGCGATCTGCGGGGAGAACGGCGCCGGGAAGTCGACCCTGATGAAGGTGCTCTCCGGGGTGCACCCGCACGGCAGCTACACCGGGGAGATCCGGTTCGACGACGACGCTTGCGAGTTCGGTTCGGTACGCGACAGCGAACGCCGGGGCATCGTGATCATCCACCAGGAGCTGGCATTGTGCGGGCAGCTCTCGATCGCGGAGAACATCTTCCTCGGCAACGAGCGGGCGCGGCGTGGGTTCATCGACTGGAACCGCACCAACCACGAGGCCGGCGAGCTGCTGCGGCGCGTCGGCCTCGCGGAGAACCCGGTCACGCCGGTGCGTGACCTCGGCGTCGGCAAGCAGCAGCTCGTGGAGATCGCGAAGGCGCTGTCGAAGCAGGTGCGGTTGCTCATCCTCGACGAGCCGACCGCCGCGCTCAACGACGACGACTCCGCGCACCTGCTCGACCTGCTGCGTGGTCTGCGCGACGAAGGCGTGACGTCGGTGATCATCTCCCACAAGCTCGGTGAGGTGATCGCGATCGCCGACACCGTCACCATCCTGCGCGACGGCCGGACGATCGAGACCCTCGACGCGGCCGGGCTCACCGAGGAGCGGCTGATCACCGGCATGGTCGGACGCGACCTGGAGCACCGCTTCCCGCCGCGGGTGCCCGACATCGGCGACGAGGTGCTGCGGATCGAGGACTGGACCGTGCACAGCCCGACGCAGCCGGGCCGGGTCGTGGTCGAGGGCGCCAACCTGACGCTGCGGCGCGGGGAGGTGGTCGGCCTGGCCGGGCTGATGGGCGCGGGCCGGACCGAGCTGGCGATGAGCGTGTTCGGACGTTCCTACGGCACCGGCATCTCCGGCCGGCTGGTCAAGGACGGCGTGCCGATCGACGTCCGCTCGGTCCGCGACGCCGTGCGCCACGGCATCGCCTACGCCACCGAGGACCGCAAGCGCTACGGGCTCAACCTCATCGAAGACGTGCAGCGCAACGTCTCGGCCGCCGGCCTCGGCAAGCTGGCGCGCCGGGGCTGGGTCGACGAGCACGCCGAGCACGACACCGCCGCGGGGTTCCGCCGGGACCTGCGGATCAAGGCGCCGACCGTGCGCAGCGTGACCGGGAAGCTCTCGGGCGGCAACCAGCAGAAAGTCGTGCTGGCCAAGTGGATCTTCACCGATCCGGACGTGCTGATCCTCGACGAGCCGACCCGCGGCATCGACGTCGGCGCGAAGTTCGAGATCTACTCGATCATCAACTCCCTTGCCGCGCAAGGGAAGGCCGTGCTGGTCATCAGCTCCGAGCTGCCCGAGCTGCTCGGCCTGTGCGACCGGATCTACGCGCTGGCCGCGGGCCGGGTGACCGGCGAGGTCGCCCGCGAGGACGCCACCCAGGAGCTGCTGATGCAGTACATGACGAAGGAACGCCCATGACCACAACGGACACGGCCCGGCCCGCCGCGCCCCCGGCCGCCACCCCGGGCAGGCGGATCTCGATCAACCCGCGCCAGAGCGGGATCTACGTCGCCTTCGCCCTCATCGTGGTGCTGTTCGAAGTGCTCACGGGCGGCGCGCTGCTGGAGCCGCAGAACATCTCGAACATCATCGTGCAGAACTCCTACGTGCTGATCCTCGCGATCGGCATGATCCTGGTGATCATCTCCGGCCACATCGACCTCTCGGCCGGGTCGGTGGTCGCGATGACCGGCGCCGTCTCCGCGGTGCTCATGGTGAACCTGCATGTGCCGTGGCCGCTCGCGGTACTCATCACCCTGGTGACGGGCGCGGTGATCGGCGCGTGGCAGGGGTACTGGGTCGCCTACTTCGGCATCCCGGCCTTCATCGTGACACTGGCGGGGATGCTGGCGTTCCGCGCGCTGACGCTGACCGTGCTGGGCAACCAGGGCATCGGCCCGTTCCCCGACGCGATCCGCACGCTGTCCAACGGCTTCACCGACGGTTACCTCGGCAACATCGGCCTCGGCCCGCTCGGCGGCGCCGACCTGGTCAGCCTCATCGTCGGGGTGC
Organism: Amycolatopsis sp. 2-15; assembly: GCF_030285625.1. Taxonomy (NCBI): domain Bacteria; kingdom Bacillati; phylum Actinomycetota; class Actinomycetes; order Pseudonocardiales; family Pseudonocardiaceae; genus Amycolatopsis; species Amycolatopsis carbonis. The sequence goes on from NZ_CP127294.1 coordinate 7,757,444, forward strand.
TCACCGTCGCCGCGATCGCGATCACCCAGCAGCGCAAGCGCTCCGCGCGGCTCGGCTACGGGCAGGACGTGGACCCGTATCCCGTCTTCGTCGCGAAGGTCGCCGGCGCCGCGATCCTGGTGCTCGCCGTGGTCGTGCAGCTCGCGCGGTTCAAGAACCTGCCGTGGGTGCTGATCCTGCTGGCCCTGCTCGTCGTCGGCTACTCGCTCGTCGCCGGGCGCTCGGTGTTCGGCCGCCACATCTACGCGGTCGGCGGCAACCTCCAGGCCGCGACGCTGTCGGGCGTCAAGGTCAAGTCGGTGGCGTTCTGGATCTTCGTGAACATGGGCGTGCTGGCCGCGCTCGCGGGGATCATCTTCGCCGGCCGGCTCAACCAGGCCGGCCCGACCGCCGGCGTGAACTTCGAGCTCGACGCGATCGCCGCCGCGTTCATCGGCGGCGCCGCCGTGCAGGGCGGCGTGGGGAAGGTCGTCGGCGCGATCACCGGCGGGCTGATCATGGCCGTGATCAACAACGGCATGTCCCTCATCGGCGCCCCGAGCGAGCGCGTGATGCTGGTCAAGGGCGTGGTCCTGCTCGCAGCGGTCGCCTACGACATCTGGACGAAACGACGCGGTACGGCTTAGGACTCGCGTGTATCCACTGTGGACTTCCGGGTTCGGGCGAGGAGCAGCGTGGCTCGGACGGGCGGGTGCGTGGCCGCGGCAGCCGGACGGGGTTGTTCGCCTGGCTGCCGCAACACGATTTGAACCTTGACACCACCGCACATCAGCGGCCGCCCACGTTCACGCCGTCCGTGCACCCCGGGCCGTGACCGGGAGCTACGGCCGGCGGTAGATGGTGATCGAGTGGCCGACCTCGTCGATCGGGTTGCTGGTGTCCAGCAGGGCCTTCAGGTGCGCGTCGGCCTTGGCGACGGAGGAGTCGGAGACGGCGAGGAGGCCGTGGACCTGGTCCGGGGGCACCCGGATCGGGTCTGCGGCCTCGATGCCGTAGTGCGCGGGGACGCCGCTGCCCTTGTAGATCAGCCAGACGTGCTCGCCCGGGTAGGTCGTGTGGAGGCGATCGGCGAGGCGGCCGAGGTCCTGGCCCCAGTCGACGTTCGAGTCGTGCAGGCGCAGGTGGGTCTGCGCCGGGCCGCCGAAGGCCTCGTTGGCGTAGGGCAGGTAGTACGGGAACGTCAGCAGGGAGCTGACGGCCGTGAAGACGACCAGGGCCGCCGCCGTGAGGTGGGCCCAGCGGCGGTGCAGGAGGACGAGGCCGGCGGCCGCGACGGCGAGGAACATCGGGAGGAAAACCGTGTACCGGACGCCGAAATCGCGGCTGCCGGTCATCGCGGCGGCCAGCAGCACGGCGGACGGAACGAGGAGGTACGGCGCGGCGGGGCGCAGCCGCGGAATCGCGAGCAGCACGACGATGCCGCCCAGCCAGAGCGCCAGCGTGCCGAGCGGGGTCTTCACGAGGATCGCGGCCGGGAGGTAGTACCAGAGGGCGCCGAAATACAGGCGGCCGAACAGGAAGCCGCTCCACACCTGGTCTTCGAAGCCGAACTGGAGGTGCATGCCGTCGCGGTACGGCGCGGGCACCGGCAGCCAGTCGGCGAGGGCGCGCAGGCCGTGGAGGCTCGGCAGGCCGGGCGGCGCCTGCCAGCGCAAGTGTGGATCGACGGCGAGGTAGGCGGCCCAGAGGACGGCGACGGCGATCAGCCCTATGCCGATGACCGTCGCGGCGAGCTCGGCCGCTGTCCGTTTCGGAGAGTGGCCGGAGCCGCGGCGGAAGTGCCACACCGACAACGCCCCCAGGAGCAGCATCACCGGAACCGCGGGCAGCGCACTCATCTTCGTGGCGATCGCCGCGCCCAGCGCGAGTCCCGCCAGGGGCAGATACCGCACGGGCCGGCGCCGGGCCCGCCACACCAGCCAGGCCGACGTCAGCAGGAACCCGGCCATCGGCACGTCGAGCGTGGCCAGCGAGCCGTAGGCGATGACGTCGGGTGAGAAAGCGTAGAGCGCGAGCGCCATGAGCCCGCCGACCGGGCCGGCGAGGTCACGCGCGAACGCGAAGACGACCAGCCCGAACAGCAGCGTGAGCACGATCATCGGCAGCCGCGCCAGGAGCATCAGCCGGCCGGGATCGCTGCCCGACTCGTACAGCACGCGCCGGCCGAGCTGCGTTTCGTCGCCGGCGAAGGCCGGGTCGAGGTGCACGTCGGTGAACACCAGGCCGGACGCGATGATCAGCTTGCCCAGCGGCGGGTGCTCAGGGTTGTACCGCAGGCTGTGCTGGTCGAGGTAGACGACGGCGGTGCCGACGTACACGGGCTCGTCGATCGTCGGGGTCTGCTCGACGGCCGTGGTGACCATCGCGAACGCCATCTGCGCGAGCAACACGAACCCGACGATCGCGAACGCCCACCGCCGCAGCCACTCGAACCGGCCCGCCGGGGCCGGAACCGGGTCCGCCGGGGTCGCCTCGCCCGCGCTCGACAGCTGGCTCGGAGGCGGCGACAACCCGAAGTTCCTTCCACGCGAGAGAACACGTCCGAGCCCATGTTACGCAGCGATCGGACCTCCGCCTCAGCCGTCGACGGCGCGGCCACGCGCTAGTCCTCGGCCACCGCAGTCCGTCCGGGTGACAATGCCATCGCCGTGACGGCGCCCTCGAGCCAGCCCACGCCGGCGCCGATGCCGACGACGGCCCAGATCGAAAGCTGGGGGTGGGCCGCGAGCAGCAGCGGCACGGTGGCCAAGGTGACGACCTCGCCGGTGAGGGACGCGATCAGCGAGACGTTGGTGCCCGCGCCCAGGCGGTCCGCGGTGGCGCCGGCCAGGCGCAGCACGACGTAGCCGGACAGCAGGATCGCGCAATCCTGCCAAGCGTTCACCCGGGAGCCCGCGACCGCGACGCCGGCCAGGCCGCCCAGGAGACCCCCGAACACCGTCGCACCCGCGAGCACCGCGGGGCGCACCGACGGCAGGTTGGCCACCGCCTGCGCGACGATCCCCCCGGCGAGAGCGGCCACCCCGGCGGCGATCAGCAGGAACAGCCACCACGGCACCAGCGGATCGCTGAGGATCCCCGCCGTCACCCCCACCATCACGCCGACGACCTCGACCTCGGGACGGTCCGCCATGCCCGATCCCCCGTTCGCACTCGACCTCCGGACGAGCCGAAGGTCAAGGGGGAAGCGGCGGGACCGGTCCCGCCGCCGGAACCGGACGGACGCGCCGGCACCGTCCCGTGTGGACCAATGCCGACGACTTCGCCGAGGAGGGCCGGTCAGCAGCTGCCCACGGTCTTGCGCTTGACGAACGCGATCACCGCCGTCGCCACGAAGAGCACCGCGCCGAGGATCACCAGCCAGAACAAGCCTTTGATCACGACCCCCAGTACCACGCACACGAGCCAGACCACCAGCAGAATCCCCAGCAACGCGATCATCGAAGCTCCTTCTGCGTTCACCACCTCCCCGGCGGGAGGCACGTCCGACTACCGCGGCTCGCGGGGCGCAAACGCCGTTGGCCCGCCCGGGATCCGCGGCCGTCACCGAGCTCGCCGTAGATCGAAACGTCGCTGCGGCGGGTGGGATGATTCTGCTGCTTTTGCCGGGAGGCAGGCAGGCGCGTGCTCGCAGTTCGGTGGGGAGCGCCGCCGAAGGCAAGGGCCGTCGGCCAGCTCGATACCGTCCTCTCGCCGAGGTGGATCCCACGACCTGCCCGACGTGGCCGGTGCGGTGCTGCCGCCCACTGGGCCTTCAGGCGGTGCCGGTAATTCGGTTGACCCGGCCTCGCGACGCCGATGCACTGTGGCGCGACAGCCACGACACCCGGGGAGATCGCCGCAGTGGAGATCCGCGCCACGACCGAGCAAGACTTCGACGTCTTCGTCGCCACCGTCCACACCGCGTTCGCGCGGTTCCCGGAGGCGCCGGCCGAGGGTGGCGGCGGGTTGTGGTGGTCGGCGCTCGAAATGGACCGCGGGGTGCTGGCTCTGGCGGACGGGCGGCCCGTCGGGACCGCGGCGGCCTAACTACTCGTTCGAGCTCACGCTGCCGGGCGAGGTCGTGGTGCCGGCGGCCGGGATCACGTCCGTCGGGGTGCTGCCTTCGCATCGGCGCCGGGGGGTGCTGAGCGCGATGATGCGGCACCAGCTGGCCGAACTGCGGGCGCGCGGGGAGTTCCTGTCCGTGCTGCTGGCGTCGGAGGCCACGATCTACGGCCGCTTCGGCTACGGGCCGGCGACCTACACCGGGCAGCTGACGGTGGCGCGGCACCAGGCCGCGCTCGCCGCACCGCGGGCCCAGGCGCCGGCCGACGCCGGCTCGGTCGAGGTGCTGAAGCGGGACGAGTGCGGCGAGCTGCTGGAAGACGTCTACGACCGCTACCGCCGCGCGCAGCCCGGTGCGTTGTCCCGGCCGCACCGGTGGTGGGCCTTGCGCGCGGGCCAGCCGCCGATCACCGCGGCACCGCGGTACATCGCCGTGCACCGGGACGCCGACGGGAACCCGGACGGGTACGCCAGCTACTCGCTCGGCGAGCCCGGCACGCTGACCGTCGACGAAACCATCGCCACCGACGACGCCGTCTTCACGGCCCTGGCCCGGTTCGTGCTCGGCCACGACCTGGTCACGCGCGTGGTGTTCAAGCACGTCCCGCCGTGGCACCCGCTGCGCTGGCAGCTCGCGGACTTCCGCGCCGGCGAGGCCCGCGACGACGACTGGCTGTGGGTGCGGCTGCTGGACGTCCCGCGCGCGCTGACCACCCGCGGCTGGTTCACCGACGGCGAACTCGTCCTCGACGTCACCGACCCCTTCCTCGCCGAGCGCGGCCGCCACCTCCTGACCGTCCGCGACGGCAAGGCCGAGTGCGTCCCCACGGACCGCGCCCCCGACCTGTCCCTCGACGTGCGCGACCTCGGCTCCCTCTACCTCGGCGGCACCACCCCGAGCACCCTCGTGCGCGCCGGCCACATCCACGCGCACCATCCCGAGGCCGCGGCTGCCGCCGACGCGCTGTTCCGCGGGGAACGAGAGCCGCACTGCCTGCACTGGTTCTGACGGTGCCGGCTCAGCGATCCGGGCCGTTCGGCGGCGACGCTAGTTCCAAGGCTCGCGGTCCGGATCCTCGCCGAGCATCCGGGCCGCGTCCTCGCAGAGCCGCCGCCCGGCGGTCTGGTCGGTGCTGTGCGGCAGTCCGAGCCGCGCGGTCACGAGAATGGCGATCTGCCGCCACGTCTCCTCGTCGAGGCCGCGCCAACGCCGGATCTGCTCGGCAAGCGCGCGATCCACTTCGACCGTCCAACGTCCATGGCGGTCATCCTCGCGCATCGGCCGGCCGGCCCGAGCAGCTCACGCACGGAAAGGTCCGCCGGCTCAGCGGTTGAGTGCCTTCGCGAGCGCGGCGACGTCGACCTGCCGGGGCTTCGGCAGCCACGCCGGTTGGTCGGCGCCGCGGGGTGAGAGCACGTTGAGGTAGTGGTGCGGGGTCCGCGAGAGGGTGACGTTTTCCGTGACGCCCTGGTACAGCCCGAGCGGCGTGAGCGACGTGAACAGCTGCGGGTCCAGCAGCTCGTGCTCTCCCCCGCTGCCGACGGCGCGGTGGACGTAGTCCCGGTCGAAGAAGCCGAGGGTGGTGGCCCACATGGCGGCGCGGGTGAGGGAGACGTGGACGCGGTAGCTGCCGCCCTCCGTGGCGCGGCGGATGAGGGCGGCCAGCGCGCCGGTGGCGCCCAGCCAGGCGACGAGGTAGTCGTTGATGATCGAAGTCGGGGGGAGTTTCGGCTGGGCCAGGGTGCCTTCGGCGGCGACCATGCCCGTGACGGTGCCGGCGACCTGGTCGAAGCCCACGCGGCCGGCCCACGGGCCGGTGTCGCCGTGGCAGCTGGCGGTGACGTGGACGAGGCCGGGACGCAGGCCGATGGCCTGGTGGGCGTCGACGCCGAGCTCGGTGAGCAGCCCGGGGCGGCGGTTGGCGTAGAAGACGTCGGCGTCGCGCAGGAGGGCGTGCAGCGTCGCCTGGCCGTCGGGACCGCGGACGTTGAGGCGGGTCGAGCGGACGCCCACGTTGGCCGTCGCGACCAGCGAGTCCATCTCGAACTCCATGACCCGCCAGACGTTGAGCACGTCGGCGCCCAGTGCGGCGAGCGAGCGGCCGATGCCGGCGCCCGCGATGACGTGGCCCATGCCGAGTGCGCGGATGCCGGACAGCGGGTGCGTGCCCCAGTCCGGCAACGGTTCGGGCGGGGTGTCCGCGACCTTCTCGATCTCGATGAGCGGCCGGGAAGCGAGGTGCTCGAACACGGGCTCGGCCACGAACTCCTCGACGCTGCGGACCTTCGCGAACACGATGCCGTGCCGCTCCCCCAGCTCCTCCAGCTCGTCGGCGGTGTGGCGGGCGATCGCGCGGCCGAGCGCTTCGGGGCTGTCCGCGCAGTCGAGGACGGCGAGCATCTTCGACTTCAGGCCGGGGTAGATGTTCGCGGGGATGACGTGGCGGCCGTCGCGGGTCGGGTAGAAGCCGAGGTAGGAACCGACGAGCCGGTCGGCCAAGTCGGCAGGGTAGCCGTTGAGCGTCTCCCACCGCAGCTCCGACGCCGGAGCGAGCCGGCGGATGGCCTGGCCCAGGTCGACCGTGATGTCCTGACCCAGCCCCGTGCGCAGGCGCCAGAGCTTCGCGGCGAGCACCGACTGCTGGGTCAGCGCGACAGCCGCCGCCCCGCCGATGCGGATGGCGCTGGGCAGCAGCGGATCGCGCTTGAGGAAGGTGATCGCGCCGCCGCTGTCCTCGGGCGTGAAACCCAGTGGTGCCAGCACTTCGCGCAGCTCGGCGTGCGGGTCGAACGCGTCGTCGGACGCGCGGGCGCGTACCGCGCGGAGCATGGCGTCGCGCATCGCCCGCGGATCGGTCGTTTCCACAGTGGACACTCCAGGGTCGGGACCGCGACGTCCACGACCCGGGCCACGAGCTCGCCCGCGCCAGGGCGTCGCGGTGCGGCGGGCAGCGAAGCGCGTCGATCGTAGCGACGACCGTGGCCCGCCGGGCCCACTCGGGAGAATCCGTCAGTCCTGCGAAGCCGCCGGGCGGTTCCCGCGCACCACCAGAACGGGGCACAACGCGTACGAGATCAAGCTCTGGCTGGTGGATCCGAGCGCCAGGCCGGCGAGCCCGCCGCGGCCGCGGCTGCCGACGACCAGCAGCTGCGCGCGGTCGGCCCAGTCGAGCAGGCCGTCGACCGGCTTTTCCTTCACGACCACGCGCTGGACCTGCACGTCGGGGTACTTCGCCTGCCACCCGGCGAGGCGCTGGGCGAGCAGTTCCCGCTCGTGGGCCTCGATCTTGTCGACGTCGGCGGACGAGCCGGACTCCTCGAACACCGACGCCAGGAAGCCTTCCTTCCAGCAGTGCACGGCCACGAGCGGAGTCCGCCGCCACGACGCTTCCTCGAAGGCGGCGCCGATCGCGTCCTCGCCGATCGGCGTGGCGTCCACGCCGACCACGACCGGGCCGTCCACCGGCGGCGCGTCCTCGGCGACGTGGGGACGCACGAACGCGACCGGGCACTCCGCGTGCGAAGCGAGCGAGACCGACACCGAGCCCAGCACGAACCGGCCGAGCCGGCGCTGCCCCGTCGAGCCGAGGATCAGCATCCCGGCCGACGCGGACTCGGCACGCAGGGCCGACGCCGGCTGCTCCGGCCGCAACACGGCCTCGGCGGCCAGCTCCGGCGCCACCTCGGCGACGGCCGCCTGCGCCCGGCGGAGCACCCGATCGCCGCGTTCGCCGACGACCCGCTGCGCGTCCTCGTACGTCGGCGCGGCGTGCGGGTACGACACGGGGATCTCGTCCACGGCGTGCACGAGCCGCAGCCCGAGGCCGCGCTCGCGGGCCATCCGCGCGGCCCAGCGCGCCGCCATCAGCGACGACTCGCTCTCGTCGACCCCGACGACCAGATCGGTGGACGCGCTTGCCATGGATTCCCCGCCTTCGTCGGTCTGCCGGCACCCCGGACTGTAATCGCAGCGGACCGGCGCGCGAGACGGCCAACAGGCCCCCGTCCGGGTGACTTTCGTCCGGCGGTGCTCGCCTCTTCGAAAGCCGCTGACGCCGTGATGCGGCCGGGTCAGTCCGGGCAGCCGTCCAGGGTCGGCACCGGGTATTTCGGGTCGTAGTAGCCGGGTGCGTCGCGCTCGCCCGCGGGCGCCGGGCCGACGGGCGGGTTGGCGTAGCCGGGCGCCAGGAAGCCCGTCTTCGCGGCGGCGCAGCCGACGGAGGAGAACGCGCTGTGCTCGCCGTCGAGCCAGAGGCCCTGGCTGGTTTTGCTGAACCTCGTGCCGCTGCGGAGCACGTAGTTCTCGTCCACGCGCACGAAGCTGACGATCTGCGCCGGCCCGGTCAGGCCGCCGGGGTGGGGGTCGTCGAAGGCGTAGGCGACCACGTACTTCGCGTCCACGGCCAGCTCCCCCGGCTTGGCCCCGGGGTGCGCGCTCAAGGTGCCGAAGGTCCGCGGGCCCGCGTCGAGCAGGCGGTATCCGTCGGCGATCTCGGTCACGTACGGCAGCAGGCCCTTGCCGTGCTCCGCCATCTTCGACGCGATCCACGGCCGCGCGTCCGGCGCCAGCTGCGCCAGGAAGGCCGCGGGGTCATGCCCCGTCACGACGGCGGGTTCGAGCCGCGCGGCGGAGATCGCGCGCTTGACCTGCGCGTAGGCCTCTGTGACAACTTCGGGCTTGAACGCCGCCGTCGCGGTCGTGGCCATCCCGTCGAACCCCTTGGCCCAGTTCTCGGCGGGCGTCCGGTCGTACGGTCGCGCCAGATCGACATGCGCGAGCACCGGCACCGCCGTCGGATTCGGCGCGGCCGGCTCGGTTTTGGGCCGGCTCCCCACGAGCACGATCGCGGCCGCCGTCACCCCGAGGACGAGAAGGACGAGGCTCGCACCCCACCACCGCCCCCGCGGCCGCGGCAGTCGTGCGCGCCACTGCTTGCGCACCCGTCGGCGATCTTTCCTCGCGCCCGCCCGCGCGCCGGCCTCCGCCCGCCGGCGCCACTCCGGATCCACCAGGTCCGGGTGGGAGTCGAGCAGGTCTTCCTCTTCCACGTGCGTCTCCCCGGAAAACGTCGTCGCCTCCTCATCGACGACAGCGGGACATCGTTACGCCGGGCGGAGATCGCCGTTCGGTTCACCTGAGTGGCTCGCTCGGGTCTCCCAGCACGACAAGGATCCGGGCCGGTTCATCGCCGTCGTCCCCGTAGACCGACACCCGGTTCAGCACTCGCTCGACCGGCAGTTCCAGGCGAAGCTGCGCGTTCGGCTCGTAGATCGCGAGCGACCGCCGAGAGAGCTCGATTTCGCCGCGGTGCAGGAGCCCGAGCCCGTCGACCGCGAACGGCTCCTCGACACACGTGACTCCGACCGGTCCGCTCGCCGCGTCACGCACGCCCACGTACAGGGAGTCGTTCCCCGCATGGACGGCCTCCGTCGCGGCGTCCCACCCGGCGTGATCGTCCTGACTGTCCGGCGCGGCGATCACCAGCAGCCCGAACGCGAACCGCGCGACGGCACTGCCGTGAAACCGCTCGCCGGCCGCCTCGGCCGTTGCCATATCGATCATCAACACCACTCCTGACGCAGTCCGTCGCGAACAACCTGATTCTTTCGCACTGCAGAGGAGGCGCTGCCCGGTCAGCGGTGGTCGTCGCGGGTCGGTGGGGTGAGGGTGGTGATCGTGAAGCACAACGAAAAACGGACGAGGACCAATGGCGGCCCTCGCCCGTTCGCCCCTCCGGTCAGCCGGTGATCACTTGGCCGTGCACCGCACCACCGGCTCGGCCGCCGTGCCCGAGGCGACGCAGTCCAGGGTCTGCCCCGCGGCCGGCTGCGGGAACGACGCGATTTGCTTGCCGTGCTCCTCGCCTGGCTGCTGGGGCGGCTCGCCGCTCGAGCCCCGACAGCCACTCCACCTCACCACGACCGCCATTATTCACAGTGGACTCCGGCACTACAGGGCCAACGGCGATCTTGTGGCGAAACCATGACACTGCGCTATCGACAGCAGCTACCGGGACGCGGCTACCGGACAGCCGCAATCAGACAGTGGCCATCGGACAGTGGCCATCACGTCGGCGTGAGCGACGGCGGCAACGCTCTCGCACCCCAGGCCTGGTTCGGCCTCGCGCTCATGTGGACCAGTTCGCCGCCGCGGACGACCTCGTCGTGGGTGATCCAGGCGCGGTGCAACGGCTTCCCGTTCAGCGTCGCCGACGTGATGTAGACGTTGACCGGCGAGTTGCCGATCGCGCGCACGGTGAACGTCCGGCCTCGTCCCGTCGTGAAGCGCGCGCGATCGAAGACGGGGCTGCCCAGGATGTACACGCCGCTCGCGGGGGAAACGGGGTAGAAACCCGCCGCGGCGAGGACGTACCACGCCGACATCTGCCCGGCGTCGTCGTTGCCCGCCAGGCCGCCTGCGCCCGTGTGGTAGGCGTTTTCGCAGACGTACCGGGACCACCTCTGGGTGAGCCACGGCGCACCCGCGTAGGTGAACATGAAGGGCATCTGCTGCACGGGCTCGTTGCTGTGGTTGTAGAACTCGTTCCACTTCATCATCACGTCCGGCGGCGTCTTCTCGAAGATGCCGTTGAGGCGGTCGACGAACGCCGCGCGCCCACCCGCCAGCTTCGCCAGGCCGCCGACGTCGTGCGGCACGAACCAGCCCTGCTGCTCCGGGTTGCTCTCGATGCAACCGTCGCCATCGCCCATCCAGGTGCCGTCGGCATTGCGGCCGCGGAACCAGCCGGCGTCGGTGTTGAAGAGGTTCCGGTAGTTCTGCGAAGTCGCATAGAGGCGCGTCGCGTCTTCCTTCTTGCCCAACGCTTCGGCGAACCGTGCGAGGGCGTAGTCGGTGTACGCGTTTTCCAGCGTCGAGGAGAGGCTGTAGGTGACGCAGTAGCCGAGCGAGGTCCAGTTCGCGAAATCGGTGCGGTTGGAGCGTTCCGCCGGGCCCATCGCGACTTCGCGGCAGAAGCGGTACGCCTTCTCGGCGTCGAACCCGCGCAGCCCCTTGAGGTACGCCTCGGCGATGACGTTGCTCGCGGCGTCGCCGATCATCGTGTCGGTGTCCTTGCCCAGTAGCTCCCACCGGGCGAGGCCCTTCGTGAGGCCGCGGTCAGTGAGCGAGACCAGCGACGTGATCGTCTCCTGCACCACGTCCGGGTCGATGATCGTGAGCAGCGGGAACTGCGCGCGGAACACGTCCCAGCCGCTGAACAGCGTGCGGTGCGTGACGCCGTCGCGCACCGGGGCGGTGTCGCCCACGCGGTGCCGGCCGTCGACGTCGCCGAACAGCCGCGGGTCGATCATCGAGTGGTACAGCGCGGTTTCAAAGATCTTGCGCTGCTCGGCCGTGCCGCCTTCGACGGCGACCTTGCCCAGCGCGTCCGCCTACGTGCGACGGGCCCCGGTGGCCACGGCGTCGAAGCTCCAGCTCGGCAGGTCGTGGCGCAGGTTGCGGCGGGAGCCGTCGAGGTCGACGAACGACACGCCCGCGCGCACTGGCACCTGCTGGCCGGCGCGGACGGGGAACTCGGCGAAGAAGCCGAGCTGGGTGCCGTCACGCTGCGCCAGGTCGGTGCGGACGTCGGTGCCGTCCCAGGTGCCGAACACGGCGATCGGCTGGTGGAACTCCATCGTGAAGTACACGGTGTAGGCCGGGCTCTGCGCGCCGCAGCCCCACCCGCCGCCCGTGTGGTCGCAGCGGACCCAGCCTTCGACGGTGGTGGCGTCGACCTGCCGCACGTGCTGCGCGATCGAGTGCGAGCCGTCCGGGCCGATGCGGCGGGTGAGGTCGACCTTGACGCGGCCGGTGCCGGCGTCGTGGAAGGTGAAGCGCAGCAGCCCGGCCCGCTCGGTGGCGGTGAGCTCGGCGCGCACGCGGTAGCGGTCGAGCTCCACGGCGTAGTAACCGGCGCGCGCGGTCTCGGTTTCCGTGCGGTACGGGCTCTTCGCCTCGTCGCGCCCGGTCACGAGCGGGCCGGTCTGCGGGAGCACCTGGAGGTTGCCGAGGTCGCCGTAGCAGCCGACGCCCGACATGTGCAGGAAGCTGAAGCCTTCGATCGTGGTCATCTCGGCCGAGTAGCCGCTGCCGTTGTCACCGCCGGAGACCGTGTCCGGGCTCAGCTGGACCAGGCCGAACGGCGCGACCGCGCCCGGGAATGTCTTACCGCACGCCGTGTCGGCGGCCGTGGCGACAGATCCGATGATCGGATCGACGGAGTCCACCGGTTGGGGCCGCGCGGCGGCAGCCACCGCGGTGCGGGGCAGCGCCGCGACGGCGGCCACCCCACCCGTGGCGACCAGAAAACCGCGTCTGGACAGAGAACCCGCGTCGGTCATCCTTCATCGCCTTCCGGACGCTCGTGCAGTTGTCGCCGACCACACTGGGCGAACGAGCGAGCCGGGTCAACCAAACATCGGATGTGTGGCCTTTTCTGTCCACTCGTTTGTCCGGCCCGGGAATTCCACTGTGGACCTCACCGCGCGAGCAGTCGCCGGGCCTCCGGCACCACGTCACGGGCGAATGCGGTGACCTGAGCGGGGGAATTGTCTTCGGGCATGAAGAGGAACCCGGTGTAGGGCAGTTCGCCGCCGAGTTTCGCCAGCAGCACGGCCCATTCCGGCGCGGTGCCCCGCACGGGGTCTGCACCCTGCTCCAGTCGCGGCCGGCCGGGAGTTTCGGTGACCGTGCCGACGATCTGGGCGATCCGGCGCACGGCCCGCGGGTTCCGGCCCGCCGCAACCGCCGCGTCGTCGATGACGCGGTTGGCCTCGGCCCACTTCTCGTAGGGCAGGTAGGTGGCGATCGGGGCGGCCCACCCGTCGGCGATCCGGCCGGTCAGCGCGAGGGACTTCGGGCCCTGTGCGCCGACCCAGATCTCGATGGGGTGCACGGGCGCCGGACCCGGGTGCGCACCCGCGACGGAGTAGAACTCGCCCTCGACCCGCACCGCCGGGCCACCGTCGGCCCAGAGCGCGCGAAGGATGGTGACCGCCTCCTCCAGTGCGACGTTCGACTCGCGCGGACTGCGGCGCGGCACTCCGAGCTGCGTGATCGCGTCCCAATAGCCACCCGCGCCGAGCGCCAGCTCGAACCGGCCGCCGGACACGATGTCCAGGGCAGCCGCGGTCTTCGCCAGCAGTGCCGGCGGCCGCAGCGGCAGGCTCGCGACGTCCGGGAAGACGCTGATCTTGTCCGTGTGCGCCAGCAGGTCTCCGGCCAGCACGAACGTGTCCAGCTGGTCCGGCGCGAACGGCGCGTCCTGGATTCCGAGGAGGTCGAGGCCGCCCTCGTCCGCGGCCGCGGCGAAGGCGCGGTCGGCCGCCAGATCGGTGGTGGGCGTCAGCGCAACGCCGAACAGCAGGTCGTCGCGCAAAGCGCTCCCGTCAAGCAATAGACATTACCGTCAATGATGATGCCGAGATCCGGCGCGCGACGCCATTCGGCGGTGGATCGTTTTCCGCCGAGATCGGATCAGGAGGTCCGGCGCGGGTGGCGGCGCCGAACCTCCCTGTCGATCACGTCCAGCGGTTACGCTCGGAGCCGATCGGCGTCAGTCGACCGGCGGCCACACGGGGATCGGCCCGCGGCCCGACGGGAACCGCACGTTCTTGGCCCGCACGAACTCGTGCAGGGTCTCGGCGGCGTTCTCCCGGCCGAACCCGCTTCCCTTCACGCCGCCGAACGGCGAGCCGAGGAAGGAGCGGCGGACGTAGTTGTTCACGAAGACCATGCCGGCCTGCAGGTCGCGCGCCAGGTTCGAGGCGCGGAAGTGATCGCGCGTGATGAGCGCGGCCGTGAGCCCGTACGCGGTGCCGTTGGCGATGCGCACGGCTTCTTCATCGGTGTCGTGGACCATGATCGATGCGACCGGGCCGAAGATCTCCTCCTGCGCGACGGTGTGGTCGGGCTGCACGCCCGTGAGCACGGTCGGCGGGACCCAGAAGCCGCCGGCCAGGCGCGCGTCGTCCGGAAGCTCGGCCTGGAAGACGATCTTCGCGCCTTCCTTCACCGCGGTGTCGATGTAGCCGAGCACCTTCTGCTGCTGGCGCGCGTCGACCATCGCACCGATGTCGGTGGCCTTGTCGAGCCCGTCGCCGACCTGCAGCTTCGCGGTCGCGGCCACGAACCTCTCCACGAACTCGTCGTGCAACGACCGGTGCACGACGATCCGCGCGGTGGACGTGCAGGCCTCGCCCTGGTTGTAGAACATGCCCTCGATCGCCACGGTGACGGCGACCTCCAGGTCGGCGTCGTCGAGCACGATCAGGGCGTTCTTGCCGCCGAGCTCCATCGTGGCGAAGGTGAGGTTCTCGGCGGCGGTGCGCAGCACGGCCTGGCCGGTCTTGGTCGCGCCGGTGAAGGTGATCCGCTCGACGGTGGGGTGCCCGGCGAGCGCGGGGCCCGCGGACATCCCCGACACGGCGTTCACGACACCCGGCGGCAGGACCTGGTTCACGATCTCCACGAGCCGCAGCACGGCCAGCGGCGCCTGCTCCCCCGGCTTGATGACCACGGTGTTGCCCGCGGCCAGCGCCGGTGCGGTCTTCTTGGTGAAGTGCATCGGCGGCCAGTTGAACGGCAGGATCGCGGCCACGACCCCGTAGGGCTCGTAGTGCACGCGCGCTTCGATGGGTCCCTGGTCCAGCACCTCGCCGTGGAGCGTCTCGGCGAGGCCGCTGAAGTAGTCGAACCCGGCGGAGCTGAACGCCACGTCGAACCGCCGCGCGTCGCGTACCGGTTTGCCGACCTCACGGGCCTCGAGCTCGGCCAGCTCCTCGGCGTGCTCCCGGATCAGGGCCGCAACCTTGCGCAGCAGCCCGCTGCGCTCGCGCGGAGTGAGGCGGCCCCACGCCCCCTCGTACGCCCGGCGAGCGTCGCGGACGGCCTGCTCGACGACGTCGTCGCTCGCTTCCACCACGTCGGCGAGCCGGCCCCCGGTGGCCGGCTCGAGAACGGTGAAGGCCGGCGCGTCTTCGGGCGTCACCCAGCTGCCGCCGATGAACGAGCCCCAGCGGGCACGCGGCAGCGGGCCACGGCCGTCGGCCGGAAGGACGGGTTCCAGGGCGTCGGACATCGTGAGATCCCTTCGGTGGACTGTGAACGTTTGCGGTGGAACACAGCCGAAGCTGCCATTGACCACAGACTACTCAGCTCTTACGATATTGCAATCGTTTGCGGCCATGCGGGCCGGTCTTGCAGGTTTCGCAATGAGGCACAGTTCGGCAGGAGGCAGTCGGATGAGGACTTTGCTCAGCGGAGGCGCGGTCGTCGCGCCGGGTCGCCCGGAACTTCTCGGCGGAGGAGACCTCCTGATCGACGGGACGACCATCGCCGAGCTCGGCCCGGTGGGGTCGGTGAGCCGGGAGGGTGTGGACCGCGTCGTGGACACGACGGGTTCGATCGTGCTGCCGGGGCTGGTCAACGCCCACCAGCACGACTGGTACCTCTACGGCAAGGGGCTCGGCTGCGACGTGCTGCTGGAGCAGTGGATCACCGGCTGCCTCGTGCCGCTCAAGGACAACCTCGACGTGGACGACCTGCGGGTGGCCAGTGAGCTCGCCGCGCTCGACATGCTGCGCGGCGGGACCACCAGCTCCGTCAACCACCTCGTGAACGAGACGACGATCGCCGACGAGGAGGCGATCCTGGGACCCGTGGCCGACGCCGGGGTCCGCCAGTTCTTCGCGAAGGTCATCCGCCCGCACGACGCGCGCGACGACTACGCCGGCGCGCGCGAGTCGTTCGAGAAGTGGGACGGCGCCGCCGAGGGCCGGATCCGCGTCGGCTTCGTGCTCGAGGCGACGGCCCACTGGGTCGCGCTCGGCACGAGCTCCGAGGAGATGGTGGTGGGCGGCCACGAGCTCGCCGTGGAGAAGGACACGTTCGTCACCTCGCACATCGCGGGCGGCACCATGTCGCGCGACGAGGGTTACCTCAAGTGGGTGCTGGAAACCGGCCGCACCGACGTGCAGTTCCTGCACCGCCTCGGCGTCCTCGACGACCGCTGGATCCTCGCGCACACCATCCACCCGCGCGGCAACGACCTCGACCTCATCGCGGCCTCGCGCAGCACCGTCGCGCACACTCCGAGCTCCGAAGCCGCCCGCGGCGCCGGCATCACACCGGTGAAACACATGCTGGACAACGACATCCGCGTCGCCCTCGGCACCGACGGCCCGATGGTCGACCTCACCAACGACATGGTCGAGCAGCTCAAGTGGACCCGCCTTCTGCAGAACCAGCTCCACGAACACCCCGGCTCGATCGACCTCGGCAAGCTCGTGACGATGGCCACCGAAGACAGCGCTTACGCCGTCCGCGCGGACAAGTACCTCGGTTCGTTGCGGCCGGGCTACGCCGCGGACATCGCGGTCTTCGACCTCGACACCCTGCACGCGGGGCCGGTGCACCGCCCCCTGACGACGTTCGTCCACGCGGCTCGGGGGACGGACGCGAAGCATGTCTTCGTGAACGGTGAGCAGCTGCTGGACGACGGCCGGTTCACCCGGGTGGACGAGCTGCACGTGACGGATCTGATGCGCCGGGCCGGTGACCGGGCCCGCGCGCTGGGCCGGCGGGCGGGGCTGCTGCCGCAGGACTGAGTCCCTCGAGGCGAAACCCCCGGGCCGACAACGGTTCCTCGCTGTCGGACCGGGGTTTTCTTGCAGATCAGCCTGATTCACAGGTTTCCTCACGGCGCCCCCGTGCGCTCGGCGGGATCGATGCGTTCCGCCGACGCTGACCGGCGCCAGAGCGGTGATCGCCGTGCCGGCAGGCTTTCATTGCGCCGCAGCAGAAGCGGGTGGCTAGCTCTGCGCCGCGGCCGTCGAGTCGCGGCGGACCAGTTCGACCGGGAGGACCACGCGTTTCGCGGGCGCCGTCGGGGAGGCGATGCGTTCCAGCAGCAGGCGGGCGGCTTCGCGGCCGATGTCGTAGTGCGGGATGCGCACGGTGGTCAGCGAGGGGCGCTGGCGATCGACGAACGGCATGTCGTTGAAGCCCGTCACGGAGACGTCGCCGGGGACGGTGCGGCCGAGTTCGGCCAGGGCGGAGTAGCAGCCGAGGGCGATGAGGTCGTTGCCGGCGAGCACCGCGGTCAGCGAGGGGTGCGCGGCGAGCAGGCGCAGGGTCGCGGCGTGGCCCGCGGTTTCGGTGAACGCGCCGGCGAACTCGACCGCGTCGGTGGCCGCCTCGAGGCCCAGGGACGTCGTGGCGTCGAGGTAGCCGCGGTAGCGCTCCCAGCCGGTGGAGAGGTCGCGCGGGCCGGCGACGTGGCCGATGCGCGTGTGGCCGAGGTCGGTGAGGTGGCGCACGAGCAGGTGGATGCCCGCGGCGTTGTCGGCGGTGACCGACGGGATGCCGCCGTTGTCGGTGCGGCGATTGACGAGCACCGTGGGCACCGAGGACGTCAGCTCGTCGGAACGGCGGCTGGTGGCCAGGATGAAGCCGTCGATCTGGCGGCCGCGCATGGCGGTGACCAGCTCGCGCTCGCGGTCCGGGTCGCCGTCTGTGTTGCCGACGAGGGCCATGTACCCGGCGTCCCGCAGACCGTCCTCGATACCGCGGACGATCGGCGGGAACACCGGGTTGCGCAGGTCCGGGATGATGACCCCGGCGACCGACGACGTGCGCGTGCGCAGGCTGCGCGCGGCGGAGTTGGGCGCGTAGCCCAGGGCGCGGGCGGCCTCGGCGACCCGGCTCGCCGTCCGCGCGTTGACCATCCCGCGGGTGGCGGGGTTGAGCGCCCGGCTCGCGGTCGCGGCGTGCACCCCCGCCCGCTCGGCGACGTCCTTGATCGTCGGCGGCCTGTTCATCGTGCCAGCATAGAGTGACCGGACGTCACCAAGAGACGGCGACGTACTTGGACTCCGTGTACTCCAGCAGACCCTCGTGCCCGCCCTCGCGGCCGAGCCCGCTCT